>DRPG01000444.1 GCA_011376105.1 Deltaproteobacteria bacterium
GCTGCGCCTGACTCTTGGGGCCGTCCTCACTCAGAGGGGGGCTGCGGCGCGTGCGAGCTGATCTTCCCGGTCCACCGCGACGTGCGGGGTGGAGCCTTCACCGGAGAGCGCCTGTCCGCGGGCAGCCCCCCCGGAGGGCCGCACCGCAGGGCGCTGCGCAAGCAGGGGATCCGCCTGATCGAGTCCCGGCTGCAGCGAGATCTGCTGGCGCTGGTGCCCGAGGTGTTCGAGGCCGCAGAGGATCAGCTCGCCGACAAAGAGACCTCCCTCGCCGGGCTGCACCAGCTGGCCACCGACCGCGGTCTAGAGCACACCCTGACCGATCTGCGCAAGATCTGGAGCCTGTGCTTCAAGGCCCGGGTGCTCGAGCGCCACGACGGCGGGTGCTGGTCCCTCCGGCCTGAGCAGCGCACCGCTGGGGGCCTGCGGCACGCCATCGCCGAGGTGCTCCACCAGCGGCTCCAGACCGAGCTCGGCGACGACTACGATCCGGAGATCGCCGACCGCCTGGCGGGCCTGGGTTGATCCACCGGTCGCTACTCGAGCTCCAGCTCCAGGCCACCGGCGGGGCGCCACGCCCCCACCGCCTCCTCCAGCGGGGCGTCGCCATGGGGCACGCGCACAAAGCGCCCCCGGGTGCCCGCCAGCGGAGCGCTGCGCCGGGCCCGGCGCCGCTCGGCGAGCCACCACAGCTCGCCCCGCTGCACCACCGCCCAGGGCCCGAGCTCGCGCAGCCCGGCGCCGCCCCGGAGGGCCACCCGCCCAGGACGCTCAAGGCCCGCAGGAGCGCGGGGACCGACCAGGGGCAGCCACCGCTCCCCGTCCCAGCCCACCAGCTCCTCCCCACGGCCCCACGGAGCCGCAGCGTCCAGCACCCGCAGCCCGGCCTCGATCTCGTCGAGGTGCCCCCCCCCACCCGGCAGGGGCCGCGGGGCGTGGCCCAGGCGCTCGAGCCGATCGACCACCCGCCACAGGGTGGGCCGCACCGAGGCCAGCTCGTGATCCGGCGCCCGCGCCTCGAGCTGCCGGATCAGGTTGCGGTGGTTCATACGGCTCAGCCAGTCGGGCCCATGCTCCAGCACCGGGGGCTGCCCCGACGACACCAGCCGGGGGAACCACACCAGCCGCAGCACCACCGCCAGGTACAGCTCGGCGATCCCCAGCCGCACGTGTGGATCGTCGGCCCCGGGCCGGCCGGCCAGGATCTGCAGCCGGGCCAGGGGCTGGGGCAGCCGATCCCGGGGCACCGCCTCGGGGATCGCCGGGCCCGTCGCCGGGAACGGGGCCCCCTCGGGCCAGATGACCCGGGCGTCCTCGTACGACCACCACCGCGTTCGCCCATCCACCAGGCCCCGGAAGAACGAGGCGCGCTGCGCCTCCCCCTCCCCCAGCACCCGCAGCTGCCGACCGAGCCCGAGGGGCGTGCCCCCGGGGGCCTCCACCACCAGCTCCCGCCCCACGCCCCGGATCACCAAGCCCGAGAGGGCTCCGGCCAGCTCCTCCACCAGCGGACACGCCCGGACCAGCACCGCGTCGAGCTGTACCCCGGCCCGCTCGTGGCCCCGGCTGCGCCCCAGCAGGGCCACCGCCCCGGGGGCGTGCAGCGCGTGGTTGATCTGCCGCACCAGGTCCGTGATCTCGCCTCGCTGGGCCGCCAGGATCGGCCTGAGAGCCTCGGCCACGGGGTGGACCCCGGGGGCGTCGATCAGCGCCAACCCGGTGGACGCCAGCCCCCCGAACGAGGGCCGTCGATCGAGGCCATGGCTCGCATCGGGCACCCCCAGGGCCACCGCAACGGCCGCGATCAGGTGCAGGGTGGCCTCGAGCACCGCCTGGACCCCGTAGAGCTGATCCCGGGGCTCGTGGGCCCCCAGGGCCACGGCCGCCACCCGGGCACAGGGCCAGGGCAGCCCGAGGGCGCCCCAGCACAGCCGGAGGGCGCCGACCGTGCCCCGGGGCGGGAGCCGCCGCACCGCTCGGGCGACCGCCTCCCCGCCGGCCAGCACGTCGAGCTGCCCGAGCAGCTCCCGGGGAGACGAGATGGCCCCGAGCTGGGCCTCCAGCTCCCCGGTGGCCTCCTCCCCAGCGGCGAGGCGGTGGCCCAGGGCCACGACCGGATCGGGACACACCTGCGCCAGGGCCCGGTGGGCGCAGGCCTGCCAGCGCGCAGAGCTGCCGCTGTGGCGGTGGACCCAGGGATGGGCTGGCACCGCCTCCCACCGATCGTCTGGATCTGCGCGGACCATGCCCCGGGTGGCCAGCCGATCCAGCAGCGCGGCGGCGTGCAGCAAGTTCCCCCCGTCCCCCTGGGGCCAGCCACCCTCGAGCAAGATCGCCGCGTCGAGCTGCTCGAGGGCCAGCGCCCCTGGTGCAGCCAGCAGCAGCGAGATCAGCCGCATCTCGGCTGGGTCCAGCTCCACCGCCTCGGAGGCGACCTCGATCCGGCGGTGTCGCTCGAGCCCATGGTGGGTGAACAGCCACTCGAGCAGCTCCTGGGCCCGGGCCACCGGCTCCAGCTGGAGCGCCCCGGGCATGGCGCGCTCCTGACCGGGCGGCACCCCCAGGGTGCGCAGCCCCCGGTCTACCACGGCCTGGATCTTGGCCGGCAGGGTGTGCGGATCGACCCGGGCGATCTGCAGATCTGCGCCCCGGGGGGCGAGGCAGCCGGTGAGCGCCAGCTCATCGGGCAGCGGCACCCGCAGGACCCACGACGTCCACGCCGCCAGGGCGGCCAGCCCCACCGAGCCCCCGTCGAGGGCCCGGTTGGACGGGACATCGGGCTCGAGCCACCACCCCAGCTCGGTCGCCGGCGGGCACGGCGGCAGCTCTGCCCGGATCCACGCCCCGGCCCGCTCGACGGTGTCGCTGAGCTGCGGACCGGGCTCGAACCTGGGGGGCTCGAGGCGGCGCCAGCCGACGCACAGCAGCCGGAGCACAGCCCGGCCGTCGTCGAGCGCCACCGGGAACCAGACCTGCCCAGGCTGGAGCGCCCGGGGGGCGAACAGCCGCGCCAGCCCCCTCTCGAGGCCGGCGGCCCCGAGCCGTCGCTGCAGCGTGCTCGGGGCCCCCGACAGCGCGCCGGGATCAGCCCGCTCCAGCAGCAACGCAAGCTGATCGAGCTGCCGAGAGCGCCGTGGGCCGCGGGCCGCCTCGAGGGCCCCCAGCGCAGCCATCACCGCCCCCCGCACATCGCCGAGGTCCCAAGCTGATAACGCCACGCTATGACCCGGGCCGCTCGATCTGGACCGGGATCGACAGGCCGGGCAGCTCGATCACCAGCCCACCCCGAGCCCGGGGCTCGACCCACCAGCTCGCCCCCTCGAAGCGCAGGGTCCGGGTGGGCACCGCCGCACCGTCGGGACTCAGGATCCGGGCCTGGGCCAGCGCGTCCTGCTGTGCCTCGTCGGCATGGATCCGCAGCAGCAGGCTGGTGCCGCCCTGCGCCTCTGAAAGCTCGGTGGCCTCGATCAGCCACCGCTCGTCCTCGTGGAGCACTACCCAGGCCGCATCGTCGACCTCGGGCAGCTCGGAGGAGGCCGCGGCGAGCCGCTCCTCCGGCGGCCCGTGCAGGGTGAGCCCCACCCAGGCCGCGCCGCGCTCGACCCCAGGGGCCCGGGCCGCGGTGAAGCGCGGGTGCCCGTGGATCGGGATCACCTCGGCGGATCGCTGCGCCAGGGCGCGCTGGAGGAACGGGGCCAGCGGGGCGTCCCCGGGGGCGCTCAGCACCTGCTGCTCCAGGGCCCGGTACGGCACCCGACCGAACAGCTCGAGCAGCTGCACGATCAGGCCCCCCTGCTCCCCCGGAGCCTCCAGCTCGAACCGATCGGCCGCGAGCGCGGGCAGCGCGACGAACCGCTCGGGGTATAGCGCGATCAGGGTGTGGGCATGGGCCAGCACTCGCTCGACCTCGGCCTGGCCCGCTGGATCGAGGTGGGGGTGCACCGCTGCCACCGCCAGCAGATCGCGGGCCCACGGCACCGGATCGTCCTCTGGAGCGGGCTCGCCCCCGAGGGCCCCGACCACCCGATCGCCGCGCTCGATCAACGGCTCGAGGAGGCCGGGCACGAACCGGGAGCGCAGCGACGCCGCCAGCGCCCCCCGCAGCGGCAGCACCGCCTCGAGACGAAGCCGCAGGGGATCTTCCCCCCCCAGGGCCGCGTCCAGCCTGGCGATCAGCTCGAGCACCGCGATCAGATCGTCGCTCGATGGGTCGGCCACGTCGATCTGCTGTCGCAGCCCCGGGATCCGGGCCTCAAGGCTGGAGATCAGGACCTTGAGGGCGTCGCGATCGGGTCGGTGGGTCACAGGCTCCTCCCCCCAGGGGGTCTATGGCACAGACGCAGGGATCGGTCCGGATCGGACACTCACCGACGGGATCCCCTCAAAATCTCGGCCAGCACGTCGCCCTCCGGGCTCCGGAGCACCGGCTCGGGCGAGCGCGTCACGGCGGGGCGCAGGGCCGAGATCACCTGCAGGGCGGTGCCCCCGCGGACCTCGGCCGCGACGATCCGAGCGCCGCTGCCCGGGTCTTCGAGGGTCCAGCGCCGGCCTGAGCGGCTCCACACCGGGCTCGGGGAGCGCGGCGGCAGGTGCTTGGCCAGGATCGCCTCATAGCGGGGCGCATAGCCCTGATCGTGGATCGAGATCACCACCTCGAGGCTCCCCGACGCCCACCAGCGCTCGTGGCCGGGCTGGTGTCGTAGCTCAGGGTCGCTGTGGGGCAGCGCGGCGATCTGTGCCCGGGGCACCCCTGCGTCCAGCAACAGCCCCCGGGCCTCGGCCCCATCGACGGTGCCCGCCTCGACGCATCGCTCGAACCCAGAGCCCTCCCGGACGAAGTGCCGCAGGGTGTGGCTCACCAGCTGGTTGCTCCCGGGGCGGCCCGGCCGGATCCTGAGGAGCCGCATCAGCCCGCGACCAGCGCGGTCCTGGCCCGAGACAGGTTCCGATCGAGCCATCGAGTGGCGAGCTTCACCTCGCGGGTGTCCACCGAGGTGTCGGGATCACCTTCGGTGCGCATGCACAGCGCCACGAACCGCCGCCACGCCTCATCCGCCGGGCGCGCGGGGCGACCCAGGATCAGCTCTGCGGCCTGGGCCCACGGGCGCACAAAGGCCCGTGCTCCGCCCACCCGGTGCCCGTCGGCCTGCTCGAAGTCGCCCGGCCCGAGCAGGCGCCGCACGTCGATCGCCTTGATCACCAGCCGGTAGACCGGGTTGCTCAGGCCCGCGATCCGCGCCTCGAGGGCCTGACGCAGCAACACCTCGGCCTCGGCGTCGATCCACCGCTGCTCCCCCGCCACGCGCAGCTCGCCGGTGGTCAGATCGCGCTCCTCGAGCAGATCCAGGCCCCCCGCCGGCTCGAGGGACAGCCTGCGCTCTACCCTCTGGCGGCGGTCGTGCCGGGTCACCGCGTGGAGCAGCCCATGGCGCAGCAGGGTCCACGCCTGGGCGGCGCGGCTGTCGCGGGGGGGCTGGGCGAACCAGGCCTCCTGCCGCCGGAGGAACTCCTCGGCCGCCTGCTGGGAGAGCTCCTCGGGATCGAGCCCCGGGCGGGTGCGGGCCTGGTACACCGCGACGCGCCACAGGCGCTGCTGGTGATGGCGCAAGAGCTCCTGGATCTCGTCTGGATGCACCCGGGCTCCTCGTGTTTGGATTGCGTCGGCGACAACAGCACCGGCTTGTAGAGGATCAAGGCGACCTCACCGCCACTCGTACCGAAACCGCTCGACGAAGGCTCCGAGGGTCTCGGCCGTGATCTCCCGCTGCAGGCCCTGGACCGCGCCCAGCAGCCAGCCCCCCTCGAGGCCCTTCTCCAGACACAGCACGGTGGGTGCGGCCCATGGGTTGGCTTCGAACCGCTGCAGCAGGATGGGCAGCACCCGGGCCCCCAGGGCCTGCGCCCGGGCTTGATCCCCGAGGCGCAGCCGAGCCAGGGCCACCGCAGCACAGGTGCACGACCCCTGCAGCGGTGCTACCCGGCTGCCCGGGAGCACGCCGAGGGCGCGCTCCACCAGCGCCTCGGCCTGCGCCCCCTCGCCCGCTGGTGCCAGCTCGGCCAGGTGGCGGAGGTACCGCTCCAGCGGATGGCCATCGTCGGCCCCGGTGATCCGATCCACCAGCCCGAGCCAGAGCCCCGGATCGGCCAGCCGCCCCCTGAGCGCGTCGGCCACCGGGCCGCGCCCCACCCGCGCGGTCCGGGTCACTACGGTGCTGCGAAACAACGGCGTCAGCCGCTCTCCGGGCCCGAAGCGGTGCCCGATCAGGTGCTCGATCCCGGCGTCAGGATCGGCACTGCCGAACAGCTCGACCCAAGCGGACTCGAGCAGGAGCGCATCTCCAGCCAGGGCCGCGAGGTTGGCAGCGTGGCACGCCCACTGATCCAGATCCAGTGGCCCATGGAGGTGCCTGCGCGCCACCCCCATCAGGGCCACCGCTCGCTCCAGATCGCCGTCGGCCCGACGCATCGCCAGCGACTGGGCCAGGTTGCTGGTGAGCCGACCGAAGGCGGCCCAGCGCCCCCCGGGGAACAGCCCCGCCACCGAGGCCGCCCGCTGCTGCCACGGCTCGACCAGCGCCACCGCGGCCTCGAGATCGAAGTCGTCCTGGTGGGCCACCGCCAGGTGAGCCACGTTCTCGAGGTGCTCCAGGGCGGCCTCAACCTCGAGATCCATCAGGGCCACCAGGCGTCGGGCCACCCCCTCCTGCCGACCTCCGCCGACGTCGCCGCGGTGGTTGGCCCAGATCGTGCGCTCGACCCACTCCCGCAGGTGACCGGCCTCAAGGGGAGGCTCGGACAACCCGCCGGGACCGAAGATCCGATCGGCCCGGGGCGATCGCGCCTCCCTGCGCCCCAGATCCCGCGACGCGACCTCCACCGCCAGCGCCTGGATCCGGGGCCCGGCGGCGCCGAGAACGCCCCCGATCAGGCGATCGGCGTAGACTCGACCGCGCTCCACCACCGCAGGACCACCGGTCAGCCACGCCTCGCCGAGGGCCACCGCCAGCAGAGCCTCGAGGGCATCACCCGCGTCGGTGCAGGCCCTGGCGAGCTCCTCGAACTCCTGCCACCCGGGGTGATAGGCGATCTCAAGGTGCTCCCACCGCTGGGGGGCAGCCCCGCTCCGGATAAGATCGCAGACCAGATCGGCAAAGAGCAGCCCCGCCAGGTGGGGAGCAGCCTCCACCGATCTCCAGGTCGCCCGATCCAGCGAGCGCCCGACCTGTGCTCCCGCGATCGGGCGAGCGAACGGGGCCCTGGGCAGGTGCCCGACCAGCCCCCGCAGCATCTGGGGCAGCTGCTCCTCGCCGGCGACCCGGACCCCGGGACGCCCCCCCAGCTGCTGGGGTCGATACGCATCGGCGAGCAGCCGATCGTCGGCGGAGAGCTCAGCCCGGGGGAACGAGCGCTGCGCGGTGCAGATCTGCAGCGGTGGTGCCTCCCACCACGGGTACCAGGCCGCATGGCGCACCAGGGTGCCCCACATCCGGAGGTAGCGGTTGAACGCCCGGGCGTCGGAGGCCTGCGCCACCGAGATCTCGGCGTCCGCCACCCAGCGGCAGCTCGCCAGCCTCAGGGCATCGAGTCCACCGAGCGCCTCGACACAGCGCGAGCGCAGCAGCTCGAGCTTGCTGCCCCCCAACGCGCAGCGCAGATCGGTGGCGTGCAGCCCGCTCGGCTCGGTCCGGACCTTGATCAGGCCATCTCTGACCAGATCATCGACGAGGGCGCGCAGCCTCCCGGCCACCGCCGCGGGGGGCGAGGTGGTGAGCAGGCCCCCCACGAAGCACCCCGCCTCGGGGGTGGGCCCCTCGAAGGAGCCGGACTCGTCGAGGTAGAGCCACTCCATGCCTGATGCCTCCGGGTGGACGCAGCGCTGAACGCGCTCCTGATCTCCAGACGCACCAGCCCTCCCCGATCGGACCCAGGTCGGGATCTTTCCCCGATCCGGTGGCGCTGAGCTAGCGCAGCACCTCCTCGAGGCGGCAGCGGGCCCGATCGGTGTCTCGACGTCGATCCGGATCGGCAGCAGCCCCGGGACCCCGCGCAGCAGCCCCACCCCCGGGTGGCTCGCGGGCGGCGTGTCGCCGCCGAGCTGGGGGAAACTTGGGGAAGTGCTGCACTTCGATCCGGTGGACTGTGGCAGCCAGCGCCAGGCTCACGCTCATCGCCGCGGTCCCGGTCGTGATCTGGATCACGATCTCCGGTGCGGTGAGCCCGAGCTCGATCAACCGGCGCAGCTCTTCGGAGGCCAGCGCCCGGACCACCTCGGCGTTGTTGACGTCCTCGAGCGGGACCAGCCGGACCTCGGGCGGCTCCCCCACCCGCTCCCCGTCGCCGATGATCACAGCCTGGAGCAGGGCGACCAATGCATCCTGTAGGTCGGGGCTCCGGTACCGGACTGGATGGAGCGATCGACAGGATCACCCGCTCGACCCTCCCACGGTGCACCTCGAGGGGCCGCACCAACAGCTCGATCCACCTCGAGCCGGGGACCGGAGGCTCGGCGATTGCCCGCAGGCGGGCTTCCGATGCCAAGGGGACCCGCGACTCGAGCCAGGCCCTCGCCGGCGGCAGGGAGCACGGGATCACCACCGCCGACCGGGCCTCGTTCGCCTCGGCGCGCCGCCTACTCTGGCTCTGCCGCACATCGGCGCGCCACCGATCAGAGCCCACAACGAGACACCGAAGAAGAACACAAGACCCGCTGCGCGGGCCAGGTCGGACACCTGGATCACGATCCCTCGAACGAGACCAGGAACCACCGGAACCGCGCCCCTGCGGGCAGCGTCCGGGCCCCGGCGGGCAGCCTGGGCCCGTCGAGCTGGGCGACCAGCAGCTCGTCTCCGCCCTCGAGCTTCACCGTGACCCGCCGGACCTCCACCGGCCGCCCCAGGAGCGTTGACAGCACGGCCGCGGTGTCTTCGTGGCCCACGCAGGACTCCCAGGACAGCGCACGGGCGTCGTCGAGCTGAAGCTCGGTCACGGTCAGGCGCCCCCGATCCCCGAGGCTCCCGATCATGTTCAGGCTGAGCGCGTTGGCGAGCCAGCGCCTCGGGGAGTGCTTAGGCTCCCACCGCAGCGGTGCGAGCAACCAGCCCTCGCCCACCAGGACCCGGAGGGCCGCGGGCACTTCGTCGAGGGCGGTCGCGATGCTCGCCGGGCGTGCCTCGTGGGACGCGTTCATGCGGGCGTGGCTGGCCGCGTTGCGCAGCGCCGTCACCTTCGCCCAGTGGCGCCCCAGCTCGGTGACGTGGGTCTGCTGCCACAGCCGGGCCTCCGCCGCCTGCCGGGTGGTGTGATCCAGCCAGCCCTCAGCCTCACCGTGGGCGAGCAGGGTCGCGTTGACCAGCCACTCGCGCAGGATCCGCACCGCGTCTCCGTGGCGACTCGCGTCCCGGAGCTGCTCGACGAGATCGAGATCGAACCTCAGGCGCTCGACGTCGAGCACGTCTGGATCAGCATCCACCGCGGTCAGCCCGTCCAACCGCCCGGCGGCGATCCGGAGGGCGTGGGCGGCGGGTGCAGCGTCGAGCTCAGCCAGGACCCGGGCGGCGTCGCCCTCGATCAGCTCTCCCAGCGCCCGGCGGGTCCGGGCCAGGGCCTCGGCCACGTCCCGGGGCCAGCCCAGGGCCAGGGCCGGCCCCACCTTGGCCAGGGCCTTGCGCACCGCCTGGACCGCCCCCACCGCCTGCCCGTCGAGGCGCCCCTCATGGCACCCCCGGTTCAGTGCACCGTGCCACCGACTCAGCAGCTCGATCAGGGGCTTGGGATCGAGGGACCGGCTGAACGCATCGCCGGCGACCGCCCAGGAGAACAGCTCCAGCATCGGCGCCAGATCATGGATCCGGCTGGCCCGGCGCAGCTGGGTCTCGACTCCCTCGGGCACCGGATCGCTGCTGAAGTCGGCGTAGGTGACCGCCCGGACCTCGAGCCCTGGGTGCAGGGTGCGGAGCAGACCCGCCGCCAGCAGCAGGCCGGTGGTCACGTGGCGCAGGCCGTTGGTCAGCTCGATCAGCACGACGTCACCGTCGCTCACCGTCGACAGGACCCGATCCACCACCCGCCCCAGATCGCGATCATCGACGTTGTAGTCGGGATCCTGCCAGGTCCGGGTCACCCGCGTGGCGAGACCTGGCTCGAGCTGAGCGCGAAACACCTCCACCGGGCTCTGCCCCTGGTAGGCGCTCTCCGGGTGCTGGATCGGTCGCTTGAGCTCGTTGGTGACAAAGCCGTGGAACGTGGCGTTCGCAGCAGCGACCTCGGGCCAGCCCCGATCGAGGAGCGCGGGCAGGACAAAGCTCCGCTCGATCGCCTGGCCGTCGGGCAGCAGGTAGCACGCTGGCTGCGGGGTCTTGCCGAAGGTGTAGAACCAGTGGGTGGTCACGATCGCTCCATGGTCTGCTCCCGACAGGACGCGAGACGCTCTGCAGATCGGACACTGCCCGGAGAGATCGACGGGCGGAAGCCCATCTGGGCAGAGGCTGCTCCTCGGCGATCCGGGATCTCGCCCTCAGCCTACTGGTCGTCGACGGGTGCACCCCGAACAGCCTCGGCTGCTGCACGAGCCCATGGAGTCCACCGGCCAAAGACGCCAGATGTGGGTCCATCCGAACCACTCCACCGACGCCCGTCGGGCCGGGTGCTCATGCTCACCCCAGGACCCCGCCCCATGCTGCCTCCCGTGAGGGAGTGTGGGGGCCATGTGGGGCGGGCTCCAGGGGGCATCTCGAACTACACAGTTACGAGGCCGACTCTCACATCAGTCTGCGTTTCGGAAGAACGTCGGGATGTCGTAGTCCTCGTAGATCGGATCGATGCCGGAGTGCAGCTCGCGGCCTCGGTTGCGGGTGGGGCCGGTGGTGCGGACGACCCGCTCGTTGACTCTGCGCTCGATCGACTGGGGCTGAAGCATCTGCCTAGACTCCTCGAAACCGGTTGCGATCACGGTCACTCGGGCCTCGTCTTCCATCGACTCGTCGATGACCCAGCCCCAGATGACCTCGGCGTCCTCGTGGGCCTCCTCCTGGATCAGGGAGCTGGCCTCGTGGATCTCGTACATGGTGAGGTTGGCGTTGCCGGTGATGTTGATCATCACTGAGGTGGCGCCCACGATGGACACGTCGTCGAGGAGGGGCGAGCTGATGGCGCGCTGTGCGGCCTCCACCGTCTTGTGCTCGCCGCTCGCGCTGCCCACGCCCATCAGCGCGACGCCCTTGTCGCTCATGACGGTGCGGACGTCGGCGAAGTCGACGTTGACCATGCCCTGAAAGTTGATCAGATCAGACACCCCCTGGACCGCCTGGAGCAGGACCTCGTCCGCCATCCGGAACGCCTCGCGCATCGAGGTACGCTCAGACGCCATCGCCACCAGGCGCTGGTTGGGGATGGTGATCAGGGTGTCGACGTTCTGGGTCAGCGCCTCGATCCCCTCCTCAGCCTGGCGGCGGCGCCGCTTGCCTTCGAAGAAGAACGGTCGGGTGACCACCGCCACGGTCAGCGCTCCACAGTCCCGCGCGATCTGGGCGATCACCGGGGCGGCGCCGGTGCCGGTGCCGCCCCCCATCCCGGCGGTGACGAAGACCATGTCGGCCCCCACCACCAGCTCCGCGACCCGATCGCGATCCTCCAGCGCCGCCTCGCGGCCGACCTCGGGGTTCGCCCCAGCCCCCAGCCCCTTCGTCAGCTGGCTGCCCAGCTGGAACCTGCGGGGCGCCAGCGAGCGCATCAGATCCTGGGAGTCGGTGTTCATCGCGATGAACTCGACGCCGGTGAGGCCCGTGGAGATCATCGTGTTGACGGCATTGCCACCACCACCGCCGACACCGATCACCTTGATACGTGCCCCGGTCGGGATCTCCTCTTCTTCGATGATCTCGATCATGGCTGGCTCCAGTGGGGGAGGGAGAGAGTGCGGGGTCAGCCCCCGGCGGGGATCTCGAGGGGACGAACGATCGCGACGGTCTCGGGAGCGAGATCGATGTACGCCCGGCGCCTTAGATCGAGCCCCTCGGCCACCAGGGCAGAGAGTCGATCGAGCTGACGCTGGAGGTCACCGTGCCCGAACACAATGCGAGCTCCGCTTGTGTGGACAGTGAACCCGAGGGAGGGAGAGAAGGCGATCTCAGAGAGATCTTCTCGAGCAACCAGATCTTCTCGATCGAGACGATCGATCAGGTGCAGTGCATTCTGCACCGCGAGGTTGCCGAGTTGGGGATGCTTTGCACCGAGTTCGCGCCCGATGCCCGTGACGTGAGGGTAGTCCAGATCAGCGGGCTGGGCCACAAGGAACGCGGCCCCATCGTGTCCGATGTACAGCAACCGATCGTGTTCGTGCAACAGCGCGGCGACACGATGCTCCTCGACCTGAATGTGTACCGTGTCTGGCCAGATGACCCGAACGGCAGCCGAGCGCACCCAGGGATGGCGCTCCACCGCGGTCGCGATCGCGAGCGGCTCCACCGCCCACACCAGGGTGCCGTTGCGTAGATCCGAGAGGTGGCGCAGCTCTGCGATCCGAGCGCGCTCAGCGCCCTCGAACACCACCCGCTCGATCAGCCACCGATCGGGATGGACCACAAAGATCACGACGAGGCCGGCCACCAGGGTGGTGATCGTGCTGATCGAGGCACGGATCAGCCACGTGCCCCGTACGGGATTTTTTGGAGTGTTGAGGTTCAAGGGAGGAGGTTGGGAGAGGAAAGGAAGGAGAGGTGTCGACACGAAGATGTGTTGACGGGGGTACTTCTCTTCTACCCAGGGCAGGGGGTGGATTCAAGGCGTCCAGCGCAATTGCCGGGATCACCAGCGACCCGTGACCAGCTCCCGGGGGAGGAGGTCATCCGCTGAGGCAGCCTCGATCTCCCCTTTAGTTGAAAGTGAGTCTGCGCTCGTTTGCGTCTCTGTCTCGGATGTGAGCCCCCGCTCACGATCGACACCCCCTCCCTCCGGGGGGCGATCGCTACCCGATCCCGGCGGTCATGCAGGAGGCACCGTTGAGCACGTGCTCCACCAGCTCTTCGAAGGACACCCCCTCGGCGGAGGCGGCCATCGGCGAGAGGCTGGTGGCCGTCATCCCCGGCAAGGTGTTGATCTCGAGGAAGACCGGAGCGCCGTCGGTGGGCACGATGAAGTCGGCCCGGGCCAGGCCTCGACAGCCCAGGCCCCGGTAGGCCGCCTCCGCTGCCCGCTGAGCCGCCGCCGCCACGCCCGGATCGATCTCAGCGGGGACCTCGTAGCGGGTCCGACCCTCGGTGTACTTGGCCTCGAAGTCGAAGAACCCGGACTCCGGCACGATCCGGACCACCGGCAGGGCGCGACCGTCCACCACCGCCACGGTGATCTCCTCCCCCTCGACGAAGGCCTCGAGCAACACCTCTGGGTGCAGCTCCAGGGCTTCCTTGACGCCAACGCTCAGCTCCTCGGCGGTCCCCGCGATGCTGATCCCGATGGTGGAGCCCCCGACCAGGGGCTTGACCACCACGGGCAGCTCGATCCCCTCGGGCACGGCCTCCCCCCGGCGGACCACGTGATCTGTGGCCATCACCACCGTTGGATCGGAGGCCAGGGCGCGCTTGGTCGCGAGCTTGTCCATCGCGACGGCGCTCGCCCGCACGCCCGAGCCGGTGTAGGGGATCCCCATCACCTCGAGCAGCCCCTGGACGCATCCGTCCTCGCCGAAGCGACCGTGCAAGGCGATCCAGGCGACGTCGACCCCCGCCTCGATCAGCCGCGCAGGGAGATCACGACCGACCTGGACCTCCACCACGTCCCAGCCCCTTGAGCGCAGAGCCTGCGCGACGGCGGCCCCTGTCTTCAGCGAGACGCTGCGCTCTGTGCTCAGCCCCCCCATGAGCACCCCGATCCTGCTGCCGCGATCCACCATGGCTTCCTCCAGCGTCACGAAGACGCGCTGCCCATCCACTGCGTCCCGGGGGGTGAGGGCCTCGCCCCGGAGCTCCTCCACACGCCCAGGGCCCGGGGCCCGGGGCCCGCGGCGCGTGGCGGGCCCCGTCGGGGCAGGAGCCCCACGAGCGCAACCGGCGGGCCGTCGCCCATCAGCTCAAGCGCTCCATCAGCTCGCGCACCACCTGGTTGACGTTGCCCGCCCCCAGGGTGATCACGATGTCCCCGGGCGTCACCTCGTCCGTCAGCAGCGAGACAGCCTCGTCGAGGGATCCAACGGCGCGGGTGCCCCGGTGGCCCCGATCCCGGAGCTCAGCGGCGAGGTGCTCGTGATCGACGCCCTCGATCGGCTCCTCTCCGGCTGCATACACCGGACAGACCACCACCTCCCCTGCCCGGTTGAACGCCGAGCAGAACTCGTTCCACAGGTCCCGGACCCGGGTGAACCGGTGGGGCTGGAACACCGCGATGACCCGGCGCTCGGGCCAGGCCGCCTCCGCCGCCTCGAGGGTAGCCTCGATCTCGACCGGGTGGTGACCATAGTCATCGACCAGCATCACCCCCCCGGGCTCCCCCACGAGGGTGAACCGGCGCTGGACCCCAGTGAACTCGTGCAGCCCCTCCTGGACCCGCTCGAACGGGATCGACAGCTCCAGCGCCGCGGCGATCGCCCCGGTGGCGTTCTGGACGTTGTGTCGCCCGGGCATGCCCAGCACGATCTCCCCCAGGGCCTCGCCCCGGTGGAACACGGTGAAGCGCGAGCGGATCCCGTCGAAGCCCGGGGGGCTGGCTCGGTAGTCGGCGTGGTGGGCGAACCCGTAGGTCACCACCGGCCGCCGCACCCGGGGCATCAGCTCCTGGACCCTGGGATGATCTAGGCACAACACCGAGAAGCCATAGAACGGGACCCGGTTCGCGAAGTCGGCGAAGGCTCCCTCGAGGTGGTCCATCGTGCCGTGGTGATCGAGGTGCTCAGGATCGATGTTGGTGACCACCGTGACCGTCGGCGTCAGCTCGTTGAACGTGCCGTCGGACTCGTCCGCCTCCGCCACCAGGTACTCCCCCGCCCCCAGCTTGGCGTTGCTCCCGATGCTGTCGAGGCGACCTCCGATCACCACGGTGGGATCGAGCCCCCCCGCCGCCAGGCAGCTAGCCAGCATGGAGGTGGTGGTGGTCTTGCCGTGGGTGCCCGCGACCGCGATCCCGTACTTGAGGCGCATCAGCTCGGCGAGCATCTCCGCCCTGCGGATCACCGGGACCCCCTGATCGAGGGCCTCGCGGACCTCGGGGTTGTCGAGGTCGACCGCGGTGGAGCGCACCACCACGTCTGCAGCCCCGACGTGGCCCGGATCGTGCCCGAGATGGATCACCGCCCCCAGCGATCTCAGCCGCGTCACCGCCACGGACTCCTTGAGATCGGAGCCGGAGACGTCGAAGCCGAGGTTCAGCAGGACCTCGGCGATGCCGCTCATGCCGATCCCGCCGATGCCCACAAAGTGGATCGTTCGAACCTTTCCGCGAAACATCACCCCTCCCCCGCCCGTGGCCGCCGATCGGGCGGACGAGCCGCCTGCAGCTGCGACTCCATCCAGATCTTGAGCAACACCCCGATGCTTACCATGTGCACCACAGCCGCTGAGGCCCCATACGAGAGGAACGGCAGCACCAGCCCCTTGGTGGGCAGGCACCCACCGACGACCCCGATGTTGATGATGGACTGAGCCGCGAACATCGCACCGATCCCTGCTGCAGCGAGCATGCCAAACAGATCCGGTGCACAGCAGGCGATCTGGAAGGAGCGCCGCACCAGGAGCAGCAGCAGCCCCACCGCCGCGACGAAGCCCACCGCACCGAGCTCTTCGCCGATGACCGCGATGATGAAGTCGTTGTGGGCCTCGGGCAGGAACTCCTGCTGTGCAACCCCCCGGGCCAGGCCGACCCCAAACGGTCCCCCCGTCGCCAGCGCGATCCAGCCCTGGACCACCTGGTAGCCGCTCCCTCCGGGATCCACGAAGGGATTGAGGAAGCTCGTCATCCGGCGCACCCGGTAGGGCTCGATCGCGATCAGGGAGGCGAGCAGCGCCAGCCCGGTGCTGAGCCCACCGACCACGTAGCGCCACCGCAGGCCCGCTACGATAAACAGAACCCCTGCTAATCCCAGTAGAATCAGGGTGGTCCCGAAGTCCCGCTGGAAGATCACCAGGACCATCATCGGCAGCAACAGCCCCAGGCCCGGCAGCCCGACCCCGACCACGTCGCCCAGGCGACCGCGGTTGTTGGCGAGGTAGTCGGCCAGCACCACGATCAGGGCGAGCTTGGCCGCCTCCGACGGCTGCAGGGTCACCCCCCCCAGCGACAGCCACCGGGTGGCGCCCTTGGCCGAGTGACCCAGCGGAGTCATCACCACCAGCAGCAGCAGCAGCAGGGAGCCGACATAGGCGGGCCAGGCCAGCAGCCGCAGCAGCCGGTAGGGGGCCATGATCACCGTCGCAGCCGCCACCGCGCCCACCCCCAGGCCCAGCAGCTGGCGGGTCACAAAGTGCAGGGGATCGCCATAGAGCCGATCGCTGCGCCAGGAGCCGGCGCTCTGGATCATCAGCAGGCCAAACAGCACCAACAGCGAGGTGAGGATCAGCAGCTGCCAGTCCCACCCACCGCTCCGCTCCTGCGCGGGGTGGCTCGCGGCGGCGGAGCCCCTCACCGCGACACCAGCTCCGCAAAGGCCCGGCCGCGGTGCTCGAAGTCGTCGAAGGCGTCGAAGCTGGCGCAGCCCGGAGACAGGAGCACCGCGTCTCCGGGTCGGGCGAGCTCCGACGCCAGCGCCAGCGCGTCGGCGAGGGTCCCCGTGGGGCGGACCTCGATGCCCACAGCAGAGAGCTCCTCGGTGATCTGCGGCCCCGCCTCCCCGAAGGCCACCACCGCGCGGTGGCGCTCGAGGTGGGGTTGTAGCTGGCCAAAGCCCAGCGATCCATCCGGGTTGGGCTTACCCTGACCACCGAGCAGCACCACCGCGGGCTGCTCCAGCCCGGCGATCCCGGCCCTCGCGGCGTCGAGGTTGGTCGCCTTCGAGTCGTTGACGTACCGCACCCCGCGGAGCTCGGCGACCACCTCCATCCGGTGGGACAGGGCGGACAGCCCCGGCAGGGCCGCAGCCACTGCCCTGGACTCGATCCCGATGGCCAGGGCGAGGTAGGCCGCGGTCGCGGCGTTGTCGAGGTTGTGCTCCCCGGGCACCGCGAAGCCCTCGAGCGACAGCAGCTGTCGCTCCCCCCCGAGGACCACCTCCACCCGGCGCCCGCTGCGTCGCACCCCTGGCGCCCCCCCCAGCCAGCCCCGGCGCCCGCCATGGGGGCGGGCCGCGTCCTGCAGCAGGGCGTCGCCCCAGGGCAGGATCGCCAGCTGCTCCTCCCCCATGTGGGCGAACAGGCGCGCCTTGGCCGCCGCGTAGCCGGCCATGTCGCCGTGGCGGGCGAGGTGATCCGGGGACAGGTTGAGGATCACCCCGACGTCGGGCTTGAGCGGACCCATCAGCTCGAGCTGATAGGAGGAGACCTCGACCACCAGCGTGTCGTGAGCCTGATCCGCGAGGAGGGCGTCGCACAGTGGGTTGCCGAGGTTGCCCCCGACGAAGGGACGACGCCCGGCGGCCCGCAGCAGCTGGCCGGTGAACCAGGTGACGGTCGACTTGCCATTGGTGCCGGTGATCGCGATCATCGGCTGCTCGAGGAACCCAGCCGCGAAGCCCAGCTCCCCCACGATCGCTACCCCCGCTTCCCCAGCCGCCTGGAGATCGGCCTGGCGGGGCGGGATCCCCGGGGAGACCACGATCAGATCGGCCTCGAGGAACCGCTCACGGCGGTGGGGCCCCAGCTCCAGGGTGACCCCATCGATCGGCGACAGCCCGGTCCGCAGATCGATCCCCACGACCCGAGCCCCACGAGCCACCGCGAGGCGGGCCGCGGCGACCCCAGAGCGCCCCAGCCCCATCACCAGGACCCGCTGACCCGACAGCTCCACAGACTATCTCAGCTTCAGGGTTGACAGCGCGACCAGCGCCAACACCACGCTGATGATCCAGAACCGCACGATGATCTTTGGCTCGGACCAACCCTGCTTCTCGTAGTGGTGGTGGATCGGAGCCATGGCGAAGATCCGCTTGCCACGGAGCTTGAAGGAGCCCACCTGCAGGATCACGCTCAGGGTCTCCAGCACGAAGATCCCACCGACGATCGCGAGCAGGACCTCGTGCTTCGACACGATCGCCATCATCGCGAGGGTGCCCCCGAGCGCCAGCGAGCCGACATCCCCCATGAACACCGACGCAGGATAGGCATTGTACCATAGAAATCCAAGACCAGCCCCGACCAGGGAGAACGCGATCACCGTGAGCTCCCCGCTGCCGTGGACGTAGGCGATGCCGAGGTAGTCCGCGAACTCAGCGTGGCCGGAGAGGTAGGCGATCAGGCCATAGGTCGCCGCCGAGGTCATCACCGGACCGATCGCCAGCCCGTCGAGCCCATCGGTCAGGTTGACCGCGTTGCTCGCCCCCACCACGATGAACAGCGCCACCGCGACATAGAGCCAGCCCAGCGCATCGGGTGCACCGGCCCACAGCTCGGCGAAGTCGAGCCGCACGCCCGAGAGGAACGGAAACGCTAGATCAACGGGGAAGACCTCGTTGACGTAGCCATACGACAGCACCCCGCCGCCGATCAAGATCTGGAACAGCAGCTTCATCCGCCCCGCGAGCCCGTCGGTGGAGCGATACATCACCTTCTTCCAGTCGTCGACGAACCCGATGGCGCCGTACCCGATCATCACCGTGAGCACCATCCAGGTGGTGGCCTCGTCGATCCGGGCCCACAGCAGGGTCGACACCGCCACCCCCGCCAGCATGGGCATCCCCCCCATCGTGGGGGTGCCGACCTTGTTCAGCAGGTGGCTCTCTGGACCGTCCGTCCGGATGATCTGATCGACCTTGCGCTGCTTCATCCAGTGGATGAACGGGGGAAACGCCAGGTAGGCGATCCCCAGCGCGGTGATCATGCCCCACGCGGTGCGGAAGCTGATGTACCGGACCACGTTGGTCCCGGGAGCGATCTCAGCGAGGGGACCAGGCTCGACAAACAGCCAGTACAACATCAGTGCGATCCTCTGGACCCGGGCTCGCCCGTCAGTCCTTGCAAGACTTGCTCCACCCTCGCGCCGCGGCTGCCCTTGAGCAACACCACGTCACCCTGCTGCAGCCAGGCCCTCAGGGGCTCGATCGCCCCTGTGGCCTCGACGAAGGCCAGGACCTGAGTGCCTCGACAGGCACCCGCCGCCGCGGCCATCCGGGGCCCGACCAGGATCACCAGCTCCAGCGCGAGCTCACCCGCCAGCTGTGCGATCCGTTCGTGCCATGCGGCCTCGTCGGGCCCGAGCTCCAGCATGTCGCCGAGGACGGCGGCACGTCGACCGGGCATCGCGGCCAGCACCTTCAGGGAAGCCTCCATGGACTGCGGGTTCGCATTGTAGGCATCGTTGAGGGCGACGGCTCCTGAAGACAAGGTCTCAGGTCGCATCCTCATGCCCACCGGGAGGTAGCCGGACAGCGCATCCGCCGCTGCCCGCAGATCGACCCCGGTGGCCAGCGCCACCGCCAGGGCCCCCGCCGCGTTCAACGCCACGTGGCGCCCCGGCGCTGGGATGTGGGCCTCGATCGTGCCCGCCGGGGTCTCGTACACCGCGTCGGTCTGCAGCGAGGACGGCTTGATCTGCACCCCCTGCAGGGAGACGTCCCCCCCCGCCCCAAAGGTGATCCGGCGCACCCCCGCGGGCAGCTCGATCGCAGCCACCCGCTCATCTTCGACGTTCACACAGCAGGAATGCCCGGGGCTCGCGGTCGTGAACAGCGCCCCTTTCTCGACGGCGACCCCATCCAGCCCCCCCAGCTCCTCGAGGTGGGCGGGGCCCACGTTGACGATCAGCCGGATCGTGGGCTCCACCAGCCGGGCGAGGTGCTCGATCTCCCCCGGCGAGCTCGTGCCCATCTCGATCACCATCGCTGCTGCGTCGGGCGGAGTCGCCAGCAGGGTCATGGGGACACCGAGGTGGTTGTTGAGGTTGCCCTCAGTCTGGTGGATCCGCCCCAGCGGAGACAGGGCCAGGGCGATCAGGGCCCGGGTGGTGGTCTTGCCGGAGCTCCCGGTCAGGCCGATCACCGGACCGTCGAACCCCTCCCGGACGTGTCGACCCAGGGCCGCCAGCGCCTCGGTGGTGTCGTCGACCACGACCACCCCCCCCGACCAGCTGCCCGGCTCCGGCGCCCGGGACACCACACAGCCCGCGGCCCCCGCCGCCGCGGCGTGCTCCAGGAAGTCGTGGCCGTCGAACCGGTCCCCGATCAGGGCCAGGAACCAGCCCCCCTCGGTCAGGGCGCGGGTGTCGGTGCAGATCGGACCCGCAGGAGCGTCCGCGATCAGCCGCCCCCCGGTCGAGGCGGCGATGGTCGATCCATCGAGGTTCATGGCTCCTCCAGCACGGCTCGCACGATCTGTCGATCGTCGAAGGGGTGTCGCACGCCGGCGATCTCCTGGTAGGTCTCGTGGCCCTTGCCGGCGACGAGCACCGTGTCCCCCGGACGAGCCCCGTGCAGGGCCAGCGCGATCGCCGCGGCCCGATCGGGCTCGATCTCGATCCGGGCCCCGTCGGTCACCCCGGCCCGGATCGCCTCGATGATCGCGAGGGGATCTTCGCTGCGGGGGTTGTCCGAGGTGATCACCACCCGATCCGCCAGGCCCGTGGCGACCGCCCCCATCCGGGGACGCTTCCCCGGATCCCGATCCCCGCCACACCCGAAGACCACCCACAGTCGCCCCGCCGTCAGGGGCCTCAGGCCCTCGAGCACGTTCTGCAGTGCGTCCTCGCTGTGGGCGAAGTCGACCACCACCAGCCGCCCCCCCGGATCGGGGATCCGCTCCAGCCGCCCGGGCACACCCTGCACCGATCCCACCGCCTCGATCGCCTCGACCGCGTCGATCCCCAGGCAGCGGAGGATCGACCAGGCCGCGGCCAGGTTCAGCGCGTTGTGGGGCCCGACCAGATCGCTGCGCAGCGGCAGCGGGCCGTCGGGGGTCTGCAGGACGGCGCGGGTGCCGCCCGCATCCTGCACCAGCTCGGTCAGCCGGACCTCGCAGCCCGCAGCGCGCCCATAGCGCCATCGATCCGCAGGGACCCCCAGCTGCTCCCAGGCCGGATCGTCGCCACAGACGAGGGCCCTCGGGTGCGCCCCCGGAGGGCCGAGCAGCTCGCGAAACAGCCGCGCCTTCGCGTCCCGGTAGGCCTCGAAGGTGCCGTGGAAGTCGAGGTGATCCTGGGTGAGGTTGGTGAACACCCCCAGCGTGAACGCGATCCCGTCGACCCGGTGTTGAGCGAGGCCGTGGGAGGAGACCTCCATCGCCACGGCCTGGGCACCTGCGTCGCGCATCTTCGCCAGCAGCGCCTGCAGCTGGGGGGCTTCGGGGGTGGTGAACCGCGTGGGGTGCTCCACCCCCGCCACCCAGTTCCCGGTGGTGCCGATCCGACCCGTGATCCACCCGAGGTGGCTCAGGGCCGCATCCACCAGGGTCGCCACCGTCGTCTTCCCGTTGGTCCCCGTGATCCCAACGATCGGGAGGCTGCGGGAGGGGAAGCCATACAGCGCCGCCGAGAGCTGGGCCAGCGCCACCCGGGTGTCCGCCACCTGGACCACCGTGACCCCCGGGGGGGCCTGCACCGGGCGATCCACCACCACCACCGGAGCTCTGATCCCCGGGACGAACCGGTGTCCGTCGACCTCAGCGCCGCTCACCGCCACAAAGATGGAGCGAGCGTCGGCCTCCCGTGAGTCCCGGGTGATCCCGTCGATCTCAGGCGTGAGGCCCCCCTGGATCCGGAGCGCGTCGATTTGCCCCAGTAGCAACTTCAGCTGCATCTGCGCTCGGGGGCTGGAGGACGCACTTCGACCCCAGATCGGATCCAATCACCGTCCGGCCGGCTTGAGAACTGGGCTTTCACTGCACAGAGGTACCCGACGACAGCACGAAGCACCGCCACCGCACCACGCGGCGACGAAAAACCTCATCGCTCTCGAGCCAAAAAAACCCTACGTCGTTACTTGCCTTTTGCGAATTCAACAGAAAGAGGTCGGATCAGGTCTCGACTGAACCGATGATATGGTGGTCTGCGAAGCCCATCGAAGGAGGGTGGGGGCCGACTGCGGCTGGGAAGCGTGCACGCTGGGGTTTGCGAACTGGAGTGGTAGCCAACATCGTCGTGCGAGGGGCCAGCGATGGGGACGCTGGACCTGAGGTCTCGCAAGGTGAGAGACACGTTGGCCGCCAGCCACCCTGGGGAGGGATGGCGCTCCGAAGCTTCCCGGCCGCAGATCGGACCATGGGGAGAGACAAGATGCGATAGAACAGAACAGATCAACGCAGCACCAGAGAGACGTGACCCCCGGCCGGGACCTTGGTTCCCGCGATCGGGGTTTGTTGGATGACGCGACCGCTCCCCCGGAGCGTGAGCTCGAGCCCAGCAGGCTCGAGGACACGGACGGACTCACGGAGCAGGCGCCCGGAGAGATCCGGCATCTGCCAACCATCCCCCATCCAGGCGACACGCAGCTCTTCCCTGGGGACCTCCGGCTTGATCTGGGTCAGTGGATCGACGGCGCCGCCTCCGGAAGGAGGGACGCCGAGGTAGCGCAGCGAACCCGCTGCGATCTCGGAGGAGACCGGAGCCGCGGCCTGTGCCCCGTAGTGGCTGCCCACCGAGGGCTCGTCGATCGTCACGACGATCGCGAGGACAGGCTGCTCAGCAGGCACCAGCGAGACAAAGGAGGCGATCCGGCCGTCGCCGTACCGGCCGTCTTCGACCTTCTCGGCGGTCCCGGTCTTGCCCGCGACCCGGTACCCCGACACCGCCCCGAGGGGAGCCGGGCCCGAGGGCTCGGTCACCGTCTCCATCATGTCGATCACGGCATCGGCGATGTCCTTGGACACCACCCGCCGCACGGCCTCGGGCTGCTGGACGACCTCGGGGACCCCATGCACATCCTCGACCCGGGTGACGAGCCGAGGCTTCATCAAGATCCCACCGTTGCCGAGGGCCGCGACGGCCATCGCCAGCTGCAGGGGCGTCGTGGTGACCCCCTGGCCATAGCTCGTGGTGGCGAGCTCGATCGGGCGGATCCGATCCGCAGGGCGGACGAACCCAGAGCGCTCGCCCGGGAGCCCGAGCCCGGTCTCCTCGCCAAAGCCAAACGCCCGGAGGTACCCGATGAGCACGTCAGCGCCGACCTCCAGGGCGATCTTCGCCGAGCCGATGTTGCTCGACTGCGACAGCACCTCGGACACCGAGAGGATCCCCGAGGGGTGGTCGTCCCGGATCCGGCTCCGGCCGACGAACCAGGTCCCGCCTTCACAGTTCACCAGGGTGTCCGGCCGGACGACGCCCTCCGCGAGGGCAGAGGCGATCGTGAAGGGCTTGAACACCGAGCCGGGCTCGATCGCGTCCTGGAGCGCGTGGTTGCGCCGAGACAGGGCGTCGTCGGTGAGCTCGTTGGGGTTGAAGGTGGGCGCGTTGGCCAGCGCCAGCAGATCCCCTGTGGGCACATGGACCACGATCGCCGAGGCCGACAGCGGCGCCGAGCGCTCCATCGCACGGGCCAGGGCGTGCTCGGTGATCCGCTGGATGGAGCGATCCAGCGTGAGGTGGACGTCCATCCCGGCGTTGGGCTCGGTGGTGGGCGAGGGATCGTCCACGTTCATCCCGCGGCGATCGCGCCTGCGCTGCTCGAGGACCACGCCCCCGCGCAGGTAACGATCGAGGGCGGCCTCGATCCCCTCTCGGCCATCATCGTCGGCGTCGACAAAGCCCAACACGTGCGCGGCGAGGGTCCCCTCAGGGTAGTAGCGGCGGGTCTCGCGCTCGACCCAGATCGCGGGATGATCGATCGCACCGATCTCCGCAGCCACCGCGGGGTGGACCCGCAGGGCGAGGCGCTGGTACCGGCTCTTGAGGCTCAGCTTCTGGGCCACCACCTCCGGCGCCAGCCCCAGGAGATCAGAGAGCCTGGTTGCCAGACCGGCAACCTCAGAGGCCCCGACCAGGGTCGGATCCACCAGCACGTTCGGGGTCGCCACCGAGATCGCCAGGCGGTGCCCGTTGCGATCGAACACCTGCCCCCGCCGGGCCCGGTGGGTCACCGTGTCCCACCGCTGGACCGCTGCGGTGCGCAGGGTGCGCTCGGACGGCAGCAACGAAAGCTGCACCCCCCGGGCCCCCACCGCCGCCAACAACGCGATCAGGCCAGCGCTCACCCAGCGCAGCCGCGCGAGCGCACGGGCACGCACCACCGCGTCGGACTCGACGGCGGGGGCGATGGATGGGAGCTGGATGCGATCGGTCAAGGTAGATCAGCCCGTGGGTCGAGGTGGAGCGTGGTGGTCTGGTCAGACAGGTGGAGCTGAGCGGCGATCTGCTCCATCGCTGCGGTGCGGCGACGGGCATCGACCTCGAGCTGGAGGCGATCGTTGAGGATCTGGGCCTCGTGGCGGGCGCGCCCGCTGCGATCCAGGTCCTTGCGGAGCTGCTGGACC
>DRPG01000445.1 GCA_011376105.1 Deltaproteobacteria bacterium
CGCGGCGCCGGTGATCGAGCGCTCCTATGCGCTGGACTCGGGCACCCGCCGGGTGCTGATCGCGAGCCCCCCTGCCCCGGCTGTGGGCCTGGTGTTGTACTTCCACGGCGGGATCTACGCGGTGGACAACCTGTGGGACAACGCTGCACGCACCACGGTGATGCACCTGGTGCGGGCGGGGTACGCCGTCGCCGCCCTGGAGTCGGGGACTGAGCGGCTGCTGGGCGTGGGCGGCTGGGACTGGGACGTCTCGCCTGGGGCCAACGCCGATCTCCGCAACGCCATCGCGCTGATCGACGCACTGCGGGCCGACGGCACGGTGGATCCGGGCACCCCCGCCTATGCCTGGGGCATGTCCAGCGGGGGCATGTTCGCCCACTCGCTGGGGGCGTCGGGCAGCGTGGACGCGGTGGTGGCCTTCTGTGCCGCGGGCACCTCCGAGGCGATGGCGATCACCGCGGCCCCCACCGCCTGGTACCTCGCCGAGCGCGACAACACGTTCCCCACCGCGGTGGCCGAGGCGACCACCTACCAGGCTGAGATGACCTCCCGGGGGATCACGACCGAGCTGCTGGTCCATCCCCCCACGCCGCTGTACGACGAGCGCTTCACCCGGGTCCGGGGTGTGGATCTGGCCACCAGCGCCCGGATCGCGGCCGCCCTGCACACCAGCGGTGCGGTGGACGCCAGCGGGCTGTGGCTGATGGACGGCGAGGACGTGACCCGGGATCTGGATCGGCTCGACGGGATCGACACCCTGATCCCCGCTCAGCAGGCCGCGGTGGCCGCAGAGATCGAGATCATGGCCGCTGAGCACGAGCTGTATGACGATGTCTCGGCACGCCTCGTCGACTTCCTCGACGTGGTGCGCGGTCCGTGAGGGGGGTGTTGTGGCTCGCCTCGTCCCGGGGATCGGGTAAGGTCCCCGCGAGGAGGCACCGTGGCGGATCGACTCTACCTACGACAGCTCGCCGTGGGCCGTGATCTCGGGGTCGGGGACCCCGTCGCGACCGCCATGCAGAACTTCGTCTACCTGATCGGAGACACCGAGACCCGGGAGTGTCTGGTGGTGGATCCCGCGTGGGACGTGGCGGGGATCGTGGAGGCTGCAGGGCGTGATGGCTACCAGATCGTCGGGGCCCTGATCAGCCACTGGCACCCGGATCACGTCGGGGGCTCGATGATGGGCCACACCGTCGAGGGTCTGCCCAGGCTGCTGGAGCTGGCGCCGTGCCCGATCCATGTGCACTCAGCCGATGTGTCGTTTCTCAAGGCGATGACCGCGGTCTCCGACAGCGATCTAGTGCGGGTGTCGTCGGGGGATCGAGTCAAGGTGGGGGCGATCGAGGTCGAGTGTCTGCACACGCCGGGCCACACCGAGGGCTCGCAGTGTTTCCGCTGTGGCGGTGCCCTGATCTCGGGAGACACTCTGTTCCTCCAGGGCTGCGGCCGGACCGATCTACCGGGGGGGGACGTCGAGCAGATGTGGCGCACCCTGCAC
>DRPG01000446.1 GCA_011376105.1 Deltaproteobacteria bacterium
GAGGAAGCCCTTGAAGTGGTGCTCGATCCAGGGCTCTTCGAAACCTCCCTCAAGGTAGCTGAAGCGGATCCCCTTGAAGCGGTAGCCGCCCCCAAGGTTGAGGGTGTGCTCCACCGAGCCGGTGGAGAAGGTCAGGGGCGCCTCTAGCTCCAGATCCACCACGTCGTTGTCGAAATCGGCGTCGAGCGAGCTGTCCTGGCCCTCGGGGCGGTTCCAGGGGCCGGTCTTGCCCGAGGTGGCGTTCCAGAAGGCGCGCACGTGCAGCCCCGAGAGGAACAGATCAGAGCGCAGGTAGTGGTGGTTGAGGTCGACCCCGAAGTTGGGCAGCGCACCGAAGTTATAGAACTCCTCCTGGGTGTCGGACAGGCCCGCGGACAGGCTGATCCCGACGTCCTCAGTGACGGTGTGATCGATCCGGCCGTTGAGCTTGAGGGTCTCGAGGGCGAGGTGATCGTCCTCGAAGAAGGTCGCCACGGGAAGATCTGGATCGGGGGGGTACTCCTGAGCCCACCGACCGTGCTGCTGGCGGCCCGCGGACAGTCGGTAGGTGGTGTTGCCCGAGCGACCGCTGGCCACCGCTGAGACGTACGAGACCCCGGGGCTGCCCAGATCGAAGCGGACCACCTGCCCGCCCTCGCCCGGGGTGCGGGTGATGATGTTGATCACGCCGGTGACTGCGTTGGCGCCGTACACCGCTGAGCCAGGCCCCCGGATCACCTCGATCCGCTCGATCTCCTCGAGCTGGACCGGGAACGAGCCCCACAGGGTGGCGCCGATGAAGTCCAGATAGGTGCTCCGCCCGTCGATCAGCACCAGCACCTTGTTGTTGAGCTTGTTGTTGAAGCCCCGGATCGACACATCGGGCTGACCCGCAGACAGACTCATCACGTCGACCCCGACGACCCGCCGCAACAGATCCGGCACGTTGAGCACGCCCGACAGACGGATGTCGTCGGCGGTGAGCACGGTGACGGTGGAGGGGGAGTCCAGCGGCTCCTGGCCCACCCGCGACGCGGTGACGACGATCCGCTCGTAGGCTTCCTCGAGGAAGCCCCCCTCTAGCTCCGGCAGGGGCTCGCCGGGCTCAGGCTCCTCCCCGAGCTCCGGGGGCTGTGCCTCGACGATCGCGGTCTCGTCCTCCTCTGCACGCTGCTGCAGGATCTGAGTCAGGGCCTCGAGCTCCATCGCGATGCTCTGCAGCCGGGCCAGCTCCTCGCTGGTGGGGCCGGAGGTGGGGGCGGCCCGGGTGGAGGGCGCAGACGCAGACGCAGACGTGGACGCGGCTGCTGCGCCCAGCTTGGCCTCGAGCACGGCGATGATCGGATCGACGTCGGCGGCTCGATCCGGGGACGCGTCCTGGAACAGGCGGTAGTAGGTCAGCGCGTTGGGTAGATCGTCCAGATCGGTGTAGGACTTGGCGATGTTGTACAGCGTGGCGGGGTGGGGGTAGGCCTCCTGAGCCGCAAGGAAGCGCTGTAGAGCGATCTCGTAGCTGCCCTCCTCAGCCGCGGCGAGGCCCGCGGCGAAGTGACGCCTCGCGTCATCTTTTGGGTCGGCGTGGGCGACACCGCTGATCATCAGCCCCGCGAGCAGGGCAGCCAGCAGGTTCCAGCGTCTCAATGCGGCTCCTGGGCAGAGCTTCGACTTCAGTCGAAGAGGTCTTCGGGCATGCCCATGTACCCCTCCGGGGTGTCCCCCTCCGGGGCTGGGGGCTCGGGGGGGGCCTCGGGAGGGGGCGCCGGCGCGGGAGTCGCCACGGGGGCTGGCGGCGCAGGGGCGGGTCGCCTGTCCGGGGCGGGTCTGGGCCTGCGGGGCGCCGGCGGCTTCGCCTGCGCCGACGCGGCCACCGGCTCCGTAGGGGTGCGCCGGACGACGGGCTGTGGGGCCGGGACCTGAGGATCGGCGCTGCCCGGCGCAGCCACCCCGGACGTGGCCCCGCTGCCGGTGGGGGCCGCGGGGGCACTGGTGAGGGGCGGGGCCGCGGGGGCGCCGGTGAGGGGCGGGGCCGCGGGGGCGCCGGTGAGGGGCGGGGCCGCGGGGGCGCCGGTGAGGGGCAGGGCCGCGGGGGCGCCGGTGAGGGGCAGCGCGGTGGTCTGCACCTCCGGGGACGGCGAGAGGAACGAGCCCAGACGGACATCGGAGGCGATCAGACCCCCCACGATCAGGCCCACGAACAGCAGGGCCGCGACCATGCCTCCGCCCACGGTGAACGCAGCGAGGACCAGGGGCAGCCCCGCGCCCGGGCCGGCCGGCCGTGGGGCCGCGCCGCTGACCGGGCTCGTGGCCCGGAGCGTGCTGCTGAGCTGGCTCACCGAGCGGAACAGATCGGGGGCGATGTTCATGCAGGAGGCCAGGGCCTCGATCAGCTCCTTCATGCCCTGGAAACGATCGTCGGGGGACTTCTCCAGGCAGCGCCGCACGATCTCCTCGAGGCCCTCCGGGAGCACGAGGCTCGGGGCCACGGAGAAGAACGTGGGCACCGGCTCGTTGAGGTGGGCGATCATCGTCGCGGCGCTGTTGGGGCCGTGGAACGGGTACTGCCCGGTGAGGGTGCGGAACAGCAGCACCCCGATCGCGTAGATGTCGGCGCGGTGATCGACCTCCAGCCCCCTGACCTGCTCCGGCGCCATGCAGTGGGGGGAGCCCAGGATCAGGCCCGCGCGAGTGATCGACTGGTTGTCGGTGGTGAGCTTCACCAGGCCGAAGTCGACGATCTTGATCTGCTCCTCTCCGTCGTCGAGCTGCTTGACCAGCAGGTTGCTGGGCTTGAGGTCCCGGTGGACCACCCCGCGCTTGTGGGCGTAGCGTAGCCCCGCGCACACCTGGATCAGCAGGGGCAGCGCCCGATCCACCGGCAGCGGCCCGTCCTTGAGCAGATCGGAGAGCCTGGGGCCGTCGATGTACTCCATCGCCAGGTAGAAACGGCGGTCCTCGGTCTCTCCAAAGTCGTGCAGGACGACGATGTTGGGGTGGGCGAGCTGAGCGAGGGTCTCGGCCTCCAGCTGGAAGCGTTGCTCGAAGGTGGCGGCGTCGTCTGCCTCGGGCGGTGGGGTGAGGACCTTCAGCGCCACCGAGCGGTTCAGCTTGACCTGGTGGGCGAGATACACCGTGGCCATGCCGCCGCGTGCGATGAGCCTGTCGACCTGGTACCGTCCGCCGAGGATCGCGCGATCCCTGTTGCCGGGGCGGACCATGGGGGTGTTCTCGCTCAACAGGGCTCCTCTACCGATGATCTACCATAATCAAGCACTGCTCGTACAGGACGGAAGACGTGGCGAAGTCGGCGTTGGCGGTGGTCCAGCCAGGCCTTGAGGGGCTGCTGCAGCGGGAGCTGGGAGCGCTCGGGCTCCGGGGTCAGACGGTCGAAGGGGGCGTCATCTTCGACGCCTCCACAGAGGCTCTGCACAAGGTCCACCTGCACGCCCGGATCCCCACCCGGGTCTGGGTCCGGGTGGGCACGTTCCGCGCGACCTCCCTCGATGCCCTCGCCCGGGGCGTGCGTGCTCTGGGGTGGCGACCGTACTTGCATCGGCGGCAGGACCTCTCTGTACGGGTGACGACCCGCAGCAGCCGCCTGCGATTCCGTGATCGGATCGCACGCAAGGTGGAGCATGCGGTCTGCGACGCGCTGCGGTCGGGCCCGTCCGGCCGCAGGCCCCACCAGGGCGCAGGCCTGCTGGTGCGGGTGATCGACGATCAGGTGGAGATCTCGGTGGATGCCTCGGGGGAGCCGCTGTACCAGCGGGGCTGGCGCCGGGACGTGGGGCGGGCCCCGCTGCGGGAGAACCTGGCGGCTGCGGTGCTGAGCCTCGCTGGGTGGCGTCCAGATCAGCCCCTGCTCGATCCGATGTGTGGCTCGGGCACGTTCTGCATCGAGGCGGCCACGATCGCGGCGAGCCGGCCCCCCGGGCAGGGGCGGGGGTTCGCGTTCGAGGCATGGCCCAGCCACGATCGCGCGGCCTGGGCCCGCGCCCGGCAGCGATCGAGCCCTGCGGATCCCGGGGCCCCGATCGTGGGCTCGGATCGCGATCGATCGGTCCTGGACGCAGCCCGGGCCAACGCCCGCCGGGCCGGCGTCGCGGCCCGGATCGGCTTCGAGCCTCGCTCCGTGTCGGAGCTGATCGCCCCCGCCGGGCCAGGGCTGCTGGTGGCCAACCCCCCCTGGGGCGAGCGGATCCGGGGGGCCGAGGCGACGTGGCGCGAGCTGGGGGCCGCGCTGCGGGGCCTCTCCGGGTGGCGGATCGCCCTGCTGGTGCCCCGGATGCCCCTGCTGCGGCACCTGGGGATCCGCCTCGAGCGCCGCGCCACCTTCAGCGCCGGGGGTATCCGGATCGCGGTGTGCACCGGCGTCGTCCCGGGCTGACCTCCGGTTGAGCGTGCTTGGAGCGTAGACCTCGGCGTGGGGCTTTGGGTCCGGGCGCGGCGATGGCACACTGGCGTCGATGTACGAGGCGAAGGCCAGTCCATGGTTCTCCTACCGGCTCCGCCGGGCAGACTCTGAGGCCGACACCATCGTCGGAGCCTACGGAGGACACCCACGCGGGATCCGCTCCCACCAGTGGCCCCGCTGCCAGGTGTGCGGGGCGGCGATGTGTCACATGGCCCAGATCGACGCGGGCGGGTGGCTCGATCTGCACGGGTTCGCCCGGATGAGCCTGTTCATCTGCCACGCCACCGGCGGGCGCTGTGAAGACTGGGATCCCTGGAAGGGAGCCAACCGAGTCCTGCTGCAGCGCACCCGCGACGACAACCTCTACGACGGACCCCCCACCGTGCGGGTCTACCGCCGGGTGCAGCTCGGCCTCGAGCCCGCGATCGACGAAGCCAAGCTGATGAAGGAGGTCAAGGAGCGCGGCATGTCGATGCGGCGGGTCCTCGACGCCCTACGCCACGACAAACTCGGCGGAGGGGCGGTGTGGCTGCATGGCGACGACACCCCCCTGAGCCCCACAGGCCGCGGGCCGATGCGGATGATCCTGCAGATGACCACCGACGTGGTCACCTTCGACATCACCCGGGGGGGCATGGCGTACGTGTTCCTCGATCCCTACGATCCCACCGAAGAAGCCGGCCGCCTGCTGTGGCAGGGCGGGTAGCCCCCCCTCATCCCCTGCGAAGATGTGCCTGGCCCCGGTGGCGCTCCCCCCTGGTTGATCTATGGGGCCTGTGGGACACACCCCGATCAGCGTGTGCCCCGAGTGCTCCCCCCGAGATGCTGCACGTCCCGAGGCACACGTCCCGCGCAGGGTGCAGGGCCTGGCCTCGACCAGCAGCCCCGCCGCGGGCTCCCCGCGGCCGACGGATCCCGCGGTGGGGGCTCGGGTCACACAGGCCTCCTCGGAGGGCTCGCTCCATGGGGGGACCGAGCGATGCTCATCGGGCTCTCGCTGGGGGTATCGGGCTCTCGCTGGGGGTGGTGGGGGCCTGCACGGGCCTGACCGGGGTGGTCCACGCGGCGTGTCGCCGTCTAGGGCCCCGTCGCCCCTGAGAGCGGCTGCTTCGGGTGGAGGAGGCCTGCCCCGGGCTCGTCCAGGGTCTTCGTCGCTCCGGGCGGGCTGCTGGGGTACGTTCCGCCCCCCCGGAGGGCTCAGATGTCGTACTTCGAGAACAAGCGGGTCTTCCTCGTCGGAGGGAGCGAGGGGATCGGTCGAGCCACAGCACGGGCCCTGGCCCGGCAGGGGGCCCACGTCGTGGTGGGCGCCCGACGCCAGGGTCCGCTGGACGAGACCGTCGCTGAGCTCGAGCAGATCGGGAGCGGCCCGCAGCGCTTCGCGGCGATCTCGGTGGATGTCACCGATCGGGAGGCGGTCCGGGGCGTGGTCCAGCCCGTGCTCGACGCCCTGGGCGGCGGGATCGACGTGTTGATCCTCAACGTAGGCTCGGCACGCCCGGGCTATGTACACGACCTCGACGACGCCGACTTCGATCAGATGATCGCGATCAACTACCTGGGGCATGTCCACGTGGTGCGGGCGTTCCTGGCCTCCCTGGAGGAGGGCGGTGCGGATGTCTGCTTCATCAGCTCCGCCCTCGGCTTCATGTCGATGCCCGGCTACACCGCGTACTCGGCCTCCAAGTATGCGATCGCCGGCTTCGCCGAGGGGCTCCGGATGGAGCTCGCGCCCCAGAAGGTGCGGGTCTCCCTGTTCTATCCAGGCACCACCGACACGCCGGGCCTGGTCCAGGAGAACGACAGCAAGCCCGCGGCGGTGTGGGCGATGGAGGCCGACTCGTCGTTCAGCAAGACCCACAAGCCCGAGGACGTGGCGAACAGCCTGCTCCGGGCGATCGAGCGGGGGCGCTTCGAGAACTTCCCCGGCTTCGACGTCTGGCTGGTCTGGTGGATGTACAAGCGGTTCCCGAGGTTCTCCAGGTACCTCGCAGATCTCGAGTGGAAGAAGGCCCGGAAAAAGGTCGAGGCCGCCGAGGTCAGCGGATCGAGCGGAGGAGCAGGAACTTGATCCGGTGGCGATCGCCGGTGTTCCTGCCGAACCAGGCCCCGGGGATCGCGCCAGGCAGCGTCGCTGGATCGAACGAGGGGGGCAGCTTCAGCCAGATCTCGGCATAGCCCGCTGCAGCCTCCAGGATCGGAGGCAGCTCGGGCAGCTGGGCCGGGGTGGTGCGCGCTCGGTTGTGATCCAGCCCCCAGGGGGGATCGACGAACAACAGATCGTGACCCAGCCCCTCGATCCGCTCCTCAGCCGACCCCTGCACAAAGTGGATCCGATCGGCGACGCCATACAGGCGTGCGTTGTGGCGAGCCATCCCGAGGCGCCCGGCGTCGCGCTCGACGGCGACGACGCTGCAGCCGCTGCGGGCGAACCCGATGGTGTTGCCGCCGCAGCCACAGGTCGCGTCCACCACGTGGCGGCCCGCTGCGGCCCCGCCCAGCTCCAGCGCCAGGGCTTCGGGCGTCAGGGAGTAGCGCCCCTGTCGATCGAGACGAGCGCCGGCCCGGGTGAAGCCTGGGGTGGTGTGGCGCCGCAGGATCGCCTCTTCGCTGCGGGCTGCCCGGATCAGGCTGCGCTTGAGAGGAGGCACCACCTCCACCTCCAGGGCCGATCCTCCGGGATGGAGGCCCCGCAGCCGTGCCACCAGCGCGGCCGCGGTGCTGCGCTTAAGCTCGGCGGTCCAGGCGCCAGGCCCGAAGGCGCGCCAGTCCCCCGGAGCCAGCAGCGGATCGATCGGCACCCAGGCGGGCACCCCCGAGACCGTCACCCGGGGCATCAGCTCAGGACGACGGAGACAGGGGCATGGTCCGAGGGGGTGTCCCAGCCACGGACGTCGCGGTGGATGGTGACCTCGGTGCAGCGATCCATCAGGCTCCGGGTCAGCAGCACATGATCGATCCGTAGGCCCTGGTTGCGGGAGAACCCCATCCGTCGGTAGTCCCACCAGGTGAACGCAGACTCGAACAAGTTGCGCTCCCGAAAGCTGTCGAACAGCCCCCAGTCGAGGAGCTCCTGCAGCGCGCGCCGCTCCTCGTCGGTGCACAGCAGTCTCCCCTCAGCCTTGAAGGGATCCCACACGTCGAGATCTCCAGGTGCGATGTTTAGATCTCCACACACCAGCACGTCGTCGCTGGGGGTGTGGCGCTGCAGCGCTCGGCGCAACGCCGCCAGCCACGCCAGCTTGTAGCTGAACTGGGCGCTGCCGACGGCCTGGCCGTTGGGGGCGTATAGGCTATAGATCCACACCCCCTCGACCATGCCCGACACCGCCCGGGCAGCGTCGTCCTCATAGTCCCCCAGACCCCGCTGTGGATCGGTGATCGGGTGGCGAGACAGCAGCGCCACGCCGTTGTAGGTCGGCTGCCCCCAGGCCACGACGTGGGGATAGCCGAGCGCATGCAGCGACTCGAATGGGATCTGAGGATCATCGATCTTCAGCTCCTGCAGACACAGCACGTCGGGGCCCACCTCCTCGACGAAGCGCTCCAGGTGGGAGGCCCGGGCCCGCAGGCTGTTGACGTTCCAGGTGGCGATCCGCACCGCTCAGCTCAGGGTGCGGGGATCGGTGAGCCTGCCGGTGATCGCCGTGGCCGCCGCCACCGCCGGAGAGACGAGGTACACCGGACCGGGTGCCCCCATCCGCCGGGCGAAGTTGCGGTTGGTGGTGCTGGCGGTGGTCTCCCCCGGCAGCGGGATCCCCGGCCCGTTGCCGATGCACGAGCCACAGCCCGGCGGAGTCACCACCGCCCCCAGCCGCCGGAACATGCTCAGCAGCCCCTCGGTCTCCGCGTCCTCCGCCACCCGGGCCGACGATGGGGTGACGGTGAGGCGGATCCCCTCTGCGAGGCTGCGCCCGCGAAGCACCTCGGCCGCGGCCCGTAGATCGGCCAGCGAGCCACCGGTGCAGCTGGCGATCACGATGTTCTGCACCTCCACCGAGGTGTGCTCAGCCAGCGGGGAGCGGTTGCGGGAGTCGCCGGGGGTGGCGACGGTCAGGGGCACCTCGTCGAGATCGATGGTGAGGGTGCGGACGTAGCTCGCGCCCGGATCGGCGTGGACCATCGCGTCGGTGACGTCGATCCCCCTGCGCCTACGCAGGAAGTCCACGATCGGCGCACAGGGCTCGACCACTCCGGTCATCAGGCCGCCCTCCACCGTCATGTTGGTCAACACCGAGAGCTCGTCGACGTCCCACTGGGCGAGACCCGGACCTCCAAACTCGATGATCGCGGTGTCCGTGGGGGAGGTGCGCCAGCGCTCCTCCCGGAAGAAGGGATCCCCGATCAGGTGCAGGATCAGGTCCTTGGGAGAGAGCACGCCCCGGGCCGTGCCGGTGATCTCAACCCGGATCACCCGGGGCACGGTGACGGGGATCAGCCCCGTGCGCAGCGCGAACGCCATCGCCGTCGAGCCCACCCCGAACGCGAACGCGTTGAGCACGCCGGCGGTGGGGGAGTGGCTGTCGGTCAACACGACGATCTCGCCCGGCAGAGCGTAGTCCTCGACCACCACCCGGTGGCAGACCCCCGGGGGCAGCGCCCGATCCGGCCCGTGCAGCCGGATCCCGTTGCGCTGCGACGCCTCGACCATCTCGGCGGTGAGCTGCATGGCCGGGGCCAGCCGGGCGGACCTCGCGAACTCAGGCACCGCGTCGTGGGAGATCAGCACGAAGTGATCCTCGAAGGCCGCGACCTGCTCAGGGCGCTCCATCGGTGCGTCACCCCACTCCTGCTGGTACAGCGCCATCACCATGCCGGTGGTGTACTCGTGCATCCCCCGGAACTGGGCCCGGCACAGGACCTGATCACCAGGTGAGACGCTGGCGATCCCGTCAGTGGCGTCGTTGCCCCGCCACGTCCTCCGGGCGATCAGCTTCTCGGCGATGTTCATCGGCCTGGGCGCTGGATCGAGCGCATAGGTGGGCGGGGCCTGGCCCGCGAGCAGGGCGGTGCCGTACCGCATCAGCCCCCCCGCCTCAGCGACGGCCCGGAAAAAAGGTGGGAGCTCGGCAGACAGCTCGCTCAGATCGATGTCCTCGCCTGCGGACAGCCGGGCGAGGATCGAGCGATCCGTGGTGAAGGGCATGCCGCTGTAGACCATGTTCTCCTGGAAGATCCGCTGGAAGCTGTCGGCGACCACCAGCTCGATCCCCGCCCCCTGGTGAGCCACCACCGCGACCTCGCGGCTCGAGCCCGAGCCATAGGCGTGGCCCCCGACCACCACCGAGAACCCTCCCCGCTTCACCCCACCCTCCTCGATCACGTCGAGGAAGTTCTCCAGGAAGTAGGGGCCCAGGATCTCGCCGGTGTAGCCTAGGGTGCAGGCGCGGCCCGAGATCATCAGATCGGTGTTGACGCCATAGACGTAGCTTAGGTCCGGATCGTCCCGGAGATCCTCGCCGGCGAGCTGTCTGCGGATGGCGTCGGGATCGTCGACCAGGTGCAGGATGCGGCCGTTGAGCTTCATGGGGCCTCCTCAGCGGGGGCCGCGGCGGGGGTGGGGGCCGCGGCGGGGGGCTCGCCCGCTGGTGCGCCGTCGGCCGGAGCTGCGGAGGCGGGGGCTGATGCGCCGTCGGCCGGAGCTGCGGAGGTGGGGGCTGCTCCGGGAGCGGGGCTGGTGGGGGGACCCTCGCCGGTGGCGGGCGTGACCACCAGGTTCTCCATCGGCCACTTGGGGGGAGGGTGAGGTTGTTGGAGCTCTCCTCCCCCACCACAGGCTGCAAACCACCAGAGCCAAGCCATCCTGACCTCCGGCGCGCCCCTTAACCCCGTCTGGGGCGTCCGGATCCGAGGGGTCCCAGCCCCTGCCCCGCTCGGCTGGGCTGCAGCCCCACAGGCGCTGACCCTCAGGCCACGATCCGTCTCAAGAGCAGCTCAGCAGCGCAGGCGATCTCTGGATCCGTGTGACGACAGAGCTGCTCAGCACGCTCCTCCACCTCGTCACAGGGTCGAGCTGACAAGATCGCGAGGATCGCGAGGATCGCGTCGCTGGAGGGCTCATCTCCTCCCCAGAACTGCCACCAGGCCCGGGTGCCGCTGGGCAGCCGCTCGAGGAAGGGGGCGGCGGACCAGTGGGGGTTCTTGACCATCAGCTTCTCCAGGGCCCCGCGCTGGTGTACCCAGCCTGGATCGCGCAGGAACACCCGAATCTCTTGGTCGACGTCGGGCGGAGCGGGGAACTTCACCTTCCGGGCCTGGCGCTCGAGGAACGCCAGCTGTGGGTAGGCGGGGTGATCGATCGGTCGGATCTGTGGCCGATCCCGGAACTGGGGGTAGATCTCTACATCGGCCCAGCGGGGCAGGTCGGTGTGTAGCCCATACTCCCGGATGAAGGCGTCCAGCCTGCGCGCGAGGGTCTCGTGATCGGGCCGGAGGTGCTGATCATAGCGACACATGTCGGTCACCAGCATCCGC
>DRPG01000447.1 GCA_011376105.1 Deltaproteobacteria bacterium
GCTGCTCGGCAACCGGATCCGCGGAAAGGGGTAGCGAGCCCCGGGCTCAGGGCTCAGGCTCAGGCTGGGCCTCGGCCTGGTGCTGGTGCTGGTGCTGGTGCTGGTGCTGGTGCTGGTGCTGGTGCTGGTGCTGGGCCTGGGCCTGGAACTCGACGGCCAGCTGCAGGACCACCTGCACCCGTGCGTCGGGCTCCCGTGCCAGTCGGCTGTTGAGGATCGGCGTGAGCTCGGGCCAGGCCACCGCGCCCGCGGCCTGGCCGGCGGCCTTGCGCACCCGCCAGCTCGGATCCTCCAGCGCGCGCTCGATCAGGGGGATCCCCACGGGCGGCGGCGTGTTGGCCAGCGCAGCGCAGGCGTAGAGCCGCACTGACTCCTCGGCGTCGCGGGCGACCCGCTCCAGCACGGTGGCGGCCTCGTCGAAGTAGTGGGTGAGCACCGTCAGGCGGGTGATCCCCACCCCCCGCACATGCTCGGAGCGGTGCTGGGCGGCCCTGGCCACCGGCATCAGCGTCTCCGGGGACAGGGTCTGGGTGTGGCAGATCGCGATGAACGCGTCGATCAGCGCCTCGAGGGCCCTGCGGTCCTCAGGCGCGGTCACCACCTCGTCAAAGTTCGCGATCTCCACCTCACGAGAGAAGGAGAAGAGCCGCGGCTTCCTCCGGCGCTTCGCCATGGTGCTCCGTTGGCCTCGTCGGGGTGCTCGGCCCTCTAGGGGCTAGGGGTTGCATAGCACTGGATGCCTCCTGGGGCCGCAGATCTTCAGGAGGAGAGCACCCACGGGGCGAGGGAGAGGGCCACCAGGGTCGCCAGGGCCACCAGGGCCAGGTTGAGCAGCAACCCCGCGGTGGCCATGTCCCCGGGGCTGACGCTGCCCCCCTGGGCCGCGATCGCGTTGGGTGGGGTGGCCACGGGCATCATGAAGGCACAGCTCGCGCTGATCGTGGCGGGGACCATCCACACCATTGGATCGGTGCCTGCGCGCTCGGCCCCCGCCGCCAGCAGGGGCAGCAGGATCTGGGTGGTGGCGGTGTTGCTGGTGATCTCGGTGAGGAACGTCACCGACAGGCAGATCAGGGCGACGTCCAGCCCGTGGGGCAGCGCATCGAGGTGCTGAGTGGCGCCCGCGAGCCAGCTGGTCAGCCCGCTGTCGCGGATGGTGGAGGCCAGGGAGAACCCGCCCCCTAGCAGGAAGAGCACGCTCCAGGGCAGGGCGCGCTCAGCGGCGCGGAAGTCCAGCACGAAGCTCTCACCGGCGGGCAGCAGAAACAAGATCAGGGCCGCCGCCATCGCGACCCAGGCGTCGTCCACCAGGCCGTCCAGCCCCAGGGCCGGGGACCAGCCGGGCACGGTGAGCACGCCCAGCGTCAGCGGTCGGCGGGTGAACCAGGCCAGCATGGCCGCCGCGATCACCGCGATCACCGCTCGCTCCCCGGGGCGCCACCGGGGGATCGGGGGGGCGGGGACCGAGCCGCCCCCGGCGGGCACCAGCAGCCGGGTGACCACCCACCACGCGGTGGGCACCGCCAGCAGCGCGAACGGCCCCCCGATCCCGATCCACTGCGCAAAGCTGATCTCGCGCCCGACCTGCTCAGCGGAGACCTGGGCGAACACGGCGTTGGGGAAGGTGCCGATCAGGGTGGAGACCCCGCCGATGCTCGAGGCGTACGCCAGGCCCAGGGCGAACGCGCTGCGGCTCCGCCCCGGCGCCCCGCTGCGCTCCGCCAGCAGCAGCGCCAGCGGCAGCATCATCACCGTGGTGGCGGTGTTGCTGACCAGCCCCGAGAGCACCGCGGCGGCGATCATCAGGCCCAGCAGGGTGCGCCTGGGATCCCGCCGCAGGGCCTCGGGGCGCAGCAGCCCCGCCACCAGCCGCTCGTGCAGCCCGACCTCCTCCATCGCCCGACCGAGCAAGAACCCCCCCAGCATCAGGAAGATCAGGGGGTGGGCGTAGGGGAGGGCGACCTCCCGGATCGGGGCGATCCGCAGCAGGGGGAACGCGACCAGGGGCACCAGCGCGGTGACGGTCAGCGGCAGCACAGCCCCGAGCCACCACAGGGCCATCAGCAGCGCTACCCCCAGGGTGCGCCAGCCCTCCACCGACAGCCCCTCGGGCGGTGGGCTGGCGACCACGAGCCCACACAGCGCCACACCCAGGCAGACCCCACCGGCACGGTAGGCCGGTCGCTGCTGCAGGGCCTCCAGACGCGTCACCGCACCCAACAGCCAGATCAGGGTCGCCGCCGCTCGAGGCTGCCTGGAGATCCAAAGACCCTGATCGGCGCAGCGACGCCACGGGTGCTGTGCCGTGTCGGGCAGCTCCGGCGTGCTGCGATCCTGGCC
>DRPG01000448.1 GCA_011376105.1 Deltaproteobacteria bacterium
CCGAGATGAAGACGTTCTTCAGGCGACTGGCCCGGGTCGCCCGCACCCACAGCACGGTGCTGATCCGCGGCGAGACAGGCACCGGGAAGGAGCTGGTCGCCCGAGCGATCCACCAGCAGTCCCCCCGGGCCCACAAGCCGTTCCGGGCGATCAACTGCGCCACCCTGACCGCGGAGTTGCTGGCGAGCGAGCTGTTTGGCCACGTCCGCGGTGCGTTCACCGGCGCGATCCGCGATCGATCCGGGCTGTTCCAGCTGGCCCACGGCGGCACGGTGCTGCTCGACGAGGTCGCAGAGATCCCCATGGAGATCCAGGCGCGGCTGCTGCGGGTGCTCGAGGAGCGACGCTTCGTCCCACTGGGGGGCACCGATCCAGTGTCGGTGGACGTACGGATCGTCAGCGCGACCCACCGGGCGCTGCGCAAGGAGGTCGAAGAGAAGCGCTTCCGCGAGGATCTGATGTACCGGCTGCGGGTAGTGGTGCTCTACCTCCCCCCGTTGATCGAGCGCACCGGGGATCTGGAGGCGCTCACCTGGTACTTCATCCGTCAGATGAACAAGGAGGGCTTCCGCAGGATCGACGGCATCACCGAGGAGGCCTTCGAGGCGATGGCCTCGTACCCGTGGCCGGGCAACATCCGGGAGCTCCGCAACAACCTCGAGGCGGCCTTCGCCATGGGGGAGGGCTCGATCCTGACCCTCGATGATCTCGCCCCCGAGTTCCGGGGCGTCGCGCCCCCGGTGAGCCGCAGCGAGCTCACCGAGCCCAAGGCACCGCAGACGGTGGATGACCTCGAGCGCGAGCGGCTGCTGGGGGCGCTCCGGGCCACCGGGGGCCGCAAGGGCCAGGCCGCACAGCTGCTCGGGATCAGCCGCTCGACCCTGTGGCGCAGGCTCCAGGTGCTGGGGATGTCCAAGCGGCGCTGATCCCGGGCCACCGGAGCCCCACAGGGGCGCTCGCTCCGGGGACCTCGCTCAGGGGCAGCTCCAGCTCCAGGTCGACACTTGATCCGGCTCTCCGGACTCAGACAGGACGGTGTGGGTGGTCCGCCCCTGGGCGTCGAAGTGCTCGGTGTAGACCGAGCTACGGTAGTTGTAGCTGTAGACAGCGGTCTGAGGGAGGCAGCCGCTGCTGTAGGTCCACACGATCGTGGTCTCGTCGATGGACGCGCCGCCGTCAGGATCGCTCAGCCGCAGGATTGGATCCTCGCAGCCGTTGTAGGTCGTGGAGATCACGCGATCTTCGTCGTGCTGCTCTGAAGCGATCAGCCACCCGTCGCTGTCGTAGGTGTGCGTCAGCTCTGTCGTGAGGCTCACCGAGCCATAGTCGCCGAAGATCTCGAGCGGCCGCCCGTTGGGATCGTAGGTCGTGTGGCCGTACCAGCCCTCGATCGCGTCGGTCCAGTCGCTGCGGATGGGCATGCTCCGATCGTCGAGATCCCAGGTGTAGCTGTAGGCGGCGATCGGGGTCCCGTCCGGGGCGGAGGCTCCGGCCGCGGACAGGTAGCCGAGTGTGTCGTAGCTGTAGGTGTTGCCCGAGCCCAGGTACCAGTCCACCTCGCTGGTGCAGCCCGCGAACCGGGCGAGGCGATCGAGGTAGCGGGTGGCCACGTCGGTGCCCCCCCCGGTGTCGGCGTCTGCGTCGCTGTCCGTGTCGCTGTCCGTGTCGGCGTCGGCGTCGCTGTCCGTGTCAGCGTCGCTGTCCGGGTCGCTGTCTGCGTCGGTCTCCGCTCCACCGTCGGGTGTCACAAGCTTGCCCTCGCCCGCACACGACACCCCGATCACCCACACCCACCACACCCTGCGCATCAGACCCCCAGCGGCTGACTCGCTCCTATCTGATCGCTGCGATGCAACACGCCCAGACGATCCCGCACTGGATCGCCCCCCGGGACCCTCGCTCCTCTGGGGTCGAGGGGGCCTCGATCCCCCTCGCTGGATCGACCTACAGAGCGGAGCCGGCGACGCCGACAGGATCTCCCGGCCCGTCAGCCCCGAGCGCCCGGTGCCTCGTCGGTCCTCCCAACCAGATCCCCTGCAGCAGCCAGCTCCCTCCGACGCACCAGACCACCGCGGCCTCGGCGCACGCGACCCTCACCGGACTCAACAAACTCGTCTTCGCCTACGGTGAGGCCCTCTAGAACACGCCCATCGGCATCACCAGGTAGCGCAGGCCGTTGCTGTGGGGCTCGGGCAGGTGGCCCGCCCGGGCGTTGACCTGCAGGCTCTGAAAGATGAGCGTCGGTGGTGACAGCGTGTCGTCGCGCTCCTTACGCCAGGCCACGAAGGTCTCGCGGTCCGTGTCGGCCCGCAGCTGCTTGTTGCTGCGCTTGGACTCGCCGATCGTGGTCTCGTACTCGAGCCCTCGTCCGCCGGGCTGGTAGTCGTGCCCGACGAAGACGCGGGTCTCATCGGGCATGGCGTACAGCTTGGCGACGCTGTCATACAAGGCCTCGGCGCTCCCCCCCGGGAAGTCGCAGCGGCCGGTCCCGAAGTCCGGCATGAACAGCGTGTCTCCGGTGAACAGCGCGTCACCGATCTGGTAGGTCATGCAGGCGGGGGTGTGCCCCGGGGTGTGGATC
>DRPG01000449.1 GCA_011376105.1 Deltaproteobacteria bacterium
AGCACCGAGGCGGTGAGGGTGCCGACGAGGAGCCAGCGCTCTACACCCCCCCGGTCCTGCAGCGCGGCAGCCTGCACAGCTAGCCTCCCTCGTTGGGGGCCGGGGGCAAGATCCCCCGACCCTCTCCCCGCGTGGCTGGATCGCTCGGGACCATCTGGGACTTGTCGATGTTGATCGCGAACTTGACCACACCTTCGCTCTTGACCAGATCCAGCAGCCACACGACGCGGCCATGGGCCACCGCCTTGTCGGCCGCGATCAGGCAGATCACGTCGTCGTTGCTGGCCTTGGCGGAGCGGATCCGAGCCCGGAGATCCAAGGGGGTGATCGACTCGCCGTCGAGCAGCAGCTCGCCATCGGGCAGCAGGGTCAGCCCCAGGCTGGTGGCCTCGGTGCCCTCTCCGGAGGCGGCCTCGGGCAGGTTCACCTTGATCGACGACTGCACGATCGTGGTGGCGGTCACCATGAAGATGATCAGCACCACCAGGATGATATCCACGAACGGGGTGATGTTGATGTCGGCGATCAGATCGTCGTCTTCGCCGCCGAGCTTACTTCCCATGGGCTGGCGCCGGATCGTGTTCGGTGGGGTCCTCGGTGTCGATGCAGGCGAGGACGAGGTTTGCGAGGCTCTCGGTGCGGGACTGTCGTGCCCGAACGAAGCGGATCAGGCTGTTGTAGAGCACCACCGCGGGGATGGCGACCATCAGGCCCACCGCTGTGGCCACCAGGGCCTCGGAGATCCCAGCCATGACCGCCTCAGAGGCCTCGGTTGTGTTCACAGCGAGATCGTGGAACGCCTTGATGATCCCGAGCACCGTGCCGAACAGCCCGACGAAGGGCGCGTTGCTGCCGACGGTGGCGATCACCGACAGGCCCCGCTCCATACGCACCTTCTCGGCGGTGATCGTGCTCGCCATGGCCTTCTCGGCGGCCTTGCTGCCTCCGTGGGGCGCCAGCTGCAGCCCCGAGGTCAGCACCCGGGCCTGGTAGCCCTTGAGCTTGTCGATCTGATCCCGGAAGTGCTCGGAGCGCCCACCGTCGAGGTACTCGTCGAAGGCTGTCTGCAGACCCCGGCGATCAGTCGCGTCGCGCACGAAGTAGAGGGCGCGCTCGAAGCTGATAGCCACGACGAGCACACTCATGAACACGAGGAGCCAGAGCACCCAGTCCGCCCCCAACAGAGCAAACGCCAACATCCCATCTTGGAGCAAGCCGCCTCCCCACCGGTCAGGAGGTGTTCTAGCCTACCCACACCCCCACAGGGGGCAACGGATCGTCGCAGGGAGCGGAGGGGAGGTTGGAGGCGCCACCCGGATTCGAACCGGGGAATGGAGGTTTTGCAAACCTCTCCCTTGACCACTTGGGTATGGCGCCAGCCGATCGGGACTGTATCGAGCTACGACGGGTCGTCAAGGGTCTGGATGATCGGGGAGGGCAGGGGGGGTGCTGTCGTTGGTGGTGATCGCGAGGAACGAGGGGGATCGGCTGGCGCGCTGCCTGCGCTCGGTCCCCTGGGCGTCGCAGGCGCTGGTGGTGGTGGACACCTCGACCACCGACGACACCGCCGAGATCGCCCTTCGAGAGGGGGCCCGGGTGATCCGGGCGGGCTGGCCGGGGCACGTCGCGCAGAAGAACCGAGCCCTGGCGGAGGCGAGCACCCCCTGGATCTTGTCCCTGGACGCCGACGAGTGGCTGACGCCCGAAGCGGGCGCGTCGGTGCAGCGGGCGCTGGTGGATCCCGGCGACGCGGTCGGGTTCTCCCTGCCCCGGTGCTCGCGGTGGCTGGGGCGCCCGCTGCGGCACGGCCGGTGGTACCCCGATCGCAAGGTGAGGGTGGCCCGGCGGGGCCGGGCCCGCTGGGTCGGCGACGATCCCCACGATCGGATGGAGGTCGATGGGCGGGTCCGGCCTCTGCAGGGAGACATCGGCCACCAGCCCTACCGCACGATCTGGGAGCACCTGTCGACGATCGACCGCTACACCCAGATCCACGCAGCGTCGATGCACCAGCGGGGAGCTCGTAGCCATCGATGGGATCCTCCGCTGCATGCAGCGCTTCATTTCGTAGACGCGATGCTGTTGAAGAGCGCATGGCGGGACGGCGTCGACGGAGCCGCGGTGGCTCTGCTCGGGGCGGTCTACTCCGGGCTCAAGTGGCGCAGGCTGCGGCAGCTGGGGCGAAGCGCGCCGTGAGGATCGGCCTGGTCGTCGATCGCGTGGGGCCGGGCTCGGGCACCGCGGGGGTCGCTCACGCCCTGATCGTCCACCTGCTGGCCCGGGGTCACGAGGTGGCGGTGCGGTGCCGGGGGGGCGCCGCGCTCCCCGAGGGGGTGGCGCTCCTCCCGGAGGAGGCACAGGGCTGGCTGGTGGTGGGCCTCGATCGGGTGGCCGGGTGTGCGGTGGTGCGCGCGTCGGGGGGGGTCCACCGGGCCTGGTCACGAGCGGGCGCGATCACGCTGTGGAGGTGGATGAGAGCGCTGGGGCCCGATCAGATCGCTGAGTCGCGCAGGGAGGCTGTGGCCTACCACAGCGCGCGGATCGTGATCTGCAACTCGCTGCGGGCGGCCGGTGAGGTCGTCGCCTGGCACCGGCTGCCCCCCGGGGTGGTGAGGATCGTGCGCAACGGCGTGGATCTACAGCGGTTTCGACCCGACGGGCGGGCCCGGGTGGCTGCCCGGGCCCGCCTGGGGGTGCCCGCCCCGGGTCGGGTCGCCCTGTTCCTGGCCCATGGCTGGTTTCGCAAGGGCCTAAGCGCCGCCCTCGCCGGGTTTGAGGCCGCCGCGGGGCCGGAGGATCGGCTGGTGGTGGCCGGCCGGGACGCCCACCGGCACCGCTGGCTGCGCCCCGCCGCCCGGCTCGGGGCTCGGCTGGTGGTGGTGGACCCCGGGGATCCGGTGCCCCTGCTCGCCGCCGCCGACGTCTTGATTCACCCCACTCGCTATGACGCCTCCGCCAACGTGGTGCTCGAGGCGATGGCGGCCGGGGTGCCCCCGGTGACCACCCTGTGCGACGGCGCCGCCGAGATCGTCCCTGATCGTGGCCTGGTCGTCGGAGACCCGCGAGATGTCGCTGGAATCGCGGCTGCGGTCCGTTACGCCTGGAGGACACCGGGCCTGGCCCGGCGCTGTCGTGTCGCCGCTGAGGCCTGGCCCACTTCTCGCATGGTGGGTGAGGTGGAGACGATCCTGGAGGAGATCCAAGATGGATGAGCGATCCACTGGGCCGAGCCCCCTCGAGACGGGCGGGGAGCCTCCGGGGGTAGCCACCGGCCGGATCCGGGCCATGGGGTGCCTCAAGGGGCTGGCGGGCATGTCGATGGTGGGGAGCGTGGTCCTCGCTGTGGTGGCTGTGCTCTCGCTGGTGGTGCTGATCGGCGGCTACCAGTACTTCGTGGTGCTGAACCCCGGTCCCCACCTCGATCGGGATCATGTCCGCTCGATCATCGCCCAGGAGTCCCCGGTCTACTACAACGACGGGATCACCCGGGTGGGGGTTTTCTTCGAGGAAGAGCACCGCCAGTTCGTACCCTACGAGGAGCTCCCTGAGGCCTATGTGATGTCGATCGTGGCCGCGGAGGACTCCCGGTTCTGGCGCCACTGGGGCCTCGATCCCAAAGGGATCCTGCGCGCCATGCGCGACAACCTCGTGGCCGGCGGGGTGGTGGCCGGCGGGAGCACACTCACGCAGCAGACAGCGAAAAACCTGTATTATCGCCCAGATCGCACCCTGAGGTCGAAGGGGGTCGAGCTCCTCAACGCGCTGCGGCTGGAGGCGCACTATGACAAGAGCGAGATCCTCGAGTTCTATGTCAACCAGTTCCACGTCTCGGGCAACGGGCGGGGTCTCGGGATCGCCGCGCGCCACTTCTTCAACAAGGAGGTGGACGATCTCACCGTCGCCGAGTGTGCGTTCCTCGCGGGGCTGGTGAAGGGACCTTCATACTACGATCCCTTCCTAGGCAACGAGGAGCGCAGCGCGCGCTCCGTCCAGCGCGCCCACGAGCGCACCCGCTATGTCCTGGGGCGGATCTCCGGCCAGCGCCCCGAGGATCTCGTCCGTCCCCTCCAGGGAGCCGACGATCGGGAGGCCTACCAGGAGCGCCTGGTCGCCGCCACGGCGCTGGAGGCCGAGGCCACCCGGCTGCTGACCGAGGGCTTCGAGCTGGACTTCGAGCGGGGCTCATTCCGGTTCGCCAGCTCTGCGGTGCTCGACGAGGTCGCCCGGAGGCTGGACGAGCCCCCGTTCGACAAGATCCTCGGCGACGCCGGGATCGAGAGCGCAGAGACAGCGGGGCTGCACGTGGTCACCACCCTGGATCCAGACGCCCAGCGCGAGGCGACCTGGGCCCTGTGGCACCACCTGACCGAGGTCGGCACCTGGATGGAGGGCCTCGGTCCCGAGGACTTCGTGCTCGATGGCCACCGGGGGCCCAGGTTCGATCCGGACTTCCCTCCACGGCGCCACGAGTTCCGCGTCGCACGGGTGGCGGAGCACGAGGGCGACGCGGGGCGTCGCACCGTGCGCCTCGATCTGGGCGGGCACCTGTGCATCGTCGATCGGACCGCGGTGGTCCGGGCGGCGGTGGCCAGCTGGCGAGGTCAGAAGCAGGATCACCGCGCCAAGGCCCCCACCAAGGAGGTCGACGCGTTCATCAACGCCATCTCCGACGGGGCGATCGTGCTGGCGTCGGTGCGGGAGCTACGCGACGAGGTCGCCTACTGCGATCTCGAGGTCCGCCCCGAGCTCCAGGGGGCGGTCTCGGTGCTCCAGGACGGGCAGATCCGGGCGATGGTGGGGGGCAACGACAACCGGAACTTCAACCGGGCCACCGCCTTGAGGCAGTTTGGCTCGACCTGGAAGCCGCTGATCTACCACGCAGCGCTCCAGCTCGGCTGGTCCCCCGACGACGCGATGGACAACGAGCGCAACGTGTTTCCGTTCTCGACCACGTTCTACTACCCCCGACCCGATCACAGCCCCGCGGCCCGGGTGTCGATGGCCTGGGCGGGGGTGAGATCCGAGAACCTCGCCTCGATCTGGCTGCTATACCACCTCACCGATCGGCTGGACGGCGAGCAGATCCGCTCCCTGGCCCAGTCCCTCGATCTGGCCCGTCGGCCCGACGAGGACATCCCGGCCTACCGGACCCGGATCCAGAAGATCGGGGTGCTGCCCACACCGGATCGGGTGGAGGAGGGGCTGTTCCTCCAGTCCCGGCAGGAGATCCTGTCGGGGATCGAGGACTCGGATCATCCCGAGGATCAGGTCGCGTTGCAGTCCCTGCTGTTTGGGTGGGGCTACTCGGGGGAGCGCAACCGGGTCTCGCGGGAGGGGGCGGCGACCCGGGCCTGGAAGCAGCGCGCGCTGGACAACAACTGGCGCACGCTGCACGGCCGGTTCCTCGAGGGGGAGCGCTCGGGCTGCCGCTTCCAGTACGGTGAGCTGGTCCGCGCCCTGGAGGCACGCGAGCTCCCCGACGCCGAGCTGACCCGGGATCTGTCGGTGTGGCTGGACGGTGACGTGATCCGGGTGGCCTGCGGGGCCATGCCGGAGGGCTACGTCCGCCCCGACGCGGCGTTCATCGCGAGCCTGCCGGGGGCCGATCCAGGGGCCGATCCCGGCGCCCCGGAGGCTGGGGAGCCTGCGCTGGCCCTGCCCCCAAGGGCGCCCTCGCCCTCGGCTGAGCGACGTCGCCGGCTGCTCCAGGGCCTGTTTGGCCCGGGCGATGACGCCGACGATCCCTCCCAGCCGTCCCCGCGGGGGATCCGCCGGGCCATCCGCCGGGGGCCGCAGGTGGCGCCGGTCGACGACGTCCTGGTCGACGATCGGATCCACCTGGGCACGCTCGAGGCCCTCGACGGGGCCCTGGATCGCCGCAGGATGGCGTGGGAGCTCCAGGACGATCGGCCCGATCTATACGATCCGGAGATCCTGTACTGGCACCAGGACTTCCGGGTGTTGCTGGCGATGCGGTACATCAACCGCCTGGCGGAGCAGTACGGCGTGCAGACCGAGATCCGGGAGGTGCTGTCGATGCCCCTCGGCGCGTCGGAGATCACGCTGGAGGAGGCGACGAGCATGTACACCGGCCTGGTCTCGGGCCAGGCCTGGGAGTTCCCCGGGCTCTCCCGCGGGGAGACGATCGAGAAGATCCAGACGTCGACCCTGCTCATCCAAGAGATCCGGGACGTCGATGGGCGCGTGCTGTACCGGGCGATCCCCACCCCCACTCAGGTCGCTGAGCGCCCGGTGGGGGAGATGACGGTGGACATCCTGCGCAACGTGGTCCTCCATGGCACCGGCCGCAGGGCGAAGACCCGGCTGACCTCGGGGGGGCACCCGCTGCCGGTGGGGGGCAAGACCGGCACCACCAATGACTTCAAGAACGCCGCCTTCCTCGGCTATGCGCCGGTGGCCGACGGCGGGGGCTACTCGGTCGAGGGGGGCTTTGTGATCGGCACATACGTGGGCTACGATGACAACCGATCGATGTCCCGGGGGCGGATCCGGCTCGCGGGGGCGTCCGGCGCCCTGCCCGCGTGGATGGGCACGATCCAGGGCCTGGCCGACGCTGGGCTGCTCGGCTCCCCGCCGGCGTCCGCGCCCTCGGAGGGGGAGCCCTGGCCCCTGCTGGTGGGTAGCGGCATGGCGCGCACCTTCGTGGACGCCTCCACCGGGCTGCCGACCCAGGGGGAGGAGAGCGGGGCCATGACCCTGGTGACCAAGTCCCTGGTGGAGCAGCGCCCGGAGGTTGAGTTCGAGCCCCTGAGGCGCCCGCACCGGATCGCACCGGGCACCGAGGAGGCCATGATCGAGGGGGCCGCCCAGCCGAGACGAGCGCCCCGGGGGGCCGGGGACTGAGCACGGTATCGTCGCGGTGGAGGTGTCGGGTGGAGCCGTTGATCGTGGGGGGGCTGACGGGGATCACTGCGGTGGTGGGGGTGGCCTTCTGGCAGCTGATGGTCCGCCCCAACGCGTTGCTGGCGCTGTGGTCCGATCCCTCCGTCCCCGCAGAGCCCTGGTTCGAGCACCACCCGGGCGCGCTCCAGGGTCTGCGCTGGGCCCTGGGGATCGTCTTGTTCCTCTCCGGCTTCCTCACCGGCCACACCCTCACGTTCCTGCTCCAGACGTAGAGGGGGGCCGAGCCCTGGCGCTCGCGCCCTCACAGGGCGCACCCCAGAGCGCCTCCTGGTCCGCTGAGCGCGCCCGGTCGCCCCGCGCACAGACCGGCCACCGGGCCCACGGTGGCCCACTCCTGTCGAGATCAGGGGCCGAGGACTTCGTCTGGTGGAGCCCTGGTGGGTCGCCCCTGGCCGGGGCGCTGTCCCCCTCTAGAGCGCCGCCTCCGCCACCTCCCGGATCGATCAGATCGTCCCTGGATCGCCAAGATCATCCCCGGATCGTCTCTGGGAGGGGGAGGTTGGTGGCTAGGGGCGGACTCGAACCGCCGACAACACGGGTATGAACCGTGCGCTCTAACCAACTGAGCTACCTAGCCATACAGTGGCAAGCTAACCAACCCCACTGATCCTGTCTCCCCGTTTCGTGCGGAGGGGCTCGAGGCGGCGGGGGCGGCCCGCTATCGCACGATCCTGCCCCAGCGCTCCAGGGCGGCACGGAACGCGTCGGGATCGTCGAAGTCTCCAGCGATGGCCTCGTCGGCGACCTCGACCTCGGTGGCCTGCGCCAGGATCGTGCGCAGCCCCGCCGGGGCCCCGCCGCCCACGACCCGTCGCAGCGCGGACGATCCCAGCAGGACGGGGTGGCCCCGCTGGCCGAGGTGGGTGGGGACAGCCGGGGGGCCCGCGGCCAGCAGCGCGGCCAGGGTCGTGGGCGAGGGGGGCAGCACATCCACCGGGGTGACCAGGCATGTGTGCTCGATCCCCCAGCGCTGCACCGCCAGCCTCAGGCTGTCGATCGGGCCGGTCGAGGCCCAGGCGGGGTTGAGCACGACGGGGGTGTCCCCCAGCACCAGGCGGTGGCGCTCGGCGTGCGCACCCAGCACGACCCCGATCCGGTCGCAGGCGGGGGCCATCCGCTGGAGGTGCAGGCGCAGGAGCGGGACACCGGAGATCTCGAGAAGCCCCTTCGGGCTGCCCATCCGGCGGGAACCGCCCGCAGAGAGGATCACGCCCCACGTCGCCGAGGTTAGCGGATCCATGAGCAGGTCCAGCAGAGGAGAGGCATGGATCGTGCGAAGGCCTCGTTCTTGGGTCGAGCAGCGCTGTTATCACACCTGCCGCCTCCGCTGCTCTCCCGAGCCGTCCAGCGGACGGCGCCGGTGCGGGTGCGCCGCCGCCGGGAGCTGTGGCGGGTCGGCGATCCAGCGGAGCACCTGTACTTTGTCCGCTCAGGTGTCGTGCGGGTGGGCATGGAGATCGGTCAGGGGCACGCGCTCACCCTGAGGTTTCATGGCAAGGGAGACGTCTGTGGGGAGGTCGGAGCCCTGGAGGCCGCCCTGGGGACCCCCGCGGCGCGCCACACCGACGCGGTGGCCCACGAGGAGCTGGTGGTCTACGCCCTCCCCATCGAGGAGCTCCAGCTCCTGCTCGAGGGCTTCCCCGGGGTGGTCGCAGAGCTCGCGGGCCTGGTCTCTACCCGGCGCCGCGAGGTGGAGCTCCGCCTCGGGGGCTTGCCCTTCAGCCCCGTCCCGTGCCGGGTGGCCTCAGCCCTGCTCCAGCTGGTCGAGCCCTTCGGGGTCCGTGACTCCAGGGGGATCATCATCAACCTGAGGTTGACCCACCGGGAGCTCGCCGGCCTGGTGGGCTCGACGCGGGAGACCGTCAGCGCAATACTCTCGGAGCTGCGCAGGGCAGGGGTGCTCCAGATCGAAGGCAAGCGGGTCGTGTTGCTGGACACCGACGCGCTGCAGGCCCGGGCCGAGCCCCCTGGCTGAGGATGAGGGCGCGTCGCGGGAGGGGTGCCCCTGGCGTATAGTGCCACTCTCGTCCATCCGCCCACCAAGGCTCCATGACCTTCACCTCACCCCTGCGCATATCCTCACCCCTGCGCGTGTTCTGGTTGTCCTGCCTGGCGGCGAGCCTGCCGGCGCCTGCCCAGGCTGGCTCGCTTGGCCTGGGGCTGGCGTTCGTTCAGGATCTTCCTGATCCAATCTCCACCGACACCCGCCTCGGTCTCGGGCTGAGCCTCCAGCTGCCTGTGCGGCTCGATCTCACCGAGCACACCTCCCTGCGGATCGGAGGTCGCCTCGACTACGCAGGGGGGGGCGGAGAGCGCAACGGCTTCTGGTGTCGTGAGCTCGACGTCATCTCCTGGGACGTGATCGCTGACGAGCGGGCCGGGGTCCACCCCAGGTGCGGGTGGATGCTCTCGGGGGGGCTGACCGTCGGGCCCGAGATCAGGCTGCCTGTCTCCGGGCCGGTGCAGCCCTACGTGGCGGGGGGGCTGGGGCTCACAGCCATCGGCAACTTCCACAACATCCACATCCCCGAGCTGCTCGATCCACAGCGAAACAACCTCAGCCCCGATGGCCTGAGCTTCAACATCGATCCCTTCAGCCTCAAGGCCTCCTGGCTGACGGATCTGGCCCTCGGCGCCCACCTCGGAGAGCGCTGGTACGCAGAGGCAGGCTACTCCTCCGCCTGGGCCGGGCGGGCCGAGCTGAAGAAGTCCACCGCCGACCTCGAGGTCGACCGCGAGCCCTATGGCTGGAACGCGCTGCGTCTCGCCGGGGGGCTGAGGTTCCCGCTCTGATCCGCTCGGGTTGTCGCAGGCCGGGCCTGCCTGAGCCGGTTAAAGACGGTGCCCAGGCGAGGGCTCGATGAAGCTGTATCGTGCGAAGATCCCAGTCATCGCAAAGGAAATCGTCGACAAGCTGGCCCTCGATGGGGACGTCGAGATCGAGCCCTCCCGGCGCGAAGAGGCCGAGAAAGATCTCGTCGCGATCATGGAGGAGTATCGGCGCCGCGACATGGAGCTGCGCGAGCGGGTCCGGGAGTACATGTCGACCCGGAGGCTGCCGTACTCCGAGTTTGGGCGCACCCGAAAGCGCATGGCCGAGGAGATGGATCACCCCATGGGGGAAGACGTCGAGCGCTTCCTTACCCGCCAGTTCATCGAAAACATGCTGATCTCCCCCAACGTAGAGGAGGTCTACGAGGAAGACGCGGTCATCCGGCGTAAGATGCTGGAGGTGCTCGAGGCTCACGATGTCGACGAGCGCGAGATCCGTGAGGAGGCCATGACCAAGATCAAGAACGTGCGCGAGGGCACGGTCGACTACGAGATCGCGCTACAGAACGCGGTCAAGGCGGTGAAGAAGCGACGGGGCCTGATCTGATCGCCTGGGCCCTAGCTTCGATCCTCGGGTGTGCCTCCACACGCTCCCCCGAGGGCCCTAGTGTCCCCGATCCCGAGGCTCGGGAGCCCCCGAGCCCAGCGCAGGCCCCCACCCTTCAGCGCTCCGCTCCCCTCGTGACCTCGGGGCCCGTCCCGGTGGTGCTGGCGTTCAGCAACCTCAACCCGCTATATCAGGGCTACTTCTCCACCGAGGCGTGGGTGGCGGAGCTGTCGTCGGCGCTGGGGGGCTGCTTCACCGAGAGCGTCGAGGTGGTGATCTCCTACAGCGACGAGACCCGGATCGGCCGGATCCTGATCCAGACCCCGATCAGCGCGCTGGCGTGCAGCCCGGTGCCCGGGCCCGAGGGCGTGGATCTCTCCCCGCTGGTGCCGGTGGGCCAGGCGCTGGCACGCTACCGCGACGCTGTTGCGGCGGCGAGGGACGTGCGGGTGGCGAGCTTCCGGGTGGGGGTGCGGCTGGTGCGGGGGGTCGAGCTCTGTGATCTGTACGTGGGGGGGCAGTTTCCCCCCGATGGCACCACCTTCTCCCCCTGCCTGGGGCTGAGGGGCAACGAGATCTGCCTCGGCGATCGGCACGAGGCCCTCACCTCCCTGCCCTGGCCCCAGGGAGAGCACCGGGAGATCCTCTCGGCCTGCCTGGGCGGCTAGATCGGTGCTGGAGCTGCTGCTCGAGGCCGTGTACGCCAGGCCCGCCGAGCCAGGTCCCCGCCTGGTGCTGGCCGACTGGCTGCAGCAGCGGGGCGATCCCCTCGGGGAGCTGATCCAGCTCGAGCACCAAGGCTCCGATCCGACCAGCGTCCGCCTCCTGTATGCACGACAAGTCCGCAGGATCCTCGGGGATCTGCTCGGTGGGGTCCGGCCCCTGCGGTGCTGGCTCGGGTTCCTGCACGAGGCGACAGATCTCGGCGAGGTCTCGATCGACAGCCCGATCTGGGGCACGGTCCAGCACGTCCAGACCCGTCGCCCGGAGCTGGTCGTCCGCCTCGCCGGGCGCGCGCTGCGCTCGGTCCACCTCGGCTCCGGGGCGCTGCCCCAGCTGCTGGTCTGTGAGGCCCCCCTGGCCCTAGAGCGGATCTGGCCCCTGGAGTTGGATCAGGTGCCCTGGCTGCCCCCCGCCCCCCGCGAGGGACTGAGCCGGCTCACCCACCTGTCCCTGCGCCTCGCCGACGCCGACCTCCTGCGCCATCGGCCCCTGACCCCCTCCGGGACCGACACCCTGAGGCAGAGCGTCGAGGTGTTGCTGCCTCTGCTGCCCGCCCTCGAGATCCTCCGGCTCGAGGCGCCGGTGGATCCAGCGTGGGGCTGGAGCGCGCTGTGGCGCGCTCACCCCTCCCTGCGGCGGGTGGAGGGGTGGGGGGGGAGCTGGCAGCGCGAGCCAGCCCCGTTTCGGGCCACCCTGCCTGTGGTGCCCCGCTCGCCCCGGTGCGCGATGGAGGATCTCATCGAGGTGGGCAGCACCCACGAAGGCTACCTCCTGCTGGAGCGCCTCGGGGATGGGGTGAGCCACCAGGGCGGGTGGCTCGCCTCGGATCCAGATGATCAGCCCGTCGTCCTGTGGTTCGATCGAGGGCGCTCTCCCCCGGACTGCGAGGGGCTGCTGTCCGGAGCTGAGGTCCCGCTGCCGGGGACGGAGGGTCAGTTCAGGCCCCTCCGGGCGTGGGTGCTCCCCCCCGGGGTGCCCCCCGGGCCGGCCCCCTGGCCCCCGGACGAGGTCGCTGAGGTGCAGCGCTTGCTGCGCTCCGTCGAGCGCGCTCTGCCTCGCGATCACTTCCTCGGGGGCGACGCGCTGGAGCACCTGGTGCGGCTGGCGGATGGCTCCCTCGCCCTGCTCCGGCCCCCCCTGAGCAGCCGCCCGCCGGGCTCCCTCGAGCTCCGGCTGGGCCGTCACGTGACTGCGGTGCATCCCTGGGCCGGGTACAGCTGCCGGGGGCCGATCCGCAGCTGCAACGAAGACAGCTTCTGGCTGGATCCCCGGGGGATCTGGGCGGTAGCAGACGGCATGGGCGGGCACTCGATGGCGGAGCCCGAGGCGTGGGCGGTGGCGCAGGCGCTGTGTGTGCCGGGCCCGGCTCAGGAGCGTCTCACCGTGGCCTGGCGGGAGCTGGTGGCGGCTGAGCAGGCCCACCCGACGGGGGCGGGGGCCACAGCAGCGCGGCTGGTGATCGAGGGCTCCACCGCTCACCTGGCCTGGATCGGGGACGTCCGGATCTACCTGATCCGGGGTGAGGAGATCGTCGCTCAGACCCTGGAGCACACGCTGGCCCGGCACCTGGTGGAGGTCGGGCGGATCCAGCCCCGGGAGGCCCTCGATCTCCCCCACCGCAACATCATCACCCGCGCCGTGATGCCCGGGGAGGAGCCCCAGCTCGAGGAAGCCGTCGTGCCCCTCGAGCCCGGAGATCGCCTCCTGGTGGTGACGAGTGGGGTCTGGGTGGCGCTCGAGCCTGCGATCCTGCTCGCCCTGGTCCAGGAGGCCTCAGATCCCGCGGAGGCGGTCTGGCGGGTGCTGTCCGAAGCCAACCGGGTGGGGGGAGACAGCAACGCGACCGCGGTGCTGGTGGTGTTCGAGCGACCGGCTCAGGGGCCCTCGCTCTTGGTAGGAGCCCCCGACGGGGGAGCGCCTGAGGGAGGCGCGGGGGTGTAGCTTGCGCCCTGCTCGGGGCCAAAGGGCTCCACCCCGATGAAGGTGCCGCCGGCGGCGGCGGTGTGCATCCTGGAGGTGAAGTCCCCCAGCAGGACGTTGCGCTTGAACTGCTTGCCCTCGAAGCCCCATAGCACGAAGCTGCCATAGAAGGGCGTGGGGTTGTACCACTCGAAGTCGTGGCCGTAGACGCTGTCTATCCGCCAGCGCCGGCTTGTCGGGAGATCGACGAACGACAGGGTCGGTGGCCGCACCTCGGTCTCGAAGGTCTCGGGCAGCTGCTCCTCGAAACGCTTGGCCCTGCGCAGCTCCCGCTCCCGGGCAGCCTCGGACAGCTCGTCCCAGGCGCGCTGGTAGAACACGCTGACCGGCTCAGCCTCGTGCTCGAGCATCAGCCAGCGGCCGTCTCGGTGCAGGCTGCCCCGGAGCGCTGGTGACCAGCTACCCCGGGGGGTGCCGGTGGAGGCCTGGTACAGGGTGACCGTCTCGCCCGAGCCGATCACCAGCGCGTCGGCCTCGGGGGTGAACGTCAGCGTGTCGACGTCACCGAGCCAGGGAAACGGCTCGCTGACGCTCCCATCCGAGAGATCGATCCGGAAGGGCCTGGGTCGCCCCCCGATCTCTGCGGTCAGCAGCACGCTGCCGGGATCGCTGTCCCGCTGTAGATCCGCGATAACACCCCACTGTGCGGGCACCGCCACGTCAAAGATCGTGGCCTGCTCGGTGTCGTACAGCGCGAGGTGTTGGGGGGGCCCGTCGGGCGCATCGGGGGGCGGGCCCACCGGCACCACCAGCCGGGTGGGGGAGACCCAGATCCCTGGCCCGGTGGGGGAGGGGCTCGGGACCACACGGGTGTCCTTGGTGGGGGACTCCGCGTCCATGATGTGATGGCTCATCCCAAGCTGAAAGTAGAGCTTTCGGCCATCGGGGGACCAGGCGTAGTCCTGGAAGTGGTTGTTGCCACAGGGACGGAACGCCGTCATGAAGTTGTGCTTTGAGGCGAGGTAGCGGATCTCCGCCTCGCTGCAGGGAGCGAAGGCCTCCCCGACGTTCTGTGACAAAGTCCCCACCGTCGGGTCGCCTGTGCACCCGAGCAGCGCCAGCAGCACTGAGGTCGCGATCACGATCTCCGCCTCCCGAAGGCCAGCAAGGCCGTCCCGAGGATCGACACCATCGACGCGCGAAGGTGCCCCGTCGACGCGCGAAGGTGCCCCGTCATGGAGCCACATGCACACCCACCGACCTCCCCGGGGGGCGCCGAGGCCGTGGTTGTGGAGGTCGCCGCGGTCTGATGGAGATCCGTCAGGCTGATGTGTTCGCCTGCGCTCCACAGCCCCACGTCGACCCGCTCTCCGTCCCCGGGGGGGGCGCCGAGGACCAGGCGATCGGGGGCCCAGGCATGGATCGGCAGCTGGATGCGCCTCCGCTGGGGCCCGACCACCGCCCAGGCCCGGGTGCCGATCCCAAAGCCGGTGCCGATCACCTCCAGGACGCCATCGGCCAGCAGGAAGTGGTCGATCGAGGCCCGCTCGGACTCGTCGATCCACAGCGCCCGCGGGAACGCGGTGCCGTCGGCGGCCACCAGGGTCCACCAGCCTGGCCCCAGCTCCAGGACGTCGATCCATGCGCGCCCCTGGATCGAGGCCACCTGGTGCTCGGGTGCGCCGCCCTGGACCAGGGTGAGGATGCCGGTGTCCTCCCAGGGCAGCTGGATCCAGCCTGGAGCGGCGAGGGCGGAGGGCTCGGCCCAGCCCGAGCCGATGGAGACAGGCTGCAGCTGCAGCTGCAGCTGCAGCTGCTGCGTGCCGTCGAGCTCGATCTCGAGCGATCGGGGGGCATGGCCCGGGGCCTCGACGTGCAGCGTGGCTGAGCCGGAGCCCGTGATCCGGTGGAACCGCCCGGTCTCGGGATCGGTGTGGAAGATCGCGCTGGAGGTGGAGCCCTCCAGCCACAGACTGGCGTCCAGCGGCAGGCCGTCTGGATCGAGGACCGTGCCCGACAGCGAGGGGGGACGATCGATGAAGTCAAGGATCGCGTCGAGGTGCCACTCGACGATCTCGGGGATCCACTCGGGGGAGGGTGACTTGGGATCGGTGAGCTCCAGGGTGTAGTCCATCACCCCCTGTCTGCCATAGCTCCAGTCGTTGGTGTCGCCGTAGGTGATGTACCAGGCGGCGCCGTTGGTGAACCAGAACCCCGGCGCGTCGCACCTCGCTGCATAGTCGGCGGCCAGCGCCTCCATCAGCTCGGCCTCCGGCGCTGGATCGGTGGTGTGGTTCCACACCCAGCCCAGGTTGATCGCGCCGGAGTGCAGCGACAGCCCCGCCATGGGGCGGGTGTGCAGCGACAGCGCCCGGATCGCTTGGGTCTCCGGCTCGGAGAACGGCTCCGGCCCTCCAAAGGGCTCGTTGTAGGACCAGGCATAGTCGTAGTTGCGGTTCAGATCGACGACGTTGGCATTCAGCCGGTTGCCGATCTCCACCCCGTCGGGGTTGACGTAGGGCACGATCCAGATCGTGGAGCGATCGAGGATCCTGGAGATCCGCTCGTCGGCGCCGGGATCCGCCAGGGCGCTCGCCGTGGCCAGGGCGACCTCGAACGACGACCACTCGTCACCGTGGTGGGCACCGAGGATCCGGTAGGTGGGCGCGCCCTCCAGTGGATCGCGGCCCAGCACCAGCGCCTGGATCGGTCGACCCTGGACCGAGGTCCCGATCGTCACCAGGCTCGCCACAGCCGAGGCCTCGGCCAGCTCCGCCAGCAGCGCGTCGCCCTCGCCGGGGGAGTGGTAGCCGGGACCGGGCGGGCCCAGGCTGTGATCCGGCAGCACACGGTGCACCGGTCGCCCGGTCGCCTCGAGGCGCTGCAGCGCACCGTCAGGCAGCAAGACCCGGATCTCGACCACCTTGTCACGGACCCAGCGCCGGCCCTCCACCGGGATCGCCCCCCCCAGCTCTAGCGCGTCGATCCGGGCCCCGGCGGGGACCTCCACCCAGGCCTCCCCGACGGGGCTCTCGGGTGGGGATCCACCCCACGAGACCCGGGGCGACAGCAACAGGAGCAAAAACAGGCAGGCTCGTGGGCCGATCCTGCCCCACAGGGGGGGACGGTGTACCCGGGCGGTCGGGGTGGGGGTGATAGCATGCCGTCGGATGCGCACGCTCACCTTCAACCGGATCATCGGTCTCGGCGCCATGGGGACGGTGTACCACGCCGAGCTCAGGGAGCCCCGCGGATTCACGCGGCAGTGCGCCGTCAAGGTCATCAAGGCCAGCTCTCCGGATCAGGCCCACTTTCGGGCCCGCATGCGGGACGAGGCGAGGCTGCTGGGCCTGCTGCAGGACGAGCAGATCCTCGGTGTGACCGAGCTGATCCGGATCGATGGCCGGGACTGTGTCGTGATGGAGTACGTCGAGGGGGTGGATCTGTCCGCCCTGCTCAAGGAGCACCGCGTGCCTCCCCGGGCCCTGGCCGAGCTGGGGGCGGAGATCGCGGGCACTCTGCACCGGGCCCACACGGCGGTCCACCCGAGCAGCGGTGTGCTGCTGCACGTCATCCACCGCGACGTCAAGCCGGCCAACTGCATGGTCACCCGCCGTGGCGGGGTCCGCCTGCTGGACTTCGGGGTGGCCCGGGCTGTGTTCGAGTCCCGGGAGAGCGAGACCCAGGGGCTGGTGCTGGGCACTCTCAACTACTTCCCCCCCGAGATCCTCGCTGGCTCGGAGCCGACCCCGGCGCTCGACATCTATGGGCTCGGGCTGACCCTATGGGAGTGTGCCACCGGTCGGAGCTGGGGCTCTCCTCAGGTCCACCGGCACCGGTTCGAGCGCAGGGTGGAGCAGCGCCTCGCTGAGGTCGACGCGGCCTATGCCCCCGCCGTCTCCGTCCTCCAGTCGATCCTGCGGTGGGAGCCCGACGCCAGGCCCCCGGGGGCGGAGGTCGAGCGCCTCCTGCTGGAGGCCGCCCGCTCCTGCGCCGAGCCTGGGCTACGGGCCTGGTCCCGGGAGGTCGTCCCGTCGCTGCTGACCCTGGAGATCCCCGTCCCCAGGGACGACACCCTGGTGGGCAAGACGCTGCCGATCGAGGGAGCGATCCCGCTGGACGAGGGCACAGCGGAGTCGACGGGGCCGAGACCCGGGCTGGTGCCCATGCCCCGGTTCGTGGTCGGAGAGCGGGAGCTCGTCTCCCCGGACATGCCCACCACCCCGATGCACACTGGGCCCGACGGCACCCCGATGCTGTCCGGCCAGCGCGCCGCTGAAGATTCTGACGATCTCTGCCTGTCGGAGCCGATCGCCATGGGGGGGCTGGCCGCGCGGGTCGCGGATCTCCCGCCCCACCAGCCATCGATCCCGCCTCCCCCCCAGGCGCCCCCGTCCCGGGCGCCCGCGGAGCCCCGGGTCCTGGCCAGCTCGCAGGCCAGCTCGCAGGCCAGCTCGCAGGCCACCTCGAGCAACCTCACCCTGTTGGTCGCCGCCGCCGCCGCCAGCGGCATGGGCTCGGTGGTGGTGGTGCTGCTGATCGCCGTGCTGGTCCTGGTGGTGTTGCTGATCCTCCAGAACACATGATCCCACCGGGGCTCGGCTGATCCCTGACCAGACCAGCCCTACTCGTGGATCGGCTGCATCCAGACCATCGACGAGGTGAGGCCCAGCGAGGCCAGCGCCCGATCGTAGCGCTCCTCGATCGGGGTGTCGAACACGATGCCCGCGTCGAGATCGGTGAACAACCAGCCGCCTTGCTCGATCTCTCGATCCAGCTGACCCGAGGCCCAGCCCGCATAGCCGAGGCAGAGCATCATCGGAGCCTCGCCCTGGAGCAGCCGCAGCAACGCGTCGTGGGAGCGGGTGACCCCGAGGCCACCGGGGAGCAGCCAGCCCTCAGCGGCGTCGGACAGCCCGCCTCGGGTCAGGACGGTGCCCGAGTCGGTCTCCACCGGCCCCCCCCAGACCACCGGCGTGTCCTGGTGGCGGGACAGATCGATCGGCTCTTCGAGGGCGAGGACCTCGGGCAGCCGGTGCTCCAGGGCACGGTTCACCACCACCCCGATCGCTCCGTCTTCGGGATCGTGGTGGAACACCAGCACCACCGTTCGCTCGAAGAAGGGATCATGGAGCTGCGGGGACGCGATCAACAGGGTCGGGGAGAGGTGATCTGCCACCCGTGGACTCTACCACGCTCCGGGATCCCCGAGGGCTGGCCTGGATCAGGGTGGGCCCGGCCAGCGCTGATCCTCCGGATCCCGCCCCCCGCGCTCAGGGCCCCGGTGGCTCGCTCAGGAGACTCCGCCGAACTCCTGGATCGTCTGATAGACCGGATCGCCGGTGCCATCGACCACGTCCTCACCGACCAGCACCTCGGACAGGCCCTCGACGCTGGGGACCTCGTACATCACCTCGAGCATGACGTGCTCCATGATCGCCCGCAGGCCGCGGGCGCCGGATCTTCGGGCCTGAGCCTTCTCTGCGATCCGACGGATCGCACCGTCGGTGAAGCGGAGCTTGACCTTCTCGAACTTGAGCAGCTTCTGGTACTGCTTCACCAGCGCGTTCTTGGGCTCGGTCAGCACATGGATCAGATCGTCGACGCCGAGCGGATCCATCACCGCCACCACCGGGAGTCGACCGATGAACTCGGGGATCAAGCCGAACTTATCGAGGTCCTCGGTGTTGACCTGCTTCAGCAGGCTGCGTCGGTGCTCGAGGCTCTCGGGATCGGTCCGGCCCTCGATGGGCTGTTCGCGGGAGAACCCCACGGAGCGCCGACCGACCCGCTGCTCGACGATCCGCTCGAGCCCCTCGAAGCTGCCGCCCACGATGAACAAGATGTCCTTGGTGTCGATCTGGACGTGTTCTTGGTTGGGGAGGCGCTTGTTGCCGCGGACCTGGATGTTGGCGACGGTGCCCTCGAGGATCTTCAGCAGGGCCTGCTGCACCCCCTCCCCCGACACATCGCGGCTGACGGAGGAGGTGAAGCTCTTCTTCGACAGCTTGTCGATCTCGTCGATGTAGACGATGCCCCGCTGGGTGCGCTCCAGGTTGTTGTTCGAGGACTGGTAGAGGTTCAGTACGATGTTCTCGACGTCTTCCCCGACGTAGCCGGCCTCGGTGAGGGTGGTGGCGTCGGCGATGACGAAGGGGACATCGAGGAACCGGGCCAGCGTGCGCGCGAGCAGGGTCTTGCCCGTGCCGGTGGGCCCGATCAGCAGCACGTTGGACTTCTGGACCTCGACCTCGGACTCAGACGAGCCCGCGTTGGCCTCGAGCCGCTTGTAGTGGTTGTAGACCGCGACCGCGATCTTGCGCTTCGCGTCTTCTTGGCCCACCACGTATTGATCGAGGTACGACTTGATCTTGACCGGCGCCGGCACCCCGGAGTGGCCCCAGCTCACCGGCTTCTGCTGGGTGTTCTCCCGGATGATGTCGAGACACAGCCGGATGCACTCGCTGCAGATGTAGACGTTTGGTCCCGCGATGATCTTGTCGACCTCGCGCTGCGATTTGTGACAGAAGGAGCAGCTGAGGCCACTCGGATTGCTATATTTGCCCATGGTGCCCGCTCTGTTCCCTCTCTCCAGCACTATAGGCACGTCTTCTGGGGGGGTCAACGAACCCGCGCCACTCTGTGGGTGAGAACGTCGAGAGCTACATCTAGCCGCAGGAACCGGGGTGGGCCGGACAGACTCGTGGGAGGTTGCGGTCGATGGCTTTGGACTACTACACCGTGCTGGGGGTCCAGCGCGGCGCGACGCCCCAGGAGATCAAGCGTGCCTTCCGCCAGATCGCCCGCGAGTGTCACCCCGACGTCTCGGGGGGGGATCCCATCGCTGAAGAGCGGTTCAAGGCCGCCCGGGCGGCCTACGAGACCCTGATGGATCCCGTCGCCCGGGCCCGGTACGATCGCCGGGGCCGGCGCCGCCCGGATCCAGCTCCGGGGCCCTCCTTCGACGCGTTCTGGCGCGCCACGGGCCGGCGTGAGGGGCGACCCTCCCCCGATCCGGGGATCCGCCGGGCCCGGGGGGGGCGGTTCAACGTCAAGGATCCCGGCAACGCCGTCACCCTCGACGACCTGTTCGATGACCTCGGGGGGCCTCAGGAGCAGCGCTCCGGCGCACAGACGGCCCAGGCCACCGGCCGGGCTCAGCGCCCCGGCCCCGCCGGCGCCGAGCCCCGCGCCGGTGGAGATGTCCACATCGACGTGGACGTCCCCGCCCAGGTGGCCGCCTCGGGGGGCTCGGTCACCGCGATCTATCACCGGCTGCAGCGCGCCGACTCCTGGCGGCCGGGCGCTGTGGATCCCGGGCTGGTGCGGGTACAGGACATCGCAGACGTACGGGTGATCCCGGGCACCCGCGAGGGCGAGCTCCTGCGGGAGCGAGGCCTGGGCAACGCCGGAGCCCACGGCGGGCCCTACGGGGATCTGGTGGTCCGGGTCCGGCTGCAGGGATCGATCCGGAGCGGGGCACGCCCGGAGCCTCCGCGGTCCGACGCCGCCACCCCCGGCGATCGGGTGGTCGACATCAGCGTGGTGGAGGCGCTGCTGGGGGGGCGGATCACCATCGAGACCCCCCAGGGCTCGGTCAAGCTGACGATCCCGCCCGGCACCAGCGGCAACACCCGGATGCGACTGAAGGCCCGGGGTGCCCCCGACGCAGAGGGCCACCCCACCGATCTCTATGTGGTCACGCGGATCTGTGTCCCCCGCCGGCTCGACGAGGCGTCCCGCCAGCTGATCGAGGCGTTCGCCAGGCTCAACCCGTGAGCAGATCCGGGGCGCTGACGTGGCAAGCCCCGGGGAGCAGCAGCGGCGGCGGCCGGGGGGCGGCAGCGGCTTGGTGATCAGGCGCGGCTTGGTGATCAGGCGCGGGTAGGTGCGGGGTAGGCCTCGAGGGAGTCTTCGATCAGCTCGATCATCGGCTGGAGATCGAACCGTCGCGCGTCCTCGAGGGCGGCATGGAGTTGGGCGCGCCCCTCGACGATCCGATCGTGCTCGAGCAGCCACCGGCCCGCCAGCCAGCCCCCCGAGGTCGTGACCTCCTGATCCCCGAGGGCCCTCGCCCTCGCCGCGGCCGCCTGGATGGCGTCGACACCGGCCCGGCCCGCGTTGGCGTCGAGGTAGGCGAGGTAGACGTCGTTGAGGACCACCCCCCGATCCCAGCCGACCTCGCTGGCCAGCTCGCGGCTTCGCTGGAACGCGACCCAGGCCCGGGCTGGATCCCCCTTCTGGAAGTGCACATCGCCGATGTTGTGGTGGTTGATCACCACCCCGCGGGTGTACCCGATGCCCTGGCGGACCGCCAGCGCCGCCCGGTAGAACGCCAGGGCCTCGTCGAGGTGCCCCGCCCAGGCGTGCAGCAGGCCGATGTTGTTCAGCACCCGCCCCTCGAGGATCCGATCCCCTGCCTCCCGCACGGTGACCAGGGCACGCTCGAGCAGCTCCTGGGCGCGCTCGTGATCGCCGCCCCGCAGGTGGCGGTTGGCCAGGCCGATCTCACAGCGCGCCACCGCGACCAGATCGCCCCGGGCCAGATCGATGGCCTGCTCCCACAGCTCCTCGGCCTTGTCGTGCTGGCCCTGATCGTAGGCCAGCGTCGCGGAGGCCTCGAGCGCCTCGCGCTCGAGCTCGGGATCGTCCTCGTTGCGCAGCATCACCCGGGCCTGGGACAGGTGGGCGTCGGCCAGGGCGACCCGGCCCTGCTGGACGTAGCCCCGGCCCAGGGCCACGTGTGCCCTCGCCTCGATCCAGGGCAGGCCCGCCTCGCTTGAGATATCGAGCGCGAGCTGGAGCCTGCGCCGCCCCTCGGCGAGCTCCCCCATCAGCGTGCTGACCGAGCCCAGGCGGAGATTGAGCATCGCCTCGCCCTGGACGCGGGCGTCCCAGTCGTCGGGGTTGCGATCGGCCCGGGCGAGGTGCTCGAGGCCGGAGAGGTAGCAGTGCCGGGCGCGCTCAAGGAACTGCTTGCCCTCCAGCGCGCTGCCGGCGCGGAACGCATACCGGGCGGCGTCGATCGGCCGCCCGCCCTCGGCGCAGTGGCTCATCAGGGCCTCGAGGTGGGGCTCGAGCCTGTCCTCGTGCAGCTTCTCCAGCGCAGCGGCGATCAGGCGGTGGTAGTCCCTGCGCTGGATCCCCATCGTGCCCCGCAGGGCCGCCTCCCGGACCAGCTCTGAGGAGAACGCCCACTCCTCGGGGCTCTCCCGGGTGACCAGCCCGTGGGCCAGTAGATCGAGGGCCAGGGGGGTTGGATCGAGGCCCGCGGCCTCGGCCAGCAGGGGGAGGGTGAACACGGGCCCCGCCACCGCGGCGAGCTGCAGCAGCCCCCGGGCCGCTGGATCCAGCGAGTCGATCCGGCTGGTGATCAGGGCCTGCAGCGTGTGGGGCAGCTCGCCCCGGACCCCGTCCACCAGGGTCGCGCGCCCATCGGCGATCTGGATCCGGCCGGTCTGGACCAGGTACTTGAGCATCTCCTCGAGGTACAGGGCGTTGCCCTCGGTGGTGCGCTCCAGCAGCGACAGCACGTCGGGGGCGACCTCGGAGACGTCGAGCAGGCTGGCGGCGAGGCGCGCCTGTAGCTGCACGGGGAACGCCCCGAGCCGGACCGGACGACACACCTCCCCGAGGGTGGGGGACAGGGGGGGCAGGGCGGCGATCAACACCAGCACCGGCACGTCGGCCACGCTCCGGATCAGCCCGGCCAGATCGTGATCGGCGCCCCGGTACAGGTGGTGGGCCTCGTCCAGCGCGACGATCACCGGGCGATCCTCAGCGAGGCCCCGCAGCATCCGGCTGAGCGCCTCCCAGGCCGCGGATCGATCCGGGGCGTGCTTGGTGGACGCGCCGAGCAGGCCCCGGACGGTCTCGAGGTCCCGGACGCCGAGGCCCAGCTGGGACAGGCGCTCGACCTCGTCCAGCAGCCGCTGGGTCGAGGCCTCGGGATCGACGCCTAGCACCGCGGCGATCAGATCCCGCAGGGGCTCCAGCGGGCGCTCGGAGGCCGCGGGGCAGCGGGCCCCGAGGAACAGGGTGCCCCGACGGGAGGCCAGGTCCCGGATCTCCCGGATCAGGCGGGACTTACCGGATCCGACGTCCCCGAGCAGGGCCAGGGCCACGCCCCGCTCGGAGGTGAGCTCCACCAGGGCGCTGCGCAGGATCTCGACCTCTGAGCCCCGCCGCAGCCAGACCCCCCGGTGGGTGCCGCGCAGCCCGTGGCTCCGGGACTCGACCAGGTACGCCGGCAGATCGGCGCGCCCCCCCCGGCAGGGCACGCCTGGACCCCGCCGGACGCGGAACGCGCCCTCGACCAGGCCCAGGACCCGCTCGGACACCAGCACCTGGCCATGGTCCGCCACCGAGGACAGGCGTCGGGCCAGGCGGGTGGTGTCGCCCCGGGCGACGTAGCGGACCCGGCGGCCCACCTGCTGGATCGTGACCTCGCCGCTGTGCACGCCGATCGCCAGCTCCAGCGCCATGCCCTTGCGCCGCAGCGTGCCCACCCCCCGGACCAGCTGCATGGCGCACTCCAGCGCATGTGATGCGTCGTCGACCCGGGTTCGGGGGACGCCAAACAGCACGGTGATGTGATCGTCCACCGCGCGCTGGATGTGGCCCCCATGCCGATCGGTGATCTTCCGCATCCAGCGCAGGAGCTGGTATTTTCGCTTGACCAGCGTCTCGGGGGTGACCTGGGCGGACAGCTCGGTGAGCCCGTCGACGTCGACCATCACGACGACCACCGGGCGGCGCTCCCCCAGGGGGGCCTTGAGCCGGCCGGGCAGCGGCGTGGCTGCGTCCGCCCCCGGATCCGACGGAGAGGAGCGATCAGCGGGATCGAGGCGATCGACGTCGGCCACCAGCTGCTGCAGCCGGAGCTCATCGAGGGTACGGTTGGCCTCCTCGGGGAACGCCGAGCGCACCAGGGCCGCGACCTCGGTCCGGCCCACCCGGTGGCGGGCATGAAACAGCCAGGCGCGCAGATCCTCCTCGAGCAGCGCGGCCGAGGCGTAGCGATCGTCTGGATCCAGCGCCAGGGCCGCCTGCAGGATCTGCCACAGGCGCTCGTCGATCTCCACCCCGTGATCGGCGGGGTGGGACACCTTCGCTTCTCGGACGCTCTCGAGCTTGCGCGCTGGATCGGGATCCGAGAACAGGCGATGGCCGACGATCAATTCCCACAGCACGATCCCGGCGCTGAAGATGTCTGATCGGTGATCGATCGGATCGCCCCGGGCCTGCTCGGGGCTCATGTAGGCGTACTTGCCCCCCCCCGGACCCGGCCTACGGGCGGCGGGATCTGCGCCGACGCTGTTCACCAGCCGCGCGATCCCAAAGTCAACGATTTTTACCTCTCCGGCAAATGTGACCAGCACGTTATGGGGGGACACGTCGCGGTGGACCAGGCCCAGGGAGGTGCCGTCGGAGGCGGTGCGGGCGTGGGCGTAGGCCAGCCCCCGGCAGGCCTCGGCGATGATCGCCACCGCCACCGGCAGCCCGATCCGCTCTTCCTTGGCCCGGAGCTTCTTCACGAGCTGGGTCAGGTCCCGGCCGTGGAGGTGCTCCATCGCCATGTAGTGGGCCCCCGAGACCTTCCCCAGCTCGTAGACCTGCACCACGTTGGGGTGGTTGAGGTGCACCCCGATCTTCGCCTCGTTGATGAACATCTGGACGAAGCGTGGATCCTCAGCGAGCTCGGGACGGAGCCGCTTGATCACCAGCCGCTTCTGGAAGCCCGCCACCCCGAAGGATCGCGCGAGGAAGACCTCGGCCATGCCGCCGGTCGCGATGCGCTCGAGCAGCTCATACTTGCCGAACGGCGCCGGCAGCGGCATCGACCTCCCGACCTCAGCGGGATCCTAACGGATGTGGGGCGTGCTTGTCTGCCGGGGGTGGGTCTCGGCGTCCGTCCGTCGGGGGAGGGATGGGCTATCGTGCCCCGAGTCCGTTGATGATCCAACCCCCCTCAGCCAGGAGCCTGCTCCTCGGCCTCTCGATCGTCTTGTCGGTCCTCGCCGCGGGGGCCGCTGGGTTCTTCCTCGGCTCGAGCCGTCCGCCTGCGCCGGCCTGGCCCACCTACGCTCCGATGTTCGATCGAGTCGCCCCGGTGGTGGTCAACGTGAGTGTGGAGGAGCCTGAGCTGCGCATCGGCAGCGGGTTCGCGGTGTCGGAGACCGAGGTGGTGACGTCCCGCCACCTGATCGTGGACGCGACCTCGGTGATCGTGCGGGACATCGGGGGCTGGGCGCTGCCCGCGGAGGTCGTCGGCACCGACGCCCGCACCGATCTGGCCCTGCTGCGGGTCCAGGACGGGGGGCTGCGGCCTGCGCGGCTGGGCCAGAGCAGCAGCCTCCGGGTCGGCGACACGGTGCTGGCGATCGGCAACCCCTACGGGTTGGGGCACTCGCTAAGCGTCGGTGTGGTCGGCCATCGGGGGCGGCGCAGGCTGTCCCCGGAGGTCGAGGGGGGCCCCCGGGTCGACTTCCTCCAGCTGTCCCTGCCGCTGAACCCGGGCAACAGCGGGGGGCCCTTGTTCGATCAGGAGGGGCTGGTGGTGGGGGTACTGTCGGGCACCCACGCCCAGGGCCAGGCGATCGCGTTCGCGGTGCCGATCGAGGTCTTGTCTGAGACCCTGCCCGCGCTGCGGCGGGGGGCACGGGTGAGCCGGGCGTTCCTCGGGATCCACACCCGGATGGACGGCCGGTCGGTGGTGGTGCGCTCGGTGATCCCCGCCAGCCCCGCGGACCGGGCGGGGATGCGGCCCGGAGACGCGATCAGCGCGATCGACGGGCAGCGGGTGGCCAGCCCCGAGACGGTGCAGGCGATCCTCGATCGGCTCTCGGGGGGCAGCCGGGTGTCGGTGCGGCTGCTGCGGGAGGGGCAGCTGCAGATCCTGGACGTGACCCTGGCGGACTGGGCCAGCCAGTCGGTGGTGGTCGGGGGCATGACGCTCCGGCCCGCGCCGGGGACGGGGGGCGAGGTGGTGGCTGTCCGGCCCCGCAGCCGGGCTGAGCACGCCGGGGTGCGCGTCGGAGACGTGGTGCGCTCGGTCAACGGGGTGCCGGTGCGGGCACCCGCCGACATCAAGGCGCGTCTCAGCGGCGGCGCACCCTCCCAGCTCGATCTGATGCGCGACGGGGTGCCGCTGCAGCTGCAGCTCGAGGGGTCCGGTTGAGCCGCTGGAGCCCCAGCGCCTCCTCGAGGACCTGCTCGATCCGATCGATGAACACGAACTCGAGATCGCCCTTGATCTCGTCGGGGATGTCGGCGAGATCGTTTCGGTTGTGCTGGGGCAGCAGCATGATCCGCACCCCCGCCCGCCGGGCCGCCAGGGCCTTTTCCTTGATCCCCCCGACGGGCAGGACCTTCCCACGTAGGGTGATCTCTCCGGTCATCGCCAGTCGCTCCCGCACGGGCCGACCAGTGACCAGGCTGGCCAGCGCGGTCACCATGGTGACGCCTGCGCTGGGCCCGTCCTTGGGGATCGCGCCGGCGGGCACGTGGAGGTGGAACTCAGCGTCGAACAGCTCGACGTCGATCCCGTAGTCGTGGCCATAGGCCCGCAGCCAGGACATCGCCGCCTCGGCCGACTCCTTCATCACCTCCCCCAGCGATCCGGTGAGCTTCATCGAGGCCTTGCCCGGCATCCGGGCGGCCTCGACGAACAAGATGTCGCCCCCGGCGGCGGTCCAGGCCAGGCCGATCACCACCCCGGGGTGGGGCTCGAGCTCGGCGAGCTCCTGGAAATACCTCGGTGGACCGAGGTACTGCGGGAGCTGGTTCGCTCGGATCCGGACCTTCTTGACTCCGTCCTCCACCACCCGGCGCGCCACCTTCCGGTTCAGCCGCGCCAGCTGGCGCTCGAGCTCCCGCAGCCCCGCCTCTCGGGTGTAGTCCCGGATCGCCCGTTGGATCGCCCCGGTCTCGATCGAGATCTCGGCGGAGGACAGGCCGTGGTTCTGGGTCAGCTTGGGGATCAGGTGCTTGCGGCTGATCACCACCTTCTCTTCCTCGGTGTACCCGGGGATCTCGATGATCTCGAGGCGATCGAGCAGGGCCGGGGGGATGGGATCCATCAGGTTGGCGGTGGCGATGAACAAGACCTGGGACAGATCCACCGGCACGTCCAGATAGTGATCCACGAACGCGTTGTTCTGCTCGGGATCGAGCACCTCGAGCAGGGCGCTCGCTGGATCGCCGCGGAAGTCGTTGCCGACCTTGTCCAGCTCGTCGAGCACCAGCACCGGGTTGCGCGTCCCCGCCCGGATCAGGGCCCGCAGCAGCCGCCCGGGCAGCGCACCGACGTAGGTGCGGCGGTGGCCCCGGATCTCGGTCTCGTCCTTGACGCCGCCCAGCGCGATCCGGCCGAAGGAGCGGCCCAGCGCCTTGGCGATCGACATGCCCAGGCTGGTCTTGCCCACCCCGGGGGGGCCGACGAAGCAGAGGATCGGGCCCTTGGACTCGGGCGCGAGCTGGCGCACCGCGAGGTACTCGAGCAGGCGCTCCTTGACGAACTCCAGCCCGTGGTGATCGTGATCGAGCACCCGCTGGGCCTTCTTGAGCGAGGTGGTGTCGCTGGTGGACAGCCGCCAGGGCACGTCGCAGACGGTCTCGAGCCAGGTGCGGATGATGGTGTACTCGGCGCTGTCGGTGTGGACCCGGCGCAGGCGCTCCACCTCGCGCAGGGCCTCGGCCATGATCTCCTCGGGCATGCCCGCCTCCTGGATCCGATCCTCGAAGGTGGCTGCGTCGGCCTCGGCCCCCGATGCCTCCCCCAGCTCGGCCCGGATCGCCTTGAGCTGCTCCTTGAGGTGGTACTCCCGCTGAGAGTCGTCCATCGCGCGCTGGACCCGGGCGTTGACGTCCGCGGCGATCTGCTGTCGGGCGACCTGGGTGACCAGGTGCAGCAGCGCCGTGTCGAGCCTCGCGTCCAGCACGTGCTGCTCCAGCAGGGCGATCTGCTCCGACAGCGGCGCGTCGGTGGTGGCCATCACCTGATCGGCGAGGTGGGACGGATCCTCGGGGGTGGGGGCGATGGTCCAGTGCTCGTGGGGCTGTAACCCTGCGTTCTGGGTGTGGGCCTGGTACAGATCGGCCAGCTCAGCGGCCACGGCCCCGAGCCGGGCGCTGTCGATCACCGCGTCCTCGATCGGCTCGATCGCCACCACCGTGGCTCCCCCCACGATCGACAGGGTGTTGGTCCTGCGCACCCGCTCCACCCCCTCGACCAACACCCTGAGGGTGCCGTCGGGCAGCCTGGACAGGCGCAGGATCCGGCCCAGCACGCCGGTGGTGGACAGCACCGCGTGCAGTGGATCGTCTTCGTCGACGTCGAGCTGAGGCAGCATGACGAAGGGCACCCCCTCGTCGAGGTGGCGCTCGATGGCGCGGATGGACGAGGGTCGCCCCACGGGCATGATCCGGATCATGCCAGGGAAGACCACCATGCCCCGAAGAGGCAGGGCCACAGGAAGGGGGGACATCAGGACTCCGGTGGGGGGGGCCGATCCGAGGCGGCCCCGGACGCGAGGGGGCCGCACGGACGCTGCTGCGGCGAGGGCTATCCGGCCTTGGCGGTGGGCGCCGCTTTGGCTGCCCCTGGGGAGGGCTCGGAGGGTTGGGTGCGCAGGTGCTTCGGCAGGGGCCGAAGCTGGGAGAGGTGCTGGTAGTCGCGGATGTAGCTCTCCCAGCCCCGGAGCCGACCCTTGCGCTCCTCCCCCTCGCGGAACCGGAAGAAGCCCATGTAGTGCTCGCGCCACCACTGCCAGAAGTCTTTCTCGTAGATCACGCCGTCGAGCAGAGGATCGTAGAGCTCCTGCTGGAAGGTGTGACCGGTGAGCCAGTCCCGGCAGGACCAGCGGCCGTCGTCGTAGATCACATAGTGGGACGAGGCAAAGGTCCAGGATCCAGTGTTCACGTAGTGCTTGCCCGGCGCCACCTCGACGATCCCCGGGAGGTGGGAGTGACCACAGACCACTGCGGACCAACGACCCGCGCACAGCAGCTCGCAGGCCGGGCGGAAGATCGCCATTGGATCGCCCATGTTCGAGCGCGCCCAGTAGGTCAGGTAGCGGTTGAGGCTCTCGGCTGAGCGTGGGAAGCCGATCCGGGCCATGCCCGAGGCATACGCGTTGGCCAGGGTCGCCACCTTGTGGGCCAGCCAGAACAGCAGCCGGTTAGAGCGGGTGTAGAACTCGCCCAGCGGGATCCGCAGCCAGGTGCCAAGCCAGCGCTCCACCAGGTGGTGGACGTTGGTGGACCAGCCGTGGCCGTTGCCCATCGCGTCGCGCATGTAGGGATCGAACTGCCAGCCGTGCACGACCAGCACCTCGTCGTCACCGATGATCAGCTCGTCGCAGACCCGGAACTGCAGGATCTCGTGGAACAGGTTGATCTCGTAGTCGTGGTTGCCGATGACGTAGTACAGACGACCGTCCCTCGCCACACGGGACAGGGCCGAGAACAACTCCTGGTGAGCGCGGAGCACCCGGGTGAACAGCCACGCCTGGTGGAAGTCGATCGCGTCGCCCACGATGACGAGCACCCCGCCCTCGCGCTCGACCCGATCCACCAGCGCCATCAGGTGCCGATCCTTGCCGAAGAACGCGTCCGACGGGGTCGCGTCTCCGATGTGGAGATCGCTGATCAGCCAGATCGGGCGATCGGTGGGGAGATGTGCCACGACCGCGGGGCGACGGTTCCAGCCGGTGCTGGTCACGCCGCTGCCCTCGTGGGCGGGACGGATATGGGGGTGTCTGGACATTGCAGATCAAGGATAGCGTGCCGGGATGCGGAACCAGGTGGGGCGGATCTCGTTTGTTGGAAGCTTTCGGTCACAGCTGCCTGACCTCGGTCTCCCGGAGATCGCGTTCGCGGGGCGCTCCAACGTCGGCAAGAGTTCGCTGCTCAACACCCTGATGCGCAGGCGCAGCCTCGCCCGCACCAGCCGGACCCCGGGCCGTACCCAGCTGATCAACCTGTTCCAGATCGGTGACGCGGTGGTGTTCGCCGATCTGCCCGGCTACGGCTTCGCCCGGGTGCCCGAGCGTGTGCGCCTGGAGTGGGGCCCGATGGTGGAGACCTACCTCGGCGAGCGCGGGACGCTGCGGCTCGTGGTGGTGCTGGTCGACATCCGCCGCGACGCTCAGCATGACGATGGCTCCCTGCTGTGGGGGCTGACCGAGGCGCGGATCCCCTCGGTGGTGGTGGCGACCAAGACCGACAAGCTGTCCAAGCAGAAGGTGCGCAGGCAGCTGACCACGCTGCGGCGGGATCTCCACCTCCCGGTGGGGCAGCCGATCCCGTTCAGCGCCCGGACGGGAGCAGGGCGGGGCGCCGTGTGGGACGAGCTCGAGGCGGCGATCAGGCGTCCGGTGGAGCCCGCCGAGCCGCTGCCTCCGGCGACCGATCCGGAGGAGGCGTGAAGCCGGTGGCGACCACAAAGAACTCCCGGCTCCGCTGGCGCACCGCCTCGGGCCGCACCCGCTTCACCCGCCCAAAGCAGCGCCGCAGCTCCGTGACAAAGGACGGCGCCTCCTCGCCGTCGAACACCTTGCACACGAAGGCGCCCCCGGGCCGCAGCAGGGCGAGCGCCAGCTGCAGGGCACTCCGGGCCAGCTCCAGCTGCCGGACGTGATCGCCGAAGGTGTCGCCGGTGGTGCGGGGGGCCATGTCAGAGAGCACCACGTCGGCGGCTCCGCCCAGGGCGGCGTGCACCTCCCCGGGGGTCACCTCGAGCACGGAGCGCAGGATCAGGGGGCCGGGGCTGGTCTGGGGCTCGTCGATGTCGACGCCCACGACGATCCCGCCGGGCCCGACGATCTGAGCGGCATAGCGCCACCACGAGCCCGGGCTGCAGCCCAGATCCACGACGCGCCCTCCCCGCCTCAGGGGCTGAAAGCGGCGCTGGATCTCGGTCAGCTTGTACACAGAGCGGGCGGCGTAGCCCTCCGCATGAGCCCGCTGGGTGAAGCGATCGGCCCTGCGGTAGGGGTTCTGTGAGCCTCTCCTGCGCCGCCCCATCTCGATCCCGGCCTCAGGAGAGGCGCTGGGCCCAGGTGGTCAGGGCCCGGATCATCTGGCCGGTGCCGCCTGCGGCGTAGCGATGGTTGGGCTTGTCGAGGAACGCGGCCCCCGCGATGTCGAGGTGGGCCCAGCGCGGCACTTCGTCGGCGACGAAGTGCTCCAGGAACAGCGCCGCGGTGGTGGCGCCGGCGTCGCGACCGCCCACGTTCTTGATCTGGGCAAAGTCGCTCTTGAGCGCCTCGTTGTAGGGCTTGTGCAGGGGCAGGCGCCACAGGCCGTCCCCCACCGCGGCGGCGGCGTCGAGGAGCTCGGTGGCCAGCCCGTCATCGCCGGTGAACAGCCCGGTGAAGTCGGAGCCCACGGCGACCACGCAGGCCCCGGTGAGGGTGGCGGCGTCGACGATGGTGTCGACCCCCTCGATCTTGCTCGCGTGGATCAGGCAGTCGGCCAGCACCAGCCGCCCCTCGGCGTCGGTGTTGTGGATCTCGACGGTCACGCCGTTGCTGTAGCGCAGGATGTCACCCAGCTTGTAGGAGGCACCCGAGACCATGTTCTCGACCGCTCCGACGACACAGTCGATCGCGACGGGGAGCCCCAGCTCGGCGATGGCCCCGGTGGCTGCGAGCATGGTGGCCGAGCCCCCCATGTCGCACCGCATGGTCTGCATCGCAGAGCTGGGCTTCAGCGACAGCCCGCCCGCGTCGAAGGTGACACCCTTGCCCACCAAGGCGACGTGGCGCTGGGCCCCCTGGGGGCGGTAGGAGACATGGATCAGGCAGCCGGGACGATCGGAGCCCTGGCCCACGGCCACGATGCCCACATAGCCCGCGCGGCGACACGCCTCGATGTCCATCACCTCGACCTCGACCCCTGGGATCGCGGCGAGCTCCCGGGCCTTTGCCGCCAGGGACTCCGGGTACAGATCCGCGGCGGGGAGGTTCACTAGATCCCGACCCCACCCCTGCCACCGGACCCGGGTGGCGCTGGCCTTGCACGCGGCCTCATCGGACCCCGCGCCGGGGAGCAGCCAGGTGGAGACCTCGGGGGAGCGCTCGGTCTCAGGCTTGTAGGGCTGGAAGAGATAGCTCCCGGCCGCCGCGGCCTCGACGAGATCCAGCCCCTGGGCTGCGTCGTGGCCGAGGGCGAGGACCACGGTCTGAGCGTGGCTGCTCCGGGCCTCCCTGCCCGCCCGCCCCGCCGCAGTGCGCAGCGCAGCGGCTCCGCCGTCTCCTGTGCCCACCACGATCAGGGTGCGGGCGGCGAGGCGGCCCAGGGTGGGGATGCTGAAGAGCGAGCCGGGGCCACCGCTGAACCGACGCTGACGGAGCTCTGCGATGAGCTTGCCGTCGAACCCGGCGTCGAGCTCGAGGATCGCCCCATCGAGATCTGGGCCAACGCCGACGGTGAGGGCATCGCACTGCACCTGGTGGAGTGGTTCGGTGGAAAAACGGACGTTCACAGGGTCTCCAGGTCAGCAGGCTTTTGCCAGCAGGGACAGGGCCAACACCATGAGCACGCACACAGCGATGGATGTGCCGACGGCGAGGTAGGTATCTCGCCGGAGCGCCTCAGCGAAGCGCGCGAGGGGATCAGGGAGCGAAGAGTCCGGTGGACGCTCCCAGGTCGGCAGATCCTCGCCGTCGTCTGGATCGAGCCCCACGCCGGACAGCCAGCTCCCCCCAGGGTCGTGGTGCAGGGGGCGCTGCTCGCGCTGCTCGAGGGGCTGCGTCCGGGCCTCGAGCACGGCCGGATCGACGATCGGTGCGAGGACCGGTGGGGTGTCGGCGCTCGGGGGTAGCAGCTGGACCGGACGGACCTCACCGCCGGGGGCCTGGGTGCGGGGCCTGGTGCGGGGCACGGTCCGCTCGGACGCCAGCGGGGTCGCTGTGGCCTGGATCCGGTGGGGCAACGGGATGTTGGACTCGAAGGCATCGTCTCCTGTCGGGGGGGCCACCGGCGTCGGGAACGGGGTGGCCTCCGAGGCCTCCGGAGCCGGGCCGGCGTGGGCTGAGGCAGCGTGGATCTGCACCGGGGTCTCCTCGGGGGGGGGCACGAGCCTGGGGGTGGAGGCCTCAGCCCCGTCCCCGTCCCCGTCCCCGTCCCCGTCCCCGTCCCCGTCCCCGTCCCCGGCCCCGTCCCCGTCCCCGGCCCCGTCCCCGGCCCCGGGAAAGGGCAGCGGGGTGGGGGGC
>DRPG01000450.1 GCA_011376105.1 Deltaproteobacteria bacterium
GTGGGCCCTCCAGCGCCTCCCGTGGGCCCTTCAGCGCCTCCCGTGGGCCCTCCAGCGCCTCCCGTGGGCCCTTCAGCGCCTCCCGTGGGCCCTTCAGCGCCTCCCCCGGGCCCTCCAGCGCCTCCCGTGGGCCCTTCAGCGCCTCCCGTGGGCCCTCCAGCGCCTCCCCCGGGCCCTTCAGCGCCTCCCGTGGGCCCTTCAGCGCCTCCCGTGGGCCCTCCAGCGCCTCCCGTGGGCCCTTCAGCGCCTCCCGTGGGCCCTCCAGCGCCTTGTCTGTGCTCACCGGAGCGCCGTCTGTGCTCACCGGAGCGCCGTCTGTGCACGCCGGGGGCCGGATGCAGGCCCGGGCGATCTCCCCCGCGAGGCGATCCATCGCGGCCCGGTACCGGCTGTCGGGCAGGGCCGCCAGCGCCTTGCGCGCTCGCCAGGACTCCCTGAGCATGATCTCCCGGCTGGCGCCGACCCCGAGCAGGGCCACCCGGGCCGAGAGCGCCCGGGCCTGCTCTGGATCCGGCTCGATGGCGAGCCGGATCCAGTCGGTGGCCACCCCAGCGTCGCGCTCAGCGGCGCAGATCACCGGCAGGACTGGCCGCCCGGCGGCCGCACGGGCGATGAGGTGCAGCGCAGGCTCGCCGTGGGCCAGGGCCGAGATGTCCTCTGCGATGTGCCACAGCCGGCCCACATGGCGCCCATAGCGCCCCAGCGCCCCCAGCTGCTGGATCGGAGCGCCCCCGAGGTGGCCACCGACCCTACAGCAGAACGCAAACAGGGCACCGGTGTGCGCGTCGGCGTGCTCCAGCCAGTCCTCCTCCTCGGGCATCTGGCCGATCAGCTCCCGCGACAGGGCCTGAGCGTCGGAGAACGCCCGCAGGGTCTCCATCAGCTCCTCGAGCACCCCCGGCTGGCTGTGGCGGGACAGCTCCAGGGCCCGCAGGGTGAGATGGTTTCCGACCAGCCAGCCCATCGAGCGCCGCACCAGGCGCCGGGCGACCCGGCGGCGGCGGCCCCCCTCGCGCCCCAGAGCCAGATCGTGGACCCGCAGGGCGAGGTGGAGCAGCTCAGCGGCGTGCTGCGCCTCCTCGTCCACCGCCACGGCCCCCGTGGCCCGGGCCGCCACCGCCACCAGGATCGGACGGATCCTCGGGATCTCGGCGTGCCCAACCTCGAAGCGGGGGCCGACGACCGCGGCCAGATCTTCGTCGCCCACGAGATCGTCAGCCACCAGCGCCCGCAGCGCGTGCAGCTCGACCCCGGACGGGACCCACTCCAGCAGCCGATCGAAGCCCCGGTTCAGCTTGCCCCCCACCGGGCTCACGACGACACCCGCTCGAGCACCGTGGCGCTGGCCTGCCCGAAGCCCACCGCGGTCAACAGCATCCCATAGCGCCCGTCGTGGCAGCCGAGCACGTTGAGCAGCGTGGTGATCCGGTGTGCTCCGGCGGCACCGCCGGGGTGCCCCGTGGCCAGCGCTCCCCCGAAGCGGTTCGTGCACTCGGGATCGAGCTGTAGATCCTGGCTGCAGCCCAGGGGCACCCCCGCGAAGGTCTCTTGGATCTCCACCGCGTCGAGATCGGAGACCTTGAGCCCCGCCCGGGCCAGGGCCTGCTGTGCCGCGTCGGTGGCGCCGGTCAGGGCCAGGGTCGGATCGACGCCGACCACCGCGGTGGAGACCACCCGGGCCAGGGGCTCCAGCCCAAAGCGCTCCAGCCCCTCATCCGAGGCGATCAGCAGCGCAGCGGCACCGTCCGCGAGGGGGGCGGTGGTGCCCGCGGTGTGCCGCCCGCCCTCGCCAAAGGCTGCGGGCATGCGGCTTAGGATCTCCACCGACAGATCGGGCCGGACGGCCTCGTCGCGACGGAGCTCGCGCCCTCCGGGCAGGGCCACCGGCACCAGCTCGGCCTCGGTCTGCCGCGCCTCGTGGGCCGCCGTCGCCCGGCGGTGGGAGCCCACGGCGTAGGCATCGAGGGTCGCCCGCTCGAGGCCGTAGCGACGCGCCACCAGATCTGCGCTGCACCCCGACGGGATCAGGGTGAAGCGCCAGGCCAGCTCCTGGGGCCAGTCCGCCATCGCACCATGCAGCACCCGATCGGAGCCCAGAGGAACCCGACTCGCCGACGCGACCCCCCCCGCGATCACCAGGCGCTGCAGGCCGGAGCCGACCCCCATCGCCGCGAAGTGCAGGGCCTGATCCGAGGAGGCGTCGAGCCGGTTGACCTGGACCCCGGTGACGGACACAGGCAGGCCCGCCTCCAGCGCACACAGGCGCCCGACGTTGGACCCGAGCTCGCCCACGGCGCTGGTGCAGCCGTACACCACATCGTCTAGATCGGCGGGATCGATGCCGGTGCGGGCCACCAGGCCACGCAGGGGCAACGCGCCGAGCTCGACGGCGTGCAGCGGAGCCAGGGCCCCCCCTCGCTTGCCCGTCGGTGTGCGGACAGCATCCACGATCCAGGCAGCGCCCATCCAACCGTCCACCTTCCCCGCCTTCGTAGCGCAGTGTGGCCCCAGCCGCCCACAACCGTGCAGCGGTTCGCTGCGGTGCTGACGCCGTTCCACCCGCATACCTCCGCGATCCGGAGGAACCTTGCGATGAGTGCGTCGAGTCCTCAGCAGAGCGATGGAAACATCCTGCACCTGGTCGGTCTCCTCGTCGGGGGCCTGATCCTGAGCTTCGGGATCATGGGCCTCCCCTGGTCGTTCGGCTGGGCGGATCACGAGTGCTTGAACTGTGATCTCGCCGGCGTCGGCTTCACCGGCCTCGACAACATCGGCTGGCTGCCCGCGGCTGACTACAGCCCTGGGCTGATCGCGTTCGGTCTGCTCACGATGATCGCGCTGAACGCGAACGCCTGGCGCCGCACCGGCGGCTACTGACCGGGTCCAGGCGCAACGCAGCCCGGGCGCGGCCCGGGGAAGATCCGGGCGCACCCGCCACCCCGGCGAGGGAGCCACCGGAGCGGCCCCCCCCAGGGGCAGCCCCACGAGCCCGTCGATCTCAGCTTTGATCGGGCCTTGACATCACCATCGGTTTGGCTTGCACGCCTGGAGGTCAGCCATTAAGGCCCGGGTGAGCAAGGACGTGTCGATGAAGCTCGCTGTTCCCATGTCTGTCTTGGAGAGTGCCGCGAGCACCTGATCCGACCTATCCCGTCGTTCATGGAAAGAGCCCGCTCCAGCACCTCTGAGCGGGCTCTTCCTGTCTGCACCCACTGCTCCCCTCGCCCTGGTTGCCTCCCATGTTCGACAGCATCCGCGAGGTGTGGGCCCTCACCCGAGGATCCCGCACCTACTACGCCGCGGCCATCGCCGCGATGGTCGTGGCCTCCTGTTTCCTGTACCTCGCTCCGTTGATCCCCCAGGCGGTGATCGATGGGGTCCTGCTCGGCGACTCCGACGCTCTCCTGGTGACGGTCCCCCTGGCGCTGCTGGGGGGAGCGGAGTACGTCGGCGCCCACCTGTGGGTGGCCGCCCTCGCAGCGATCGGCCTGACCGCGGTGGCCGGGTCCGCCACCTACCTCCGGGGCCGCTGGTCTGCGATGGCGTCCGAGGCCATCGTCCGGGCGCTGCGGGATCGGATCTTCGATCATCTCCAGCGTCTCCCGCTCCGCTACTTCGATCGCGCTCAGACCGGCGATCTCATCCAGCGATGCACCTCCGACGTCGAGACCATCCGGGTGTTCCTCGCGAACCACGTGGTCGAGATCGGTCGCTCGCTGATCATGTTCGCCGTGCCGCTGCCGGTGATGTTCGCGCTACATCCACAGATGACGTGGCTGTCGATCCTCGGGATGCCGGCGATCGTGCTGTTCTCGACGGTGTTCTTCCTCAAGGTCCGCTCGGCCTTCGAGGAAGCGGACGAGGCAGAGGGAGCGATGACCACCACCATCCAGGAGAACCTTACCGGGATCCGGGTCGTGCGGGCCTTCGGCCGCCGGGATCATGAAGAAGAGCGGTTCGCCGGGCGCAACAGCACCCACCGTGCCCTCGACTACCGGCTGTACCGGCTGATGGCCCTGTACTGGTCCGCCTCAGATCTGATGACCTTCGTCCAGAAGGCGGTGGTGGTGGGGGCCGGGGTGTACTGGGTGTCCATGGGTGAGCTGGCGGTGGGAGCGTTCTTCTACTTCCTCACCGCGGTGAACATGTTCATGTACCCCTTACGCCAGATGGGGCGGATCGTCGCGGATCTAGGCAAGGCCACGGTCGCGGCAGGTCGGTTGAGGGAGATCCTCGATCACCCCATCGAGTCGGATCCAACCGACGCCACGCAGATCAGCGAGCCCGCCGGGGCCCTGAGCTTCGAGTCGGTCACCTTCCGCCACGATCCAGAGGGTCCCCCCACCCTCGATGATCTCTCCTTTGAGATCCCCGCGCGCTCCACCGTGGCGTTCATCGGCGCCTCTGGGGCGGGCAAGACCACCCTGATCTCGCTGCTGCTGCGACTGTACGAGCCCGACGAGGGCACCATCCGCCTCGACGGCCACGATCTGGCGACCCTGGATCGGGAGTCGCTGCGGCTGCAGCTGGCGGTGGTGATGCAGAGGCCCTTTCTGTACTCGCGCTCGGTGGAAGACAACCTGCTGCTGGGCCGCCGGGACGCGCCCCGGGAGGAGCTGCTCGAGGCGACCCGCATCGCCGACGTGCACACCACCATCGAGGGCTTCGATCACGGCTACGACACCACCATCGGCGAGGGCGGCGTCACCCTGTCGGGGGGACAGCGCCAGCGGGTGGCCCTGGCCCGGGCGCTGCTGCAGCGCCCCCCCGGTGGAGCGGAGCCCCCTGCGGTGCTGGTCCTCGACGACGCCCTGTCCGCGGTGGACACCTCCACTGAGGCCGCGATCCTCGAGCAGCTGAGGCAGCGCCGGGGCCGACAGACCACGCTGATCATCGCCCACCGCCTGAGCACCGTCGCCCTCGCGGATCGGATCTATGTGCTGCACCAGGGCCGCCTGGTGCAGCAGGGCGATCATGACTCGTTGATGCAGCAGCCCGGCCCCTACGCCGAGCTGTGGCGCAGCCAGAGCGAGCCCGCCCTGGCCGAAGCAGCCCCCGCGGGCTCCAGGGAGGCCTCGTGAGCGTCTCGTTCGAAGAGCCCGACGTCCCCACCCCCAGCCACATCGATCTCGCGCTGTGGCGGAGGATCGTCTCCCACGCCCACCCCTACCGCTGGGCCTGCGCCGGCATGGCGGGGATGGGCCTGCTGGTGGCGGGGATCGACATCGCGCTCCCCCTGATCACCGCCGGGCTGATCGACGGCGCCGCGGCGGGCACACCCCTGCGGCAGCTGGCCCGCTATGGCGTCGCCTACCTCGGGCTGCTCGTCCTGCTGTCGGCGGGCATCTACGCGTTCATCGTGTTCGCCGGCCGGATCAGCACCGGGATGGCCCACGATCTCCGGCGGGAGGGCTTCGCTCGGCTGCAGCGGCTGTCGATGTCGTTCTATGACACCAACCCCGTCGGCTGGCTGGTCGCCCGCCTGACGTCCGACTGCGCCAAGGTCAGCGGCCTGCTGCCGTGGCTGCTGCTGGACATGGTCTGGGGCAGCGCCCTGCTGGTGGGGATCGCCATCGCGATGCTATGGCTGGATGCCTCGCTGGCCCTGGTGGTGCTGCTGGTCGTCCCGCCCCTGGTCCTGGTGAGCTTCGCGTTCCAGCGCCTGATCCTGGAGAGTTCCCGCCAGGTCCGCAGGACCAACGCCCAGATCACCGCGTCCTTCAACGAGTCCATCGCCGGGGTGCGCACCACGAAGGCGCTGGCCCGAGAGGCCGCCAACCTCGAGGAGTTCCAGGTCCGCTCGACCGAGATGTTCCAGCACTCGATGCGCAACGCGCTGCAGTCAGCGATCTATCTGCCCCTGGTGATGCTGCTGGGCAGCGTCGGGGCGGGGCTCGCCCTGTGGCGGGGTGGGCTGGCGGTCTCCGACGGGCTGAGCCTGGGCACCCTGGTGGCGTTCATGCAGTACGCCGCGCTGTTCTCCATGCCGATCCAGGACATGGCGCGGCAGCTCACCCAGATGCAGGCCGCTCAGGCAGCCGCTGAGCGGGTCCAGGGCCTGCTCGAGACCGTGCCCCGGATCCAGGATCCAGAGCAGCCGGTGGTGCCCCAGCTGTCGGAGCTCCAGCCGATCCACTCGATCACCTTCGACGCGGTACACTTCTCCTACAAAGCCGAGGATCCAGTCCTGACCGGCTGCAGCTTCTCCGTCCGGGGGGGCCAGACTGTTGCCCTGGTGGGGCCCACCGGGGGCGGGAAGTCCACCATCGTCAAGCTCTTGGCCCGATTCTACGATGTCAACGGAGGCAGCATCCAGATCGATGGGATCGATCTCCGGGATCTGTCGCTGGACTGGCTCTCGGATCAGCTGGCGATCGTGCTCCAGGATCCACACCTGTTCAGCGGGACGCTGGCGGACAACATCCGCTATGGGTGCCTCGACGCGACGGACGAGCAGATCCGGGACGCGGCCCGGCTGGTCCATGCCGATCGCTTCATCGCGCGTCTGCCGCAGGGGTATGACACTGAGGTGGGCGAGGGTGGAGGGCGCCTGTCCACCGGCCAGCGCCAGCTGGTCTCCCTCGCCCGGGCGATCCTCGCTGATCCACGGATCTTCGTGATGGACGAGGCCACCTCCTCGGTGGACACTGAGACCGAGGCCGCGATCCAGGCCGGGATCGACGTGCTGCTCAGGGGGCGGATCGCGTTCGTGATCGCCCACCGGCTCTCGACGATCCGCAGCGCGGATCAGATCCTGGTGGTGCGCGGAGGCAAGATCGCCGAGCACGGCGATCATGCGTCCCTGATGCAGCGTGGAGGCTACTACGCCCGCCTGGTGGCGGCGAACACGCCACAGCAGCGCTCGGATCCTCGCCCGGATCGGGTGGGGGGCAGCCCGGGCGCGGCGTAGCGCGGCGTGGCGCGGCGCGGCGCGGCCCCCGGACACACGGCGGAGCCTGGACCGGGGTCGTCGTCGCCCCCACAATCCACCTCAGCCGCTGCGGAGCCAGCGCCACAGACGCGATCGGCAGCAGGATCACGGAGGTCGGGATAGCTCATCACATGCCCCAGCGCCTCCCAGCCCCCTCCCCCACCGATCCAGCCGATCCCTCCTCCGGGGACATCCCCGGTGCGCTCGACGAAGACGCGCTCGATCCACCCACCGGGGAGTCCCTCGACTGGCTCGACGAGGCCGCGCTCGAGCCGCTCGATCCAGCCCTGCTCGATCCCGACGCCTGGCCCGACGACGAGGAAGACGAGGCCTCGAGCGCCCTGCTCGAGGACGAGGATCCGCCGCTGTCGGAGCTGCCCGATCTGGGGGCAGGAGACGAGCCCGATCCACCCCTGTCCGACGATCCCCTCGACGGGCTCGACGGGCTCGACGGGCTCGACGGGCTCGACGGGCTCGACGGGCTCGACGGGCTCGACGGGCTCGACGGGCTCGACGGGCTCGA
>DRPG01000451.1 GCA_011376105.1 Deltaproteobacteria bacterium
GACGGAGCGACGCTGGACGGAGCGACGCTGGACGGAGCGACGCTGGACGGAGCGACGCTGGACGGAGCGACGCTGGACGGAGCGACGCTGGACGGAGCGACGCTGGACGGAGCGACACCTGGCTGGGGATCCCCGGCTGGATCACCGCGATACAGCAGGGCCGCCGAGATCAGGAAGCAGGCAGCGACCCCGAGCAGCAGCCCGGCCCGGGCGACGCCATCGACCAGCCAGAGATCCCTCGAGATCACCTTGGCGGCCACCAGGGCCAGCATCACCAGGCCCGCCCTGCGGGGGGCGGGGCGGGCCGACAGCGCCATCAGGGCCAGGGCGAACCCCGCCCACAGGGCCGTCCGGGCCGCCACCGGGGCTGAGGTGAGCAGCCAGCCACCAGCGACCGCGTGGGACAGCTGGACGTTGAGCAGGGCGAACCCGACCACCGTGGCCGCGTCCACGCTCCAGCGCGCGGTTCGGCGATCCTGGCTCAGAGCCGCCGCCGCCAGCAGCAGCCCCCCGCTGCCCAGGTACGACAGCCCCACCCACGGGCTGGGATCCATCACGCCCTCGTGGGACAGCAGGCCCGGCACCAGCAGCAGCCGGCTCGCTACCCCCGCCGCCAGCAGCCTTGGCACCCATCGGAGCGATGAGATCTGCAGCTGCTCCTCGACGATCACCAGCCCGATCACGATCAGGGCCCAGCCCACCGTCCAGGACGCCCCCTGGATCTGGGCGGGCACCGACAGGATCGCGAGCCCCACCGACAGCGAGCTGTACAGCCCCCGGGCGATCTCAGCCTCATCGGGCTCCAGCCGCCTCGAGCCCAGGCCCCCCAGGGTCGCCAGCCCCGAGGCCGCCAGCACGGGCAGTCCCCAGGCGAACCCGACCCCCTCCCCCCAGGCCAGCGCGAGCGCGCCGGCGGGGGCCACGGCGATCAGCAGCGTGGACCAGCGCAGCTCGGGCTTGCGATCGGCGACCGGCAGGACGGGATGGATCAGGGCCAGCCCTAGCAGGGCCAGCCCCAGCACGATCCGCAGCCACGCCCAGCCCCAGGGCAGCAGCAGCACCAGCGAGGCCAACAGGGTGGCTGCGGGCACCAGCCCGCAGCCCCCGGGGCTCACCTCGAGCCCCCCCTCCCGGCTCCGCACGACGCTGGCCAGCCAGCCCATCGAGACCAGGGGCACCATCACCAGGGGCGCATACCAGGCCTCCGGCTCGGTCGACATCAGGCTGACCTGGGCGATCGAGGCACACATCGCGTTGACCAGCAGCTGCCCCTGGTAGGAGCCGTCCGGGGGTGATCCTGCGCTCACCCCCGCGGCCCAGCCAGCGAGGAACGGGACCGAGAACACCAGCAGCGTCGGGATCGAGGGCCTGGTGGCCCCCTCCACCAGCAGGAGCACCAGCACCACCAGAGTGCAGATCGCCTCCAGTAAGCCGATCCCGGCCGCCACCGTGCTGCGCTCGCTCCGGAGGCTGATCTGCTGCAGGCCCCCCCCCACCAACCCCAGCGCCGCCAGCCCCCCGAGGGGGGGGGTGGGCAGCCGGATCACCACGATCAGCAGCGCGATCGACGCACCGATCCCCAGGGGCCAGGCGCTGCGCCGGGTCCGCAGCGCGCCCAGGGCGAAGGCGCAGCCCGCGATCGAGGCTGAGGCCACGATCAGGGAGGGCGGACAGCTCCCCGCCACGGCCACCGTGCCCCACACCGCCGCGCCGCCGAGCACGCTCAGGGTGGCGAGGAGGCGCCAGTCCCGCTGCACCGCCGCGACCGTCGCCGCCACCGCCGACAGCGCCACCACCGCCAGCCCCAGCTGGGCCCCGACCCCCGCCCACAGCAGGCCCGGTGCCGTCCCCACCGTGATCAGGGCCAGACAGGCGAGCAGCTCGCTGTCGCGCCGCGTCGCCAGCATCGAGCCCAGGGCTGAGAGCGTCGCCAACAGGCCCACCGCCACCGGTGCGCCGATCCAACCATACCAGGCGTTGGCTGCGAACAGAGACAGGGCAATGATCCCCACGCTCGCCCCCGACAGGGCTAGGGAGGCCGGCCGCCACCGCCCGATCCACAGCCCCTCCGCCGCCAGCAGGCCCACGATCCCGAGGAGCACCGAGCCACCCACCGCGTGGCCTGGTCCCACCAGCCCCTGGCGCCAGGCGGCCTGCAGCAGCGCAGCCACGCTGCCCACCAGGGCCAGCCCCCCCACCCCCGCGATCCCTGCAGCGAGCACTCGATCGCTGCGTCCCACTGTCTGTCGCATCACGCCTCCGCTCCAGGGACGGGGTACCTGCGCGGTGCGGACCCGAGGTGTGCCCGGGATGGATCCCGGGGGGCGGAGGGGTGAACATGAGGTGAACCCAGCGGGTAGACACTCCCTCGGCCGTGGGCCGTAATGGGCTGTCACCGCTGGAGGTCACCGCCGATCGTCTCGAGCATCAGATCGTCCCCCGGGGCACCGGAGCGCTGGGCCCACCCCCAGACCCCTGCCCGCTGGTGGAGACGATCTGCTCTTCGAGGGGGCTCGGTCCCCCGCGCCGACGCGTCCCCAGCCACATCCCCGCCATCGCACCCCCTGTGGGGCGGGGGCTCCGGCGACTTGTTCAGGGCTCAGGCCACGACCTCCCCCGGATCCTCAAACTGGCGCTCCACCAGCCGCCGGTACAGCCCGTCGTGCGCCACCAGCACCTCGTGGCTCCCACGCTCGGCGACACGCCCGCCGTCGAGCACCACCACCTCGTCGGCGTCGCGCACCGTCGACAGCCGGTGGGCGATCACCAGGGTCGTGCGCCCCTGCATCAGGCGCTCGAGCGCCTCCTGGACCAGGTGCTCGCTCTCGGTGTCCAGCGCGCTGGTCGCCTCGTCGAGCACCAGCAGGGCCGGGTCCTTGAGGATCGCCCGCGCGATGGCGATCCGCTGCTTCTGGCCCCCCGACAGCCGGACCCCGCGCTCCCCCACCAGGGTGTCGAAGCCCTCGGGGAAGCTGTCGATGAACGCCTCGGCGTTGGCCGCCCGGGCCGCGGCCCGCACCTCATCTTCGCCGGCGTCGGACCGGCCGTAGCGGATGTTCTCTGCGATGGAGGACGCAAACAGCACCGGCTCCTGGCTCACCGCCCCGATCTGCTCCCGGAGCCAGCGGGGATCGAGCCGCGTCAGATCGACGCCGTCGAGCTCGATCCGCCCCTCCTGAGGATCGTAGAGCCGGGCCAGCAAGGCGGCCACGGTGGACTTGCCCGAGCCCGACGGCCCCACCAGGGCCACCACCTGCCCGGGCTGGATCTCCAGCTGCAGATCCCGCAGCACCGGGAGATCGGGCCGGGTCGGGTAGGAGAAGCCGACGTGATCGAACCGCAGGTGGCCCTCGATCCTCTCGAGGATCTCCCCGCCGCGGCCCTCCAGCTCCGGCTGCTGATCGAGCAGCTGGAACACCCTGCGGCTCGCGCCGGCGGCCCGCATGAAGTCGCTATACAGGCTCGAGAGCGCCCCGAGGGAGAAAGCCACGGTCAGGGTGTACAGCAGGAACGCGGTCAGCTGGCCTATGGTCATGCTGCCCTCGGACACCATGCGCCCGCCGTACCAGACCACCAGCGCGATCGCGCTGTACCCGGCGAAGCCGGTGGTGCCGTTGAACGCCCCCATCACCAGGGCGCGGCGTGCCGCGAGCCGGTAGCTGCGATCGACGGCCGCTCCATACCGCTCGACCTCGGCACCCTCCCGGGCGAAGGAGCGCACGGTGCGGATCCCAGCGATGCTCTCCTCCGCCACCTCGGTGCTCACCGCCAGCGCGTCCTGGACCTCGGAGGACAGGCTACGGATCCATCGCCCGTACAGCGCCGCTCCGATCGCGACCACCGGCACCACCGCCATCGCCAGGCCGGTGAGCTTGGGGCTCATCACGGTCAGCATCACGACGCCCCCTATGGCCCCGACGGTGAAGCGCAGCCCCATCGAGACGTTGACCGTGACGGTGTTCTGCAGCACCGTGGTGTCGCTGGCGAGCCGGTTGGTCAGCTCACCGGTGCGGGAGGCATCGAAGAACGCCATGTCCTGGCCGATGATCGCCTCGTAGAGGTCGACGCGGAGCCGCGCCACCACGCGCTCTCCGGCCACGGTGAACAGCCACGCCCGCAGCATCGAGAAGACGGACTGGACCAGGAACATCACCACCAGCAACAGCGCGGCCCGATCGAAGCTGATCCAGGACTGGGCCCCACCGATGGCGTCGATCATCCACTGGACGGCCAGCGGGTAGACCAACCCCAGACCAGAGCTGATCAGCAGGGCCACGGTGGCCACGGCCAGCAGCCCCATCTCGGGCCGGGCGAGGCGGAGGATCCGCCCTATCGGCACCGGTGGCGCATCCCTCGACGTTCCCTCCACAGACCCTCCGTCAGGCCATGGTATGCGATCGGAGCTCAGGGAAAGCCCGCCCCGCCGGGGCTGGGGGGGCGACCCGCCCGATCGGGGGGGCGCTACTCGGAGCCTGCCCCGCCGGCGATCCAGTCGAAGATGACATCGGTCGCGGACGGGTCTAGCCCCCCCGATCCAGGTGGCATCTCGCCGCTCGTACCGTCGGGCTGGGTGTTGGTGGTCACCAGATAGAGCATCGAGTCCTCGGGGGCCCCGGGCCGGACGATCGGGATCTGGTACTGCCCGACCACCCCGACGGTGGCGGCGATCAGATCGGTCTCCAGATCGAGCCCTCCCAGCGCAGAGCTCGCCCCATGGCACCCCAGACACTGCCCCTCGACGATCGAGCGCACGCCTGCGAGGCCGCCCTCGACCTCGGTGCCACCCGCGACCTCTCCATAGATGCGATCATCACAGGCAAGCAGACTCAAGATCCCACACACCAAGCCGATCCAGCGCATCGGTCCTCCACCGTTGTGTTGTAGCCCCCCTCGGACCGACCAGCTCACCGCAGCGCGCGCCAGCGCGCCCGGCAGGCCTCGATCAGCTCGCCGACCGCTCGATCCGCGGCGGGCACCGCTCCGTCCATGTTCGCGAACCCGTGCACCAGGCCGGGGAACCGGTGCTCAGAGACCTCGACGCCGGCCCGGATCAGGGCCGCGGCGTAGAGCTCCCCGTCGTCCCGCAGGGGATCGAAGCCCGCGCTGGCCACGATCGCAGGCGCGAGGCCCCGGTGATCCGGAGCCAGCAGCGGAGATCCACGGGGATCGTAGATCTCAGGGGCGTAGTGGCCCTGGTACCAGTCGAGGGAGGCCCGGGTGAGCAGGTAGCCCTCGCCGAGGGCCCGGTGGCTGGCGGTGACCCGACGCAGATCGGTGGCGGGGTAGATCAGCAGCTGGAAGGCGGGCTGTGACTCTCCGTGGCTCAGCAGCTGCAGGGCGACGCCCGCGGCCAGGTTGCCCCCCGCCGAGTCTCCGCCGATCGCGATCGCCTCCGGCGGGACCCCGAGCTGAGCGGCGCTCCGCCTCGCCCACCGGAGCGCCGCCAGCGCGTCGCTGGCGGCGGCCGGGAACCGGTGCTCGGGGGCGAGCCGGTAGTCGATCGCGAGCACCCGCTGCCCACCCTCGGAGGCCAGGCGCCGACAGAGGCGATCGTGGCTCCGCAGCCCCCCCACGACCCAGCCCCCGCCGTGCAGGTAGATCAGCAGCCTCCCGTCGTCTCCACCGGGGACATAGAGCCTCGCGGGGAGCTGCTGCGCCACCTGCAGCTCCCGTACCTCGGCCAGCGGACGCTCGGGCCCCTCAACCAGCTGGATCGAGGCCACCATCTGGGCCCGGGCGTGCTCAGGCGTGCTGGTGGAGAGCCTGTCCTCCCCCCGTAGCCCGGCCAGGGCGAGCAGCAGAGCCGTGTCCGCCTCGAGCCGATCGCCTCGATCGTTGTGCCTCTGGGGGCCGATCAGCGCCCGACGTACCGGCCAGGGAGCACGCCTCAGGGCCTGGTAGGCCACCCGCAGCGCACGGGATGCAGGATCCAGGGTCTGGATCATGGAGGGGGACGCTGTGGAGGACGCGGCCAGGGAGCGGGCCTGGGATCCCAGGAGCAGGACACGGCGATCTCCTGATGGGTGCCCGTCGTATCACGAGCCCGGGCCCGACCAGGCGCCCCCGCCGATCCCGTCGGTGGGGCGGATCCCGTCGGCTTGGGGCCTGACGGGGCTTGGGGCCTGACGGGGCTTGGGGCCTGACGGGGCTTGGGGCCTGACGGGGCTTGGGGCCTGACGGGGCTTGGGGCCTGACGGATCGCCGCCCCCCGTCGTGGGTCGGTCACGTGCAAGACCAGGCTCCCTCCGGCGTTCTCGTCCAGCTGCTCGTCAGAGCACGGCGCTCGTTTCGGGCGCTCGGGAGGCCCCTAGCTCGGGAAGCCCGCCTCACGGCGCCAGTAGTCGAGGATCAGCTTGTCGGCATCGACGCCACCGCACTCGTTCTTTGTGGGCCAGCAGTGCTCGCCCTTCTCGACGATCCACATCTCGACGGAGCCACAGGTCCGACAGTCGAACACCTTGCCCCGGGCCAGCACTTCACCTCCGCCACGGATCACGGGGGTCTCGCGGGGCTGCTTGGTGCACCTACGGTTGCCCACCAGCCAGTCCTCGGTGAGCTGGATCGGGCCGGTGATCGGGGTACCGTTAGGATCGACCTTCTTGTCCCGGGCACCGTGGATGTGGATCATGGGTCGCTTGACCGAGGGCTGACAGGTCTCCTGCAGGGTGTACTCGATCATCATGCTCGTGGTGGCGAAGCCCGCATAGGTCTGGGGATCGACACACGAGGCGTACCAGGTGAACCCGGCCCCGGCGGAGAACCCGATGAGGTACACCTTGGACTTGTCGATGGCGACCCGATCCGCGATATCGTCGATCAGGTCCCGCATGAAGTTGATGTCCTTCATGCTGTCTCTTCCGTCCATGAAGCCAAACCAGGCCTTCTCGCTCCCGCTATAGCTGCTGTTGGGGAACGCGAACACGATGCCTTTGTCGAACTCAGAGGACCAGGCCCTGGCCATCAGCCGCCCCTTCACGTCGGACTCCTTGAGCCCCCCGTGCAGGCTGATCACCAACGGTGCGCCGTCTCTCATGTTGCTGGGGACGTGCAGGAAGGAGGTCCGTCGGATCCCCCCAGACTGCAGCTCGATCATCTCGATCTTGTTCTCGAACCGAGCGCCCTCGCCGCCGCCGCCGATCTCGGTCTTTGGAGGTGCGTTCTTCACCTCCTTGGCCTTTCTGGCAGCCCCCTTGAACCAGTTGCATGAGATCAAGCTGCTGATCAGCAGCGTGGTCGCGATAAGTCTGTACACGTGTCCTCCATGACCCTGCCAGAGCCTACCGCAACTTCCGGGACCGCCGCCGATCGCCGGACGGGCCTGACCCAGGGAACACGCCAGGTTCTACGATGTGAACGGAGCCCCCCGGCCGGGCCTGTGCTGTCACCCTGCTGTACCCCTCGACGGGCTCCATCCCCCGGAGCGGATGGGCGGGGGCCAGCAACGTCCGGCCCAGCGCTAGGGGGCGCGGTGGATCTCGACGGTCTGGGACGCGGCGACATCCTCCAGCACGCTGATCTTGCCGTCGGGCCAGCTGACCTGCAGCGTCTCGACGACCTCGTGATCACCCAGGCCGAAGTGCAGCTCGGGGGGGCCTCCGCTGGCCAGCGAGGTGCCTCCGGCGAACAGCATGCGCTCCTGCACCCCGCCGTCGGTGGTGATCTTGACCCGGGCGCCGATGGCGTCGGGGTTCATGCCAGGCTGATCGAGCCGGATCTTGAGCCACGACCGATCTCCGCAGGTCGCGTAGTACAGCATGGACGGACCTGCCAGATCCGGGACCACCATGTCGAGATAGCCATCGTCGTTGAGATCAGCGACCACCAGCCCACGGGCGGAGCCCCGGTGATCGAAGCCCCACTCCCGGGAGACCTGGGTCATCAAGCCGTCGTCGCCCTGCAGCCAGATCCCGTTGGGCTGGCCGAGGCTGTTGTTGCCCGTGCGGGTCTGGATGTAGCCAAAGACCACCACCGCATCCAGATCAGCGTCGTTGTCGACGTCAGCGAGCTCCGCACCCCAGCCCACCTTCTGGTTGCCCTCTGCGGCGGGGACCAGACCGACAGCGTCGGCGTAGTCGAACCAGACCCCCGACTCGGTGGACAGCATGAAGTTCATGTAGCCCCAGGCCGGGAGCAGGAAGTCCCACTGCCCGTCGCCGTTGAAGTCCCCCACCCCCGTGCCCATCGCTGAGATGTGCACATCGAGCGCTGCAGCGTTGTCGTCGAGGACGAAGGTGCCCTGACGGTTCCAGGCCAGGTACGCGGGCGAGTGGGCCGAGCCGAAGTCGTTGGCCATGTACAGATCGCGCCACCCGTCTCCGTCGAGATCAAGGTAGGTCGCGGTGAACGAGAACGCGTAGTGGATCGGCTCGGGGATCAGATCGCCGACCTCGGTGAAGGTGCCGTCGCCCTCGTTACGGTACAACAGGGTGCGCTCCCCCGGCCCAAACATCGACGCATCTCCCAGGCGCTCATCAACAAAGCCATGGCCCGCGACGGTCAGATCGAGATCGCCGTCGTTGTCGATGTCGGCCCAGGTGACCGACGAGTGGCGACCCTCAGCGGGGCCCGTCATGCCTAGCTCGGGGGCGACGTCGGTGAAGAAGCCGGCGCCGTCGTTCTGGAGAAACACGTTCTCGCGACCGTAGCGCGCGATGTAGATGTCGAGATCGCCGTCGCCGTCGTAGTCGGCGGCGGACGTGCCGAAGCCCCGCCCGATCGGAGCGGTGCTGTCGGTCCAGCCGTCGTGCATGCGCAGCAGCTCGCCGCCCACCCCCGCGACATAGAACTCGGCCACCTCGTCGGACAGCACCAGGATGTCCATCTGATCGTCGCCGTTGAAGTCTCCCACCACCGCACCCGCGCCATGGGCCCGGTAGACGGGCTCCCCCTGCAACGGGCTGCCGGGGGTGGCCACGAGGGGCTCAGTCGCCCGCCGCGAGGGATCAGCACAGGTCACCAGCCCCCCCTCCTCGAGGGTGGCGGGCACGAGCAGGTGGGGTGGGATCCCCGCGGTGACCGGGGTCTCCGGGAGCTCCCCGGGGTCACAGCCGATCGTCCCCGTCAACAGGAGCCACCCGGAGTGCAGGAAGCCTCTCACGATCCTCTCCCACGCGCGACGTTCTGCGCACAACCATGCCTATAGCACGTGCCCAGCCCCGATCGCGCCCGTCATTCTGCCCCCGCTGTGCAGCGGTTAGTCCTCGGCCATGACGACGGTCGCGCTGGTGCTGGGGTGGACGTGGGTGGACGGTGGAGCGCGGCTGCGCTGCTGGACCGACGACGGCGCCCTGCAGAGCCTGCCCCTGATCGATCGGCTCTCGCTGCGGATCCTGCCCGGGCGCCACTGCACCGGCTACCACGACGGCCAGCGGCTACGGCCCTGCCCATCGGGCGCGTCCGTCGCGAGGGGCTCCCGCTGCAGGGCCTGCACCAGCCGAGACGCCTTCCGCCCGTGCATGACCTGCACCGGCTTCCGCTGCCCGCCCCTGCCCCAGGCGATGCTCTCGTACTGCCGGGGAGATCACCACCTATACCTCGCCTGCTTCGGCGACGAGCTCCTCAAGGTGGGCACCGCCAGCCACCCCCGCAGGCACCAGCGCATCATCGAGCAGGGCCCCCTGGCCGCAGCCCGGGTCGCCAGCGCCCCGGGGCCCCAGATCAAGCAGATGGAGCACCTGCTGGTCCAAGAGGGCTTCACCGAGACCATGCGGCGCGCCCGCAAGTCAGCGCTGCTGCAGAGCGCGATGACCGCCTCCGAGGCGCTCGAGCGGGTGCTCCAAGCCACCGAGACGCTGCCCGGGCTCCTGCCCGAGCGCTACCACCCCCACCTGCACCCCCCCGAGCTGGTGCCCCAGCCCGAGCTGGCCCGCCGCTCCCGGGCGCTGCCGGTCAACCCGCTGCACCTCGAGGACGATCGAGTGGTGGAGGGCCAGATCGCAGGTGCGGTGGGACACCTGGTGTTCCTCGACGACGGAGATGGTTGCTTTACCCTCGATCTAGGGGCGCTCCGGGCCCGGTGGATCGAGCTCGATCCCCGGGGGCCCCGGCGCCGCGCCGAGGCTCAGCTCGGCCTCTTCTGATGCGCCATCCGCTCCCCGGCGAGCTGGATGACCCACGGCAGGTGGCGCCCAAGGAAGGCAGCGAACCGACCGTGTCCGGTGAAGGTGTGCTCCACCCGCCTGCGCTCGATCGCGTCGATCATCCGCCGCGCAGCAGGCTCGGTCTCCCACATCAGCGCCTGGGGACGGCGATCGACCCGCTCCGGATCGAAGCGCCCCTGGTTGTCGACCTGGGCGATCTCGCTCCGGACGAAGCCGGGCTGTAGCGTGGTGCAGCTGATCCCGTCGGGCGCGAGCTCCATCGCCAGGGTGCGCCCCAAGGCGAGGACCGCAGCCTTCGAAGCCTGGTATGCGCTGTTGTTGGGCACGTAGGCCAGGCCCGATACCGAGCCCACCAGAGCCAGGCGCCCCCGGGTGGCGCGGAGGTGGGGGATCGCGTACCGCGCGGTCATCGCGACCCCCACTACGTTGACGTCGAGCTGGCGCCGCCAGTCGTCGGCGGTGAGCTCCTCGACGGCCCCCCCCACCGCGAAGCCCGCGTTGGCGATCGCGACATCCAGCTGATCCCACGCCTCGATCACCGCAGCCACGGCGTCGCGGACCTGCTCCTCCTCGGTGCAGTCGCAGGGCACCGCGAGCCCCTCGCCGCCTAGAGCGCCGATCTGCTCCACCACCTCCTGGAGCCGATCCCCACGGCGACCCGAGACCGCGACCCGGGCGCCGCGCCGGGCGAGCTCGAGCGCCATCGCCCGCCCCAACCCCGAGCCCCCTCCGGTGATCCAGGTGGATGCCCCCTCGAACGTCGATCCCAACCCATCCTCCCCTGCGCACGGTGGCCCCGGGGATCCATCCAGGGGGCGATCCGCGCCCGCTCCCAGTGTAGCCGTCGCCCGGGTCCACAGCCGGGGTGGCTACTCCTCGTCCTCCCCGGGCAGCAGCGCGTCCAGGGCGTTCTCGAGATCGAGGGTGTTGTGGTGCCACGGCGCCAGGGCCGCAGCGATGTGCTCGGTGTCGTCGACCAGCACCACCGACGGGATCGCCACCAGCCGGAGCGACCGCATCACCGCGGCCCCGCCGTGGCGCTGGAGCAGCCCGAGCTCCCCGGGGAGCGATCCGGGCTGCTGCCCCACCCCGACGGCCCGGAACTCGACGCCTCGATCGGCGTAGCGATCAGCGATCGCCACCAGCCGCTCCAGGGCGTCGACGCTGGCGGGCGCGAAGGGGGCCCAGGTCACCAGGACCCGCACCCGGGGAGGCACGCGCTCCTCTCTCAGCTCCCCGCCCTCTCTCAGCTCCCCGCCCTCTCTCAGCTCCCCGCCCTCTGTCAGCTCCCCGCCCTCTCTCAGCTCCCCGGGCTTGATCGGCGCCAGGGCCTCGAGATCGGGCAGCGCCATCCCGACCAGATCGGGCCGCTCTGCGGGCTCCTGCGGTGTGCGCATCGCCTCCCGCATCATCCCAGGCATGCCCTGGGGGTGCCAGCCTCCATCGAGCTCCTGGAGCAGCGCCCGATCGCTGGCGATCCTGCGGGTGTCCGAGACCTCCCGGGCCAGGCCCGTGACCAGCTGGAGCACCGCATCGTCTGGGTAGCCCGCTGCGCTCAACAGCTCACCGTAGATCAGCCGGCGCCTCGGGTTCTCCTCCAGCAACAGGGCGAGCCGCTGGCCCTCCAGCGCGGCCTCTGGGTGGCCCGCCGCCAGCATCACCTCAGAGCGGAGCTCTAGATCCCGGGCCAGCCAGCGGCGCCGGCGTGCGTGGGTGATCGTCTCGGGCTCTGGCAGGCCCTCGCCCCCGGGCCCCAGGCCCAGCATGCCCTCGACCGCCTCGACCGCCAGCTGCTGATCTTCGTCGCTGAGCTGCAGCCCGGGCTGCAGGGTGGCCCGGGCGAAGGTGCGCGCGTAGAAGCGGATGCCCGGCTCCGCGAGCCACGCCTCACGGGCGGCGACCAGGGCCTCTTCGGCCTCGCCCGCGACGACGAGGGCCTGCCAGAGCTGGCTCTGGAGGTGAGCCTGGATCGCGCCCACCTCGGGGACCTCCAGCTTCTGGAGGCACGAGATCCGATCGTCCTTGCCGATCTCGGCCATGCAGTCGGCGATCTCACCATAGATCGCGGGATCCTGCACATCGTCCACCGAGCGGACCAGATCGAGCCTCGCGTCGGGATCGATGCTCGCGAGGCGCAGCGCGGCGGCCTCGATCTTTGGAGCCCTGTCCATCCGGGTGTAGGCCAGCAGCGCGGCATGGACCAGGACGGGATCGTCGCTGGAGGCCGCGTCGGCCAGGGCCCGGCTCGCCATGCTCCTCGCCCGTCCCCGGGCCGGACCCGCCACATGATCGTCCCACAAGGCTCCGACGGCGTCGATCCGGTGGGGGGAGGTCTCGAGGAACCGCGCGAGCTCAGCGGGCAGATCCTCCTTGATGTAGCCCGCCTCGAGCTTGGCGATCAGGCCATCTTCCCAGCCGATTCCTCCCTTCTTGCCGATCCGTCGCAGCTCGGAGTCGGCGTGATCGGTGGTGCCCTCGCAGCGGAGCTCCTTCTGCCGCTCGGCCAGGGTGGCCCAGTAGTGCAGCTCCCCCTCGACGATCGGAGCCACGAGGGCGTCGACCTCCCCGCACCAGTCCCCCGCACCAGAGCGGCGCTGGGCGATCGCAAACGCCAGCACGATCCGGCTCTTTGGATCGTCGGGATCGAGCCCCCACGCCTCGCGGTAGGTGGCCTCGACGCTCGCCCCCTCCCCCCCCCAGATCTCGGTCGAGACGTGCAGCCAGTGTGCACCGAGGTGATCGGGGTAGGCCTCGGCGACCGACGCCGCGAGCTCAGCCGCGGCATCGTCCTGGCCGGTGCGCCACAGGTACCACCCCCGCGCCACCTCTGCGTCGGGCGTGGCCCAGGCCCCCAGGGTGAGCAGTCCGATCAGCGACATCCGAGACCTCCTCGCCCCCCAGTGGAGGATCGAGCCAGACCGCTAACGGGCCAGGGGGCTCGCTGTCATCCGATCGACTCGAGCCGGGGCGGAGGCGGACCGCCCCGGCGCACCTCCCGGGGGGACCCGAGCAACACCGCGAGCCAGCGGGTCTCCTCGTTGCTCTCGAGGACCAGCTTGGCCATCACCGTCAGGGGAACGCACAGCAACATGCCCACCGGCCCCCACAGCCAGCCCCAGAAGACCAGGGACAGGAACACCACCAGGGGGGACAGCCCGAGGCTCTGCCCCATCAGCCGGGGCTCGATGAAGTTCCCCAGCGTGATGTTGATCACCGCATAGCCGCTGCCGATCGCCAGGGTAGGGCCGACATCGAGCTGGACCATCGCCAGCAACATCGGCGGGATCGCGGCCAGGATCGAGCCGATGGTGGGGATGTAGTTCAGCATGAAGGCGATCACCCCCCACATCACCCAGAAATCCAGCCCCACGAAGCGACACAGCAGGCCCGCCGTCACTCCGGTGAACGCGCTCACGATCGTCTTGATGAGCAGGTAGCGGGTGACCTTCTCCCCTGCCCCGGCGAACGGACCCGCCGGCTGAGCGTCGCTGCCGAACGCCACCTGGACCTTCTGCTCGATCTCGGAGGCCTCCAGCAGGATGAAGGTCAGGGTGACCACGACGATGACCACCCGCCCCAGCACGTTGACCACCCCGTTGACCGTGGTGGTGACCAGCCGCATGATCGCCGTCGGGGTGAGCAGATCGGTGAGCTCCCCGGTCTGGAGGAAGGCCTCGAAGTCGCTGAAGCCTAGCCACTCCATCAGCTCGATGTTGTGTCGGACCAGCTCGTTGAAGGCGACCTCGTAGGCCCCGATGTCCTTCCCGAACTGGCTGACGGTGGCGGCGAAGACGCTGATGATGCCGACCAGAGCCCCCGCGGCCAGGAGCACCACCACGGGGATCCCGATCAGAGTGGGTATCCCCAACCGCTGCAGCCCCCGCACCATCGGCAGCGTCGTGATGGAGAGGAAGGCCCCAAACAAGATCGGCAAGATGATCTCTTCCGCTGCATCGAGGCCCGCGATCACCACCACGAGCGCGGCAGCAGCCAGGAGGACCTGCAACGCGTTGCTCCGCTTCACCAAGCCGTCCGACATCACATCACAGGTAACGTCATCAGCGGCCCGCGAGGACCCCAAGACGCTGAAACACAGGCTCGGGCAGTCGGGTGATGATCGCCATCAGCGGCCCCCAGAACCAGGGCAGGAAGACCACCGGAGGCCCCCGATCGAGGGCGGCCACGATCGCGGGTGCGATCGCCTCGGGTGTGGTGAACAGCAGGTTCCTGGGGTGCCCCTCGGTCATCGGGGTGATCACCGGGCCCGGACGCAGATCCACCACCCGGACCCCCACGGGCCAGAGCCTCGACCGGAGCCCCCGCAGGTAAGTCGACAGGCCTGCCTTCGCCGCCCCGTAGGTGTAGTTGCGGGGCCGCCCCCGCATGCCCGCGACGCTGGTGATCACCGCCAGCGTGCCGTGCGCCTGAGCCTCCATGTGGTTGGCCAGCGGCAGCAGCAGCGCGATCACCGACAGCAGGTTGACCTGCAGGGCCTCGGCGGCCACCGCCGGATCCTGCTCGGTGGTGCGCTGATCGGGCAGCCAGCCGTGGCAGATCCAGGCGACGTCGAGCTGCCCCAGAGCCGCCACCGCGCGTGCGACCAGCTCCCCGGGCTCATCGAGCCGGACCAGATCCCGGGCCTCAGCGCCGACCACCGCGGGCCCAAGGGACTCGACCAAGGCTGCCAGCCGCTCCTCGTCCCGGGCCACGAGGTACAGCCGATCGCCCCGGGCGGCCAGGCGCCCCAGCACCGCCCCGGCGATCGCCGACGTCGCGCCGATCACCAAGACGGACGCCACCTACTCCCCCTCTCCCTCGTCGGCCTCCTCCGGGGCCTGGGCCAGCTCCTTCGCCCTGGCGAGCAGGGCGTCGTGCTGCTTGGTCAGCTCGGCGAGCAGCTCGGGCTGATCCGCCACCTTCTTGGTGAACTCTGGATCGGAGACCCGATCGTAGCAGCCGTCCTCGAACGCGTCGTCGTCGAGCTTGTGGGTGCTGCCGAAGTCTCGTTGGCACTGGTAGGTGTTCGTCCAGATGCTGGCGCGGTGGATCCCCTCATACAGGGTATCAGCATAGGCGCTCGTCCGCCCGGTGTCCTTGGCCTTGCCCAGGACCGCGGCCGACAGGTCCATCCCGTCGAAGCCGTCTTGACCCTTTAGGCCCGCCAGGGCCACCACCGTCGGCGCGATGTCGATCTGCGACGCGAGCCCGGGGACCTCGCGACCTGCGGGCAGCCCAGAGCCCCACATCACCCAGGGGATCTGGACCGCAGAGGGGTACAGGACGAAGCCGTGCTGCTTGCGGTGGTGCTTGGGCAGCTCCAGCCCCTCACCATGATCCGCGACCACCACAAACAAGGTGTTCTCGTGGGTGATCCCCTGGGCGGACAGGCCCTCGACCAGCCGCTCCATCGCCGCATCGATCCGGCGGATCGTGGCGAGATAGGGCGCGACCCCCAGCTCGTTCTCGAACGCGCTGAACTCGGACGGGGGCACCCGGAAGGGCTTGTGGGAGTCGATGAACGACAGCTGCAGGTACAGAGGCCGCGCCTTCTCAGCGTCGGTGCGCTCGCCGATCCGGTTGAGCGCGAAGCGCACGGCCTGGCTCGCGTTGATCCGCCGCTCGATCATCAAGGAGAACGGCTGGCTGTCCCGGTACCAGTCGAAGCCCCGGGCCTGGCCGACCTTGCGGTTGAAGTGGTGGGAGGCCGACACCCCGACGGTGTACCAGCCAGACTCAGCGAAGCGCTCGGCCAGCAGCTTCGAGCCCTGGACCCTCCGCAGGTTACGCTTGGCGCTGGGCTCGATGGCGCCCACGTTGTGTGGGTAGCGCCCGGTGGTGATCGCCGCCGCCGCAGGGTGGGGATCGACAGCGACCGACAGCGCGTCGGACATCTTCACCCCGTGCTCGGCGAGCTGGGACGCGATGAACGGCGTGGTCTGCTCCGGGCCCCCATAGACCGACCACATCTCGCGCCGCTGAGTGGACGCGATCACCACCACCACGTTGGGGGCTCCCTCGGGGGCCGCCACGCGATCCGCGGGGATCTCGGACCTGTGGATGAGCTTGCTCGCAGGGAGCCGGCCGGCGCCGGCCTTGGTCTTCGACTTGGTCTTGTTGGCCTTGCCCTCGATCTGGCTGGAGACGGTGCTGGCCGGAGGGTTCGGCTCAGGCGTAGGGGTCAGGTACAGCAAGATGATGCCGATCACGAGCAGGGCGATGGTGCCGAAGGTCACGGCCAGGGTCTGGCGATTCACCGATCAGTCCTCCCACGGGCCGGCAACCTGCCCCATCCGAGCAAACCAAGCAACCCCCACCTGCCCCCAACCAGGCCCCGGGGGCGACAGCGTGGGGCATCCGCTCCTCGACGGAGACCAAAGCCAGGGCGCGCTGGTGCGCTGGTGGGTCCGCTCCAGGGACACCGGGCAGCCAAACCCCGCCCCGACGAGCCCGTCCCCCACCCCGGCTCCGACGCCCGACCCCTGCGCGGGCTCCCCCGAGACACCAGGGCACCAGAGCACCTCGCCCCGGGGACCTCGGTCCAGAGCACCTCGCCCCGGGGACCTCGGTCCAGAGCACCTCGCCCCGGGGACCTCGGTCCAGAGCACCTCGCCCCGGGGACCGTCGCCCCGGGGGACGTCGCCCGGGGCACAGCGGAGCCCCGCTGAAGCCGGACTACGCGAGGGTCCTGCGCCGCCGCAGCCCCAGCAGGGCCAGGGGCAGGACCAGCAAGCTGTAGGTCCCCCCCGCGGAGCAGCCCCCGCCGGTCCCCTTGTCTCCGGTGTCCTCCGGGGGCAGCCCGGTGTCGATCCCCGGACCCGCGCCACCGGTGCCGCTGTCGCAGTTGTCGTCGACGATCCCGTCGCAGTTGTTGTCGAGCCCATCGCAGATCTCAGGGGCGCCAGGGAACACGTTCGGGTCTGCGTCGTCGCAGTCTTCGCTGGTGTCGAACCCGTCGCCGTCTGTGTCGGTGGGGCCGGTGGGGCCGGTGGGGCCGGTGGTGCCTCCACAGCCATCGTCGATCGTCCCGTTACAGTCCTGATCGATGCCATCACAGTACTCCGGGGCGCCGGGGTAGACGCTGGCGTCGGCGTCGTTGCAGTCGCCCTGGTTGCTGCTCCAGCCGTCCCCGTCCAGGTCACTGTTGGGGCAGTTGTCGACACCATCGCAGTCTTGATCGATGCCATCGCAGGGCGCATCGAAGGCGCCGGGGTAGACCCGGGGGTCGGCGTCGTTGCAGTCGCCGTTGTTGACGCTCCAGCCGTCCCCGTCGGCGTCGGTGCCGGTGCCGCAGCTGTCGGCACCATCGCAGTCTTGATCGATGCCATCGCAGGGCGCATCGAAGGCGCCGGGGTTCACGGAGGCGTTGTTGTCGTCGCAGTCGCCCTGGGCGGCGCTCCAGCCGTCCCCGTCGGCGTCGCCGCCGCCCCCGCAGCCGTTGTCGATCTGGCCGTCGCAGTTGTTGTCGAGCCCATCGCAGATCTCAGGGGCGCCGGGGTTCACGGAGGCGTTGTTGTCGTCGCAGTCGCCCTGGGCGGCGCTCCAGCCGTCCCCGTCGGCGTCGCCGCCGGTGCCACAGGGGTCGACGCCGTCGCAGTCCTGATCGACGCCATCACAGGGCACCTCCGGCGCGCCGGGGAAGGTCCGGGGATCCGTGTCGTCGCAGTCGCCCTGGGCGGAGGTGAAGCCGTCCCCGTCGGCGTCCTGGGCGAAGGCCATGGAGGGGAGGGCCACGGAGGAGAGGGAGAGAGACAAGGCCAGGGTCATTGTACGCATGAGGCTTCTCCAAGGGATCGTCGGCTCAACGCGCCAGCTCCCCGAAGCGTGGACAAGAAAGATCTCGCCGCCGGGGTCCACGGACGCCCGGGCCCGGGCGTTAGCGGTGCGGAGGGACGATGATCGCCCCCACCCTTTCCATGATCCATGCCCCCCCACCAGAGCCCAGCGACGAAGCGCTCGTCTGCGCCTTCCACCAGGGAGACGAGCGGGCGTTCGAGCGGCTGTACGATCGCTACAACGCACGGATCACCTCCTATGCGGCGCGGCTGCTGCAGCGCCGCGAGGCCGCAGAGGATGTCTGCACTGAGACCTTCGTCCGGATCGTCCAGCGCCGCTGGCGCCCGGGGGGCTCGTTCCGGAGCTTCCTGTTCACCGTAGCCCACCGGCTGTGCCTCGATCGCCTCCGGGCCCACAGGCGACACACGCGGCTGCTGGGGTTCTTCGATCGCAGGGGATACACCGAGGTGACCGCTGAAGATCACCTGGTCTTCGGTCAACGCGACGCACAGCTACAGCGAGCCCTGGCGACCCTGCCCGAGATCCACCGAGCCGCGGTGCTGTTGACCTACACCGAGGGGCTGACCTCCCCTGAGGTAGGCCGGATCCTGGGCTGCACCGATCAACAGGTACGCTCCAAGCTGTCCTATGCACGCCGTAAGCTCAGAGAAGAGCTGGAGGCTGTCGATGGATGATCCAACCCCCGCGCTGCGGCGACGCCTGCAGGAGCTGCCCACGATCTCCAGCCCCCGCTCAGCCGACGAGGTGCTGCGGGAGGCCCGCAGGCGCCGCACCCGGCGCCTCGCGGGGCCTGCGGCGGCGATCGTGACCTTGGCCGCTGCGGTGTTGCTCGTCCTGCGCTCCGAGGCGCCCGGGCTCCGCACCCGGGGGGCCGCGCTCGCCCCCTCGGTGGCGCTGTCCGCCGCTGCGGAGGGGCCCCTGGGGATCCGACCCCTGGCGTCGGGTGACGCCCTCGGGGCCGACGAGGCGGTCGTGTTCCGGATCACCACCGGGGGCCACGGGGTGCTCACCCTGTCCCGGGCAGATGGAGCCCCGATCTGGCCCCTCGATGGGCGCCCCTGGATCGTCGGGGCCGGACAGCACTTCCTCGGGGGTGAGCCCCCCCTGGCCTGGACCCCCGACACGGGTCCCAGCGGCACCCACGAGGTGATCGCGACCCTGTGCCCCGAGGACGGGCAAGCGCCGAGCCACTGCGCCACCGCCGCCTTCGCGGTCCGCTGGGGGCCCTGATGGGCGCGACGCTGCTGCTCGCGCTCTTCGTGGGGTGTGTGCCCCATGCGCCCCCCGACCAGCGTCCCCGGGGGCTCGAGCCCGCACGCTCGACCTCGGACGCGCTGAACGCAGCGCTGAACCCCAGGAGGGTAGCCCTGATCATCGGGGTAGATGTCTACGACGACGCCAGCTTCCCCTCCCTGTCCCACGCGGGCCACGACGCCGATCTGCTCGCGGGCGTGCTCCGGGATCCAGCCTCGGGGGGCTTCGACGACGTCACGCTGCTGGCTGCAGGCCCCACCCGGGGGCTGGTGCTGGACGCCCTGCGGGACCTGCGGCGGGATCTCCGCAGAGAAGACGTGTTGTTGGTCTACTTCTCGGGCCATGGCACCCGCGTGCTCGACGGCGATCATGCCAAGCGCTTCCTGCTGCAGCGCGACAGCCGGGCCGCCGATCTCGAGACCAGCGCGCTGGATCTCGAGGCCCTGCAGTCCTGGTTCTCAGCCCTGGCCCCCGCCCGCAAGGTGCTGATCGTCGACGCCTGCTTCAGCGGTGACGGCAAGTCGGTGGTCCGCCCCTCCACCCGGGAGCTGCCCGAGCCCGAGACCCTGACGCCGGGTGCAGCCACCCTGGGCCCCGGAGAAGCTCACCTGTTCGCCACCTCCCCCGGGCGCCCGGCCCTGGAGGATGACGCCCTGGGGCACGGCGTCTACAGCTACTACCTGATCGAGGCGCTGTCCTGGGCGCTACAGGACGCCGATCGCGATCGTGACGGCGTGGTGACCGCTTGGGAGGCCCACGATCACGCCCGGGTCCACACGATGGAGCGCACCAACGGGGTCCAGGTCCCCGAGGCCGCGTTCCGGGTGGTGGGGACTGCGGATCTGGTGCTGGTGGGGCGCCCCCGCGAGCGTCAGCGCCGCGATCAAGCGCTGGTCTACCTCTATCCGCCCCCCTCCCACCCCCTCTCCGGCGCCACCCTGGCCGTGGATGGGCGTCCCCGGGGACAGCTGCCTGGCACGATGGCGATCCCCCCGGGGCGACACCACCTGTCCCTGTCCGATGGCCAGGGCGAGCTGATCGCTCAAGGTCACCTGGTCCTGGCCTCCGGGCGGCCCTACCGGGCGGAGGAGCTCCAGCGGCTGCTGCGGGGTCCGTCCCTCGGGGTGGGTCTGAGGCCGATCCTCAGCTCCGGACCTGCGTTCACCGAGGCCCTGCCCGGAGGCGCGGGGGGGCTGGAGCTGCACGGCTACCACCGCGACGACGCAGATCCGGGCCGGGGCCTGTACCTCGGCGGCCACCTCGCGCTGCTCAGCGGCGCCCGACCTGTCCAGGGGCAGCGCGACGTGCGCGTCCTGACCTCAGCGTCCGTCGAGATCGGAGCTCAGCAGGACTGGCACCGCCTCCGGGGCCGGATCGGCTGGTCGCTGGGGGGGGTGTGGATGCCCCCGGATCATGCGGGCGTCCCGCAGGCCACGTCCCCCGATCCATACACGATCCCGGATCGGGCCGGGTGGGCCTTTGCCACCACCGGCCCCACCGCAGCCCTCGGGCTCGTCGCCAACGAGACCTGGTCGCTGTTGCTGCAGGGGCGCGCCAGCACCACCCTGCTCGATCTCGACGGCGACGAGACCTCTGCCCCCGTCTTCTGGGGCTCGATCGGGCTGGGCCCCGAGGTCGTCCTGCGCTGAGCCGGTCGGTCCAGCCGAGGTGCCATCTCTGTTGCGGCCAACCACCCCCCGCGGGTCTGTTCTGAGGAGGTCAAAGATGAGAGCATGGATCCCCCTGATCTGCGCCGGGCTGGCCACGGCCGGGTGCGCCACCCATGTGCCCCCCAACGCCTTCGCCGAGAAACGCTACCTGCAGATCGACTGGATCGAGGGCTTCGACGAGGCCCGCGCCGAGGCCCTGGCCCTCGACCGGCCGCTGCTGGCGGTGCTGGTGGCGGGGCGCCTCGACGGGCTGTGTTGAGTGGGGGGTGCCGCGCTCCGGGGCGGAGCGCTGATGGATCCCAGGGTCATCGACACGCTCAACCGAGACTTCGTCCCGGTCTGGGTCAACATCCGCAACACCCGCCTGCCCGAGCTCCCCGATCGTGAGGAGGTGTTGATGGGCACCCTCGTCGATCGGAAGGGGCGGGTGATCGGACCCGCGGCACAAGGCTTCTTCCTCCGGATCCTGGTGCTGGAGCCCTCGGATCTGTCCCTGCTCAACCGCCAGGCCCAGACCGCCCGTGCCTCGACCGCGACCTTCCTCAAGGAGGGCCACTATGCCTATGCCCAGGCCAAGGCCCGCCACCTGCTCCCCATGCTGCACGACGCGCTGCAGGCCCGCGAGGCCCTGCGGGGGGGAGCGCTGACGCTCAGCGCAGAGCCCGAGGAGACGCGCTGAGCTGTGGGGGCAGGGCGTAGGCCCCGCTGGGCGGGCTCAGCTCGCCTGCCCCTGGGCCACCGACGCCCGACGGCGGCGACGACGACGGAACAGATCGTCGAGCTCTTCGTCGACCGCCAGATCCAGGGCCTCCTCGACCCGCATCCGCTCGACGGCGTCGGTCAGCTCCCGGGCCAGCTCGCCTGAGCCGGGGTTGGCGACCACCCGCTGGTACACCTCCTCGAAGGTGTCGACCATCGCAAGCATCGCGGCCTCCAGGCTGGTGGCCCGCGCCCAGACGCTCTGGCGCCGGCTCAGGATCCCCTCGAGATCGGCGCGGGCCTGCTCTAAACGTCTGCGCTCGACCGCCCGATGATCCCCCGCCAGCTCGCGCTCGACGGTGCGCAGCTTGCTCTGGATCGAGCGCTTGTCGGTGTTGCGGTGTCGATCCGTCAGCACCAGCCACGCGAGCCACAGCCCCAGGTAGTCGACGGTGGCGTCCTCCAGGCGCTCGACGTCACGATCCGTCAGCCCGGTCTTCTGACCAGCCGCCAGCACAGACAACGACTGGATCCGCTGGCGCATCCGCTCGTAGGCCGCCCACTGGTGAGCCTCAGGGCGGGTCCGGCCCCTCAGCTCGGACAACAGGTGGGACCGGGTGGCGTCACGGCTGGCTCTGCGCTTCTCCCGCAGGATCCGCTCCCGGAACACCGGAGAGCTCGGCACGAACAACGCAGCGATCGACTCCACGGCGGCAAAGCCGAGCAGGGGCAGCGCTCCGATCCCCAGCCCGAGGGGGATCGACAGCAGCGCCCCGAGGGCCAGCGAGCCCAGCAGGCCGTAGCCGCTGGTCGACGACAGGATCATCTCCCGGAGGAAGTTCACGTCCTCCTCCTCTCCATCCTCCCAGGGACGCTCCGCCATGGCTACACCGTGACCCGGACCTGGCCGGGCCCGCCGCTCGCGTGCAGGTGCCCGAGGATCCGCTCCTCGAGGGCGAGGGTCGCGGTGGAGCGCTGCCAGGCGTGGCTGCGGGGCCTCGCCTCGGGGATCAGGAAGTCGTCGACCACCTTGGCGGGGCCCGCCGACAACACCACCACCCGATCGGCGAGCAACAGGGCCTCAGTCACGTCGTGGGTGACGAACACCACGGCACAGGGGTTCTCCTGGAACAGCTCGACCAGCAGCGCCTGCATCTCCTCCCGGGTCTGAGCGTCCAGCGCCCCAAAGGGCTCATCCATCAACAGGATCCGCGGCTTGAGCACCAGGGCCCGGGCCAGGGCGACACGCTGATTCTGCCCCCCCGACAGCTGCCACGGCCGCAGCTCAGCCTTGTCCGCCAGCCCGACGGCCTCGAGGATCCGATCCACCCGACGCCGCTGCTCGGCGACGGGCACCCTGCGGCGCCACAGCCCGAGCCGGAACGGGAACGAGATGTTGCTCCGAACGGTCAGATCGGGACGATTGGCGTACTGCTGGAACACCATGACCGTGTCGTCGTGAGGGCCGAGGCAGGGCTCCCCGTCGATCGACACCGAGCCCGAGGTCGGGGTCTGCACCCCGTAGGGACGCATGCCCCCCATCATGCGCAGCAGGGTGGACTTGCCACAGCCCGACGGCCCCAGCAACATCACGATCTCAGGGGCGTCGATGTGGAGCGTCAGCTCGTCGATCACCCGGTTCAGGCCCCCGCCGGGGCGTGGATATTCCTGGACGATGTCGTCGAGGTGGATCGAGACCGTCACGTCGTCTCCCAGTGGAACACCCGGCGGCGCAGCGCCACCATCGCGCTGTAGGTGATCAGCGCCAGGGCGATGATCACAAAAATACCAGCAAAGACCTGATCCATCGCTGAGAACCTCCGGGCGTTCTGGATCAGCTGGCCCAGGCCCCGCTCAGCGTTGATGTACTCGGCGACCGTGATGTAGGTCCACATCACGCTCACCGCCACGGTGATCGCATCGGCGATCCGCGGCATCGCCATGGGCAGCAGGCTCAGCCGGACGGCCTCCAGCTCGGTGGCGCCCAGATCCCTGGCGCTGGTAAAGTAGGTGTGGGGCACGGATCGGACCGCGTCCCGCACCATGGGCACCAGGTAGACCACCGCCCCCAGGAACAGGAACGTGATCTTCATCAGCTCCCCGATCCCCAGCCACATCACCAGGATCGGCAGCACCGCGACGATCGGCGCAGAGCGGAAGGGATCGATCAGCGGAGAGAAGATCGCGTCGATCTTCGGGGACGCGCCCATCGCCACGCCTGCGGGCACCCCGATCACGATCACCAGCATCCCCGCGACCAGCACCCGGCTCGTGGACCACAGGGTCGCGATCAGCAGCGGGGACTCGCCCCGGCCCACGTCCCACGACAGCCGCACCAGGGCGCCGCCGACGTCCCAGGGGGCGGGCAGCTTGGCGGGGCCCACCAGGCCGAGACCTGAGAGCAGCGACCATGAGATGAGCACAGACACGACCCCGACCAGGCTGAGGGTGCGGCGCTGGCTAGCTCCGAGGGGGACATAGGGGTTCCACATGGGCTACCTCGAGTGGACCGCCAGGCGGGTGGTCCGGTTTGCCGCCCGACACTCCTCGAGGGACAGCCCCTCTGCGCCTGGGTCCGACTCGTCACACAGGGGGGCGTCCGGGCCGTTGCCCACCACCAGGAAGCGCTCCCGGGGGAACTCCCACTCCCGGACGAGGTAGTCGACCACAGCCTCGGCCCGGCGCTTCGACAGCGAGAGGTTCGCGCTGCGCGCGCCGGTGGAGTCGGTGTTGCCGGTGACCTGGAAGTAGGCCGAGCCATGGCTCTCGATCATCGGCACCATCTGCTCATCGATCGTCCTCTCAGAGCGCTTGTTCAGCTCTGCTGAGCCCGAGGTGAAGTTCACCGTGACCGGACGGGTCACGATCGCCTCCTCCCTGGTGGTCTCGGCACGCTGTGCCTCGGTGAAGGTGAACTCGGGCTCCTGAGCCGCCGCCTGAGCGGTGGTGTCGGCGTCGAGCAGGGCCTTGACGTACTTGTACTCGAAGGACTCCGATGGATCGATCACCGGTGCGTTGGGGTTCGCCAGGGCGCCGGCCGCCCGGTAGATCCCGTCGAAGCGCTTGTAGACGCGCTCATAGTGGTTGGTCCCTCCAGCCATCCCCAGGATCCGGGCGTTGTCCTCCAGGCCGGTCCACACCAGGTTCGAGAACAGCTCCTCGACGAAGTCCCGCCCCTCTTCCCGGGCCAGCAGCCCAAAGAACTCCTCGTTGTCGATCAGGGCGGTGACCGCCTTGTCGGGATCGGCCTCAGCGGCCTCGACCCCCTGCAGCCAGCCCGCGACGAACGCACCGACGGCCTCGTCGTTTGCAGGATCGTCCAGCACCGCGGCGTCGCAGACGATCACGTCGTAGATGAGGTTGGTCGCGGTCTTGGTGGAGTAGATCACGTGGGCACCCTCGACCTTCTCCAGCGCCAGGGACAGATCGGGATCCCACAGGGCGGCGGCGTCGACGTTGCCCCCCTCAAGGGCGGCCCGCACCCCAGCGGTGCCCTCGTCGACGTTGATGTAGGTCATCTTGATCGACTGCTTCTTCCGGGCCGACAGCGACGAGTTGTCGATCGCGTCGATCGTCATGCCGTGGGACGGGGTGAACTGCAGCAGGGCCACCCGCCGGCCCGCCAGATCCTCCACCCGCTGGATCGCCGGATCCCGGGCGATGATCGCGTCGGCGCCCTGGGTGTTGTCCACCACCATCACCGCCCGGGCGTCCATCTGTGCGTTGCGCAGGTTCGGGTGCTCCTGAGCCCAGAAGTCGCTGGTGCGCCAGGCGCAGTGGGCCGCCTCGCTGCCAAAGATCGTGGGCAGGGTCGGGATGTCGTCCTGGATCACGAGCTCGACGTCGACCCCGAGCCGATCGAAGATCGAGCCCGGCTGTGTCTCGAGGCTGCTGCCGTTGGCCACCAGCGCCGGTGCATAGCCGTGGAAGCTCACGATCGACACCTTCAGGGGGTTGCCGTCGCTGCCCAAGGGCCCGGACGGCCTGCCGAACAGGCCGCCGCCGGCGGGCTCGGGCCC
>DRPG01000452.1 GCA_011376105.1 Deltaproteobacteria bacterium
CCCTACGCGGTCTGCACGAGCGACTGGGGAGGGGCGGGGGTGGCCGGGCTCGCTCGACCGCTATCCCCGCGACAACCTCACGAAGCAGCACGTCTGACCGAGGCGCTCGGGGAGGGCACGGCCCTGCTCGGGGCGACCGACGGGCTCGGCGGAGCGCTGGGGGAGAGGCGCAGCGCCGGCGGAGGGGCGGAGGCTGGGCTCGGCGGGGCGCTCGGGGAGGGGCGAAGCGTCGGCGAGGCGCCGAGCGCTGGGCGTGGGCAGGCGGAAGCGGCTGGCGGAGGACCTCAGTGCAGAGGCGAGGGCTGCAGACGCTGGGCGTACGGCGCTTTGTACCGCTTCCCAGCGCTTCGTCGTCAGCCCCGGGAGCCCCGCCCCGTCGTCGCGAGGCTCGACGACCCAAGGGGCACGTCGTAGGGGCCCTCAACACGCCCGCCCCGACTCATAGAGCCCCTACTTGAAGGGGTAGGGGCTGAAGGGGTAGGGGCCCGGGGCCTGAGCCGAGCCAAGAGAGAGGGCTATGGGGGCTCGCCGTTCCCTGGGAGCCCCGCCCAGCCGTGTCCGCAGCGCCCAAACGCACGCTAATAGACAGCCCACATCACCCCAAAGCTCCGGCCGAAGCACGCAAAAACAGCCGAGACCCAAGATCGTGCGGCGTCTCGCGGGGCGCTTGCGGGGGGGCGGGAGGCGGACGTGGGCGGGAGCGGCTGTGGAGGACCTCAGTGCAGGGGCGGGAGGTGGACGTGGGCGGCGGGAGTGGCTGTGGAGGGCCTCGGCGGGAGGTGGACGTGGGCGGGCGGGAGTGCCCGCTGAGCCCACCCCAAGCCACGCTCAAGCCTGCCCCACCGGATCCGAACAAAGGGGGCGAGGTCCCCATGTCGCCACCGCTGTCTCGCCCCATGGATCCGGGGAGCCAGCCGCTCCACCCCACGTCCCCACAGAGGGTCTGCCCCGATACCAGCGCTCTAGGAGGTCATCGATGAGCCCAAAGCCAGGCTCACCGCCCCTCGCCCGGATCACGACCCTGCTGTTGCTGGTCGTGACCGGCGTGATCTGGGCGGGCTGGGGCATCACCACTCAGCAAGAGCCAGACCCGGGGGCCAGCCCAGAGGGCACCCTGGATCCTTGACGTTCACTTGGCCTGTTGTGCGAGGGGCTCATCGTGCGCCCCCGCTCCCCCCTCCCCTGCTCCTGTGGAGGCTGTTGTGACCGGCCTCGGCCTCCTGGAGCAGGCTACAGCACCTCGTCCAGCCCAGCAAGGACCCCAGCGAGGCTCCATCGCCACCCCCCCCTCAGCCGAAGAGCGGGGGTTGACGGGGGCTGGCTGCGTGCATAGCCAGCGAGGCGCTCTGGAGGAGGGCCCTCCCTATGATCCAAGTTCGAGACCTGACGCGGTACTACGGAGAGTTTGCTGCCCTGCAGGATGTGTCGTTCGAGCTCAAGGAAGGCGAGATCATCGGCCTGCTCGGCCTCAACGGGGCCGGGAAGTCCACTACCCTGATGATCCTCGCTGGCCTGCTGGCTCCGTCGTCCGGATCCGTGCAGATCGATGGCACCGATCTCGCCAACCACCCTGAGCTGCGTGCGCGCATCGGCTTCCTGACCGAGAGCCCGCCGCTGTACACGGAGATGACCGTCACGAGCTTCCTCCGCCACATCGGGCGGATGAAGGGCATGTCCAACGACAAGATCAACGCTCGCCTGCCCGAGGTGATCCGGCTGGCCGATCTGGCCGGGCGCGAGCACCAGGTCATCGGCACCCTGTCCCATGGCTACAAGAAGCGTGTGGGCATCGCCCAGGCCATCATCCACGATCCCAAGCTGGTGATCCTGGACGAGCCGATCAGCGGCCTGGATCCTGCGCAGATCGTCGAGATGCGCAAGGTCGTCAAGGGCCTTGGCGAGAAGCACGCGGTGATCATCAGCAGCCACATCTTGTCGGAGGTCAGCCAGACCTGCGATCGGATCCTGGTGATCGGCAACGGCCGCCTGGTCGCCCAGGGCACCGAGGCCGAGCTGATGGCCCGCAGCGGCGAGAACGCTCGGCTGGTGATCACGGTCCGGGGCGATCAAGCTGCCTTCACCGAGTGGCTCGACAAGAGCGAGCGCATCGTCAGCGTGGTCTCGAAGGACGTGGCGGACGGCCTCGCCAGGGCGCTGGTCGAGATGGAGGGGGATCAGAGAGAGGATCTCCTGCTGGAGATCGCCAAGGCGGGCTTTGGGCTCCGCCTCGTCGAAGATCCCCAGGACGAGCTCGAGGAGATCTTCCTCGGGCTGACCCACCAGGAGGCGGCATGAATGCCCTGATCATCGCCAAGCGCGACCTGGCGTCGTACCTGCAGGGGTACTCCGCCTACATCATCATCGCTGCGCTGCTCCTCGGCAACGGCGTGTTCTTCCACGCCTTCGCCCTAGGGGCTGAGTCAGCGAGGTACTCCCACGAGGTCCTCGAGAACTTCTTCTACCTGTGCTGGGGCTTCTCGGTGGCGACCGCGGTGCTGCTCACCATGCGGTCCCTGGCCGACGAGCACGCGCTGGGCACTGAGGTGCTGCTCAGGACCTCGATCGTGAGCGATGGAGAGATCGTCGTGGGCAAGTGGCTCGCGGCCATGGGCATGGTCACCCTGTACGCGGTGCTGACCCTGCACATGCCCTTGCTCATCTTCGTCAACGGCAAGGTGAGCCTCGCTCACCTGATGGTCGGCTACCTCGGGGTGATCCTCGGAGGGGGGACCGCCAGCGCGCTGGGCGTGTTCTGCTCCGCTCTGTTCCGCAACCAGCTCGCGGCCGGCATCATCGGCGGCCTGCTGGCCATCTACATGTCGGTGATCGCCTGGATGCTCGCCGACACCACCAACCCTCCGTTCAACGACGTCATCGCGTACACCGCGATCTTCAACCAGCACTTCGTGCCGTTCATGGAGGGCCGGATCGCGATGTCTAGCATCGTCTATCAGGGTAGCCTCACGGCCCTGTTCCTGTTGCTCGCGAGCTACATCCTCCACACCCGCCGGTGGGAGTGAGCCATGTCGAACCTCGCTACCGTCCTCGCCCTGTTCTTCTCCATCGGCACCGTCGTCGCGCTCCTGGTGCTGGTCCGAGACGTGGTCACCCGCCGCGCGGGCTCGTCCCCGGTGCTGTTGATCGGCCTGGGCACCCTGTTCATCGGAGAGCGGGTCCTCGGAGAGGGGGATCTCCGGCTGCCGATCAGCGGTGCCGGCTTGTTGCTGGTGCTGGGCGCCGTGGGGCTGCGTGCCTACGCGATGTCCAACTCTGACGGGGCCCGAAGGGAGGGCCATCGGCTGGGCCTGATCTGGACCAGCATCTCAGTGGCGTCGCTGCTGCTGTACGCCATGTCCCTCGATCCCGTCGTCGGGGCCCTGGGCTTCGAGGAAGCCGGCAGAGATCGCTGGGTCGGCGTGTTCCAGAGCCTGTTCCCGATCGTCGCCTTGATCGGCCTGATCCCGTCCTTCCTGATCGATCGCCTGTTGGCGCTGCACCCGATCGTCATGCCAGCGGGCGCGAGCAGGAGCGCACAGCTGTCGGGGCTCGGGGCCGCGCTGGCCATCAGCCTGATGTTCCCGGTCAACTACCTGGCCAACCAGCACGACCTCGACTGGGATGTGGCCTACTTCCGCACCACCCGCGCCGGGGACTCCACCCGGGCGCTGGTCTCCACCCTGACCGATCCCGTCGAGGTCCTGCTGTTCTTCCCGTCGGGCAACGACGTGGGGCGGGAGGTCCTGCCCTACTTCGAGGAGCTGGTCGCGAGCTCCGACGATCGGATGAGCGTCCGGATGGTGGATCAAGCCCTCGAGCCTCAGCTCGCCGAGGAGCTCAAGATCCGGGAGAACGGCCACGTCGTGCTCCGTCAGGGCGAGTCCCAGCAGAAGTTCAAGCTGAACACCGATCTGGATCGGGCCAAGCGAGAGCTGCGCAAGCTCGATGGCACCGTGCAGAAGAACTTGCTGAAGCTCACCCGGGGCCAGCGCACGGTCTACTTCCTCGCCGGCCACGGGGAGGCCAACTGGCGCGAGACCGAGAACACCTTCCGCAAGATCAACATCTACAAGCGCGATCTGCTCGAGGGCACCCTGAGCGTCAAGGTCAAGACCTTCGGCGTCGCCGACGGCTCGACCAACGCCGTGCCTGACGATGCGTCCGTCGTGGTGGTGGCCGGCCCCACCGAGCCGCTGCTCGCCGAGGAGATCACCGCGCTACAGCGCTACTTCGACGGAGGTGGCTCGCTGCTGGTGATGATCGATCCCGAGGGGGATCCCCTGACCGAGCTGCTCTCCCACCTCGGGGTGAAGCCCGGCGCCGCCGTGCTCGCCAACGCTGAGGCCCACGCCCAGATCCAAGGGGGCCCCGCCGATCGGGTGTTCATCGCGACCAACAAGTACGGGAGCCACGCCTCGGTCAAGGAGCTGTCCCGCAACAGCTCCGTGGCCCACATGGTGTTCTCCACCGCGATGTCGGTGCAAAAGCAGGAGGGCACCGCCAACAAGATCACCACCCTGATCCGCTCGCGTCCCAACACCTGGGAGGATCTCAACGGCAACTTCCAGGCGGATCCGGGTGAGCCCAAGAAGACCTTCGAGCTCGCCGCGGCGATCACCAAGCCGATGGACGACGCCGCGGAGGGAGCACCCGAGGAGGCGAGGGCCATCGTCGTCGGCGACGTGGGCTACCTCTCCGACGTCTTGATCAGCAGGCTCAAGGCCAACGCCGTCTTCAGCCTCGATGGCTTCAAGTGGCTCACCCACGACGAGGAGATCGTCGGAGCGATCGAGACCGAGGAGGACGTGAAGGTCCAGCACACCCGGGAAGAAGACTGGATCTGGTTCCTCGCGGCCGTGGTCGCGGTGCCGAGCATGGTGCTGCTCGTCGGCTTCCTGTTCATCCGTATGCGTCAGAGGAGGAACTGATGCGACAGGTCATCGGGCTGTCCGCGGCCCTCGGGCTGTCCCTGATCGGCAGCTACATCACCTGGATCGACGACGGCGATGTGATCGACGACGATGCCGTCGTCGTCTACACGATCGCCCCCGAGGAGCTCGCGTCGATCACCTGGGACGGTGAGGACGCAACCGTCCAGATCACCCAGAGGTCCGACGCACAGGGTGAGTATCTGTGGATCGACTCCACCATCCGCAAGAAGAAGCCCAAGCCCAGACCCACGCCCGAGGACACCGAGGACACCTCGGACGCCGACAAGCCCCCCGGCGCCGAGGACACCGAGGACGCCGACAAGCCCCCCGGCGCCGAGGACGCCGAGGACGCCGATAAGCCCCCCGGCGCCGAGGGCGAGGAGGGCGAAGAGGAGGAGGAGGGTGAAGAGGAGGAGGAGGCCTTCGAGATCGAGACCACCACCACCGCGTTCATGGGCAACAGCCAGGCCCAGGAGCTGTGGGAGAGCTTTGCGCCCCTAGAGGCCCTGCGGGAGCTGGAGATCGCCACAGACGCGGATCCCTCGAAGTTCGGCCTCGACGAGCCCACCGCCACGATCACCGTCGCCCGGAAGGCTGGGGAGATCGAGCTGGTGGTCGGAGGCGAGACCTACGGGAGCAAGGATCGCTACGTCAAGATGGGCCAGCACCTGTTCCTGCTCGATGACACCACCCTGCGTCCCCTGCAGTTCGCCTCGAGCCGGCTGGTGGAGCGCTCCCTGTTCCCGACCTCGACCAAGGACACCTCGAAGATCGAGATCACCTTCAGCGATGGGATCACCCGGACCCTCGAGCAGCACAACGCCGACGATCCGGCCAAGGCATTCTGGGCCGATGTCGCGACCCCCGACACCCCCGACGAGACCGCGGGCACCTGGATCGATAAGCTGTTCCGGCTCCGGCTCCGGAGCTATGTGGGCGAGGGCGAGATCGAGGGTGAGCTGATCCCCGTCTTCAGCTACGTCACCCACGAGGGCAAGACCTCCTGGAGCGTCGAGGTGCTGAAGGTCGAGTCGGGGGAGGACACGTCGTGGTACGCCAAGAGCAGCTACAACCGCTCCCTGGTCACCCTGACGGACTCCCTGGCGAACAACGTGGTGGCTGATCTCGACTCGCTGCGGCCCGAGTAGGGCCCGGGCTCGGGGATCCAGGGCCCTCCCCTGTGGGGATCCAGGCGCAGCGATCGCCTGGTTCTCGCAGGGGGGGTCTCGGTGTCTGTGGAGCAGCTACGGGAGGATCCATGTGGACGTGGGTGTGGGCAGCGATGGCTGCTGAGGGTCATGTGTGGGCGGGATCGTTTTAGCTCCGGTCAGCTCAGGCGATGCCACCTCCTGTGCCGGCGCTGCGGTCGGTGCGGGAGCTCCGGCGCCGCTGAGCACTGCGACACCGCCGCCCAGGGCCTCGAGGTGCTCCGGGCCCTGTGAGCCTCAGGCCTCCAGGAGCCCGTCGCGCGCCTCAGACCCCGACGAGCGATCCGTCGGGACGAGGTGACGGCAGCATGCGCTGCAGGCTCCTAGCCGCGCAGCCAGCCCATGAACCGCCCCAGGGAGTCGAGCATGCCCCCCGCTCGCTGCTCCTCGTCGTCGTCCTCGAAGTGTAGCGCCCGCAGGTTGCGGGTGATGTCGTGGGCGGTGTGGCGCGGTGGCGCAGAGATCGCGGTGTGGTTCGCCACATCAGGGGACCCGGACATCAGGCCAGGGATCACCTCGTCCTCAGCCCGGGTAGCGACCTCCAGCGAGGCAAACAAGGCCATCAGGGACGGACGAAGCTCCGGGATGAAGTTTGACTCGATCCGGACCTTCCGCAACAGCTCCTGGGTGTGCTCCCGACGCGCCTGCATCCGGCTCGTGGCGTCGATCACCCGCGCGCTCGCGGCGGCCCCGCCGGGTCCGACCCAGACCTTGACCAGAGGCCACAGCTCCATCTCCCAGTGATCGACACAGTCGAGCACCGAGCGCTCGAACGGCTCCCACACATCGAATAAAGGGCGGAGGTTGACCCGCTGGCGCTTGGGTGCGACCTGCTCCTTCTTGATGGGATCGCCCCACATGTCGACCGCGCCGTCCTCGGAGACCTCCTCGATCAAGGCGCGCTCGACCTCCCGGAGGGCCCTGTCTGCCCTCGCGAGGGCTCGACGGAGCTTCATGTGTTCTTCCGCCCGGATCTCTTCGACTCGTCTCAGGATGCCCATACCCAAACCAACCCCGCGCGCACGACACGTCCGCGCTCTCGGCACACGCCAACAAAGATTTTGGTCACAGCGTGGTTGTTGAGGTCCTTGTTGGGTGCTCGCCCCTCCTATCCTCATCTGTGGAGGGAAGGTACACCGCCGGTCTGACACGGCCCCCCACCACGCCCCCACGGGCCACGTGATACCACAGCTTTGGGGCAGATAACGTCAAAAGTATAACCATGGCCTCGCCCCTAGGCCCAGAGGTCGGGCGCCCCAGAGCGGGGTACCATGCCCCCCCCCAGACCCGGAGCGATCCACATGATCCTGCTGTTGCTCCCCTCCACCCTCGGCTGCGCCTCGATCCTCCCCCAGTACGAGGCCGCGATGGAGCGTGCCCTCGTGGCCCCCCCCCCGACCCCAACACAGTGGATCCCCGACGCCGTGCTCCACCTGTCGGGCGAGTCGATCAACACCATCATCCAGACCGCCATCGAGGACTACGGCACGTTCAGCTCGACCGTGGATCTCAAGATCGCCAGCGTAACCCCGGATCTCGCCCTGACCTCGATGGAGATCAGCGCAGGCAACGACTGCGGCGACTGCCTGGGCATCGCGATGGAGCTCGACGGCACGCTGAGCTGGGAGACAGTGCTCGGCTCGGGCAGCACCAGCCTCGCCGCCACCGGCAGCCTGGATGCCCGGTTCGAGGTGAGCCGAGACGATCAAGAGGACTGGATCGTCAGCGTCCAGCCCCAGCGGTTTCGCTGGCTCGACGTCACCCTAGGCCAGGTGACCGCCGGCGTGTCGGGGATCGGAGAGAAGGTCCAGGACTGGATCGATCGCAACCTGGTGGCTCAGGTCCCCCCACAGCAGATCATGGTCATCGCCAGCGAGGATCTCCCCCTCGCGGCGCTCGAGATCGTGCCCAGCGAGGACGGCGTCGAGCTCCAGCTGCTGACCCTGTCCGCGGAGCGGGGCCACGTGGAGGTCGGTGGCGATCACCTCGAGTCGGGCTGGCACATGGATCTGTCCCCCGAGAGCCTGATCTCGCTGGCCCGGGCCGAGGCCTTCAGGGCCGAGCCCATGGCCCGGGGGATCGTGGCTGAGCCCACCCTGCTGCGCATGGACAGCGACACCTTCCAGATGGGGCTGAGGCTGTGGCGCATCGAGGGCCGGGGCTGGTGGCGCGACTACCTGATCGATGGCACGATCACCGTCGTCGAGGACGAGATCCGGCTGGCGGCGACCTCCGTCGAGCAGGTCGACAAGTCGGCCGGAGCCGCGGCCGCTGATCCCCTCGCGGCGCTGGCCAAGGGCCTGATCCTCAAGTACATCGAGGACGCGTTCGAGACGAGCATCCCCGCGATCCAGGGAGAGGACACCCAGGTGGTGATCACCTCGATCGACGCCAACGAAGACGGCTCGATCCGGGTCTCGGGCACCATCCAGGCAGCGGCAGCGGCAGCGGCAGCGGCAGCGCCCAAGAGCCGGGGCCGGAGCCGGGCCGCGCCCGCCCCCGCGGACACCTACGGGCCCAACCGGTAGCGCACCCTACGGGCCCAACCAGTAGCGCACCCCCAGCTCCCGGCAGGTCGCGCGATCCCTGGCCCCCACCTGGGGGCTCCAGGTGGCCATCACGTCGATCTCCAGGGCGTGGCTGACCCCGATGAAGCGAGCGACGGCCTCGCGCTGGACCCGCCCGGAGGCCAGCCCCTGGATCAGGGAGGAGGCCAGCCGCACGACCTGGGGCCGCAGCAGCACCATCGCCTCCACGATCGTCCTGGAGAACTCGCTGGCGTCGAGGCACAGCCGCACCCCGCCGCGCCGCAGCGCGCTCAGGGGTGGGATCAGCTGTTTGGGATCGCCGGACAGGAACAGCTCGTCCAGCGCGATCACCAGCAGCCGGGGGGGCACCGCCCCGGGGAGCTGCCCGAGGAGCGTGCGGGGCGGGATCTTGAGCAGGGTCGGGGGGAACAGACGCGCGTGCACCGGCAGCTCGTCCCCCGGAGCCTCAGCCAGGGCCAGCTGGAACCAGTGGAGATCCCAGCCCACGTGGGCGGCCCGCTCGGCGGAGAGCTCGACATGATGCTCTGGGGGCCCCCCGATCTCCAGCACCCACCGTGTGAGCTCTCCGGTCTCGAGGCTCACCGCCTCCCGGGTCTGGATCACGCTGAGCTCGCTGTCCGGTGGCAGCGAGACATACCCTGAGCCCCCGGGATCGAGGGGATCCGCCACCGCCACCCGGTCCTTGCCCGTGGCCTTCGACAGGGTCAGGCCCGCCTCTGCGGCGGCCAGCACCTCGGAGACCGTGGTCACCCGCCCATCGAGGCGCTTGACCCCGATGCTGACCGACAGAGACTCTCCGTCGGGGAGCTGGACCCGATCGGGCACCCGCGCCCGCACCCGCTCGGCGATCTCGACCGCCTCCCAGGTGCGCGTCTGAGGCAGCAGGACGAGGAACTCATCGCCTCCGACCCGAGCCACCGTGTCGCCGGAGCGCACCGCCTCGACCAGGGTCTGGGCCAGGGTCCGCAGGACGTGATCGCCGGTGGCGAGCCCGTGGCGATCGTTGACCCGCTTGAAGTCGTCGCAGTCGATCAGCAGCGCGATCAGTGGTCCCTGGCCCCGCTCCCGCGCAGCGGTCTCGCGGATCAGCAGGTGCTCGAGGCCCCGGCGGTTCAGGACGTCGGTCAGGGGATCCCGCAGCGCCCAACGGGACAGCCGAGCGCTGGCCCTCGCGATCGCCCGGGCAGAGCGGAGCACCCGGGTGAGCAGCGGGCTCTCCAGCTCCCTGGGCTCCACCACGTCGTCGAACCCCTCGAGGCAGGCCTCGTGTAGAGGCTCCACCGTGGACGCCTCACACAGCGCCACCAGCGCGACCTGAGACGCCGTGCGTCGCAGCTCTGCGGCCACAGCGAGCCAGGCCGCGGCCTCCTCGGGGGGCTCCACCAGGGCGCGCCCCACCAGCACACAGCCGATGGCCTCGGTCCGGAGCACCCGCAGCGCGCTGCGCATCGAGCCACAGACGCGCAGCTCAGTGCCACCCCCGATCCTGGGGAGGGCGCCCCGGACGCACACCAGCTCAGCCGGCGAGAGACCAGCCACCAGGATCTTCAGCGAAGATCCTCGGGTGGATGGCGCCATCAGCTCACCGCCGGGAGGCACCGACAACGATCACGGTGACGTTGTCCTCGCTGCCGGCCTCCAGCGCCTCCTCAGTGAGGACGTGGGCTAGCATGTCGAGCGGGGTCGAGGCCACGATCCGCTGGATCGCAGCGTCGTCGAGTGGATCCGTCATCCCGTCGCTGCAGAGCACGAACACGTCCCCGGGCTCCACCATCCGGGTGGTGGTGTCGGGCTCGACCGGCCCGTGGAACCCCACGGACTGGGTGAGGATGTGCTTGTGCGGGAGCAGGCGCGCCAGCTCGGGCGTGAGGCGCCCGGCGTCGATCTCCTGCTGGACCACGGTGTGATCCCGGGTGAGACGCACCAGGCGCCCCTCCCGGAACAGGTAGGCCCGGCTGTCGCCCACGTGGGCGAGGTGCGCATGATCGCCATCGACCACCAGCACGACCAGGGTCGTGCCCATGCCCCGGGTCTCAGGGCGTGCCTCGGCCTCCCTCCGGATGTGGATGCTCGCCTGGTTCATCGCGTAGCGGAGCCGCTCGCGCAGGATGTCGGCGGGATCCTCGGACGCGTGATCCCGGACCAGCCTCGTCTCGTCGGGATCCACCGCGCCCACCAGGGTCTGGTGCACGACCTCGGTGGCCATCGCCGAGGCCACCTCCCCCGCGGCGTGGCCTCCCATCCCATCTGCCACCACGAACACGCCGCCGTCGAGATCGATCAACCAGGCATCTTCGTTGTGCTCTCGTACGGGCCCTGTCTCCGAGCGCGCGTACGCTTCCAACTCCATGAAGTCCTCGCCATGCCACGGCTGACCCGCGGCAACCCCGAAACTATAGTGTTTTGGTGTGACCGGGGTCGCCTAAGTCCGATCCTGAACCCTGTTCCCCCACTTTCCCACACACGAACCAAGACGCGGAGAGCTCGTGAGCGACGCCGACAGCCCACGTGTCATCATCGGGGAGCCAGCGCCGGGGGACCGGATCGGTGACTACGTGGTGCTCGATCGTCTGGCGCGGGGCGGCATGGCCACGGTCCTGTCGGTCCGCCACACCGAGAGCCAGGAGGAGGTGGCGCTGAAGCTGCTGCTGTCCCTGGCCCTGACGGACGAGTCCCAGGGCCGGTTCCGGCGCGAGTTCCGGGCCCTGTCGAGGCTGCACCACCCCAACGTGCTCCGGGTCTACGAGTGGGGCCTGCTCGGCGATCGCCCCTGGTTCACCATGGAGCGCCTCGAGGGGCACGATCTCCGAGAAGAGGTCGGGCTCCTCGAGGGCCTACCTCTGTCCGAGCGCTTCGCCCGGGCGGAGGACATCCTCAAGCAGGTCGCCCGGGCCCTGGCCTACGTCCATGAGCGTGGGCTGGTCCACCGCGACGTGACCCCGGGCAACATCTTCGTGCTCCAGGACGGCACGGTGAAGCTGATGGACTTCGGCGTGGTCAAGGAGGCGGGCGCCGATCTCACCGCAGCGGGCGAGGTGATCGGCACCATCGCCTACATGGCGCCGGAGCAGATCACCGGAGAGGGGATCGACTCCCGGGCTGATCTGTACTCGCTGGGCGCGGTCCTTTACCTGCTGCTGACCGGCCGCCGGGCGTTCTCCGCCCACACGATCCATGGCTTCATGGAGAAGCACCTCAACGCCCGACCCCGGCCTCCCTCGGAGCTGGTCCCGGCCGTGCCCGCCCGCCTCGAGGCGATCTGCCTCCGGCTGCTGCAGAAGGCGCCCTCGGATCGGTTCGCGTCGGCCAGCCACCTGCTGCACGTGCTCGGGGATCTCGAGCACGGGTTCGATCTCGAGGGCCAGTTCCCCAGGCGCACCGTCGGGCGCACCCTGCTCAAGGCCCGCCTGCGGGAGGCCGTGGACGCGGTGGCCCATGGGCGCGAGGGGCGCGCCCTGCTGCTGTCGGGCCCCAACGGCCAGGGCAAGACGCGCCTGCTGGAGGTCGCCGAGCACCACGCCCGGCGCCTCGGCCTCCCCGTCGCCACCGGGCGCTGCCGACACCACGATCGCCCGTTCGGAGCCTTCTCCAGCATCTACCAGGCGTTCAGAGGCGATGCTCCCCCCGCAGCCCTCGAGGCGGTGTTCCGGGGTGATGATGGTCAGGTCTGGGAGCGCTACCCGATCCTCTCAGCGTTCCGCGAGCTGGTGATCGCGTCCGCTCCGCTGGTGCTGATCCTCGACGACCTCGATCGAGCGGATCCGGCCACCGTGGAGCTGCTGTGCTACCTGGTGCGCAACACCCTGGAGCTGGTGGCTGAGCCCGTGCTGCTGCTGATCGGCCACGACAGCGGGGAGCGGCGGATCCGAGCCCAGCTCGAGAGCCTCGCTCCGGTGGAGGGCCTCGAGATCCCACCGCTGGACGCGTCCGAGGTCGAGGAGCTCGTGGTCAGCCTGATCGGCAGCAACGAGGCCTCGCTGGCCCTGGCCGCGAGGCTCCACGTGGAGGGCAACGGCTCTCCGGCCCTGATCGCCGACATGCTCCGGGGCCTGATGGACGACGAGCTCATCGTCAAGGAAGACACAGGGAGCTGGCGGCTGGTCATCGCCGCCGCCGAGATCACCCGCTCCAGGCTCCCGATGCCCGCGTCCCTGCGCCAGGCACTGCAGGAGCGCCTGGCGCCGCTGTCCGAGGACGCGCTGGTGGTGGGTCGCGTCCTCGCCCACGCCCGCAACAAGCTGAACCTCGACGTGCTGGTGGCGGCGGCCCCGTTCGAGGAGGAGCAGGTGGTCGAGGCCCTCGACGAGCTGCTCGACGCCGGCATCGTCCAGGAGCAGCGCGCCGAGGACATCGAGCAGGTCGAGCTGTGCCACGGTCGCTTCCGGGAGGTGCTCGCCGACGGGGTCCCCCCCGCCACCCGCCGTGGCATCCACCTCGCCCTAGGAGAGACGCTGGAGCGCCAGCACCGCGACCACATCCACAGCGTGGTCGAGGAGCTGGCGTACCACTTCGAGCACGCCCAGCTCGCGACCAAGGCCTACCAGTACCTGGTGCTCACCGCTCAGCACCACCTACACCGCAGCCTCAACCAGGAGGCCCTGGGGTTCCTCGATCGGGCGGTGGCGATCGAGCCCCGGGCGCGGCCCTACATGCTGCTCGACGACGCTGACCAGCGCCTGGCGGAGGTCCACCTGGCGATCGCCCAGGCACGCCACGCCCTGGGGCAGCTGCCCAGCGCGGTCGCCGCCACCCAGCTGGCCCAGGCCCTGGCCCGGGCCGTGCGCGATCCAGGCCTCGAGTCGAGGGTGGCCTCTGAGCTGGGCTCCCAGCTGCGCCAACAGGGCAGCTCCGAGTCGGCCGAGGAGCAGTGCAGGCTGGCGATCCAGCGCGCGGAGGAGGCCGGCGATCAGCGGCTGCTGCCCCGGCCTCTGTACCAGCTCGGCGGGATCCTCTGGACCCAGGGCGATCTGGGGGAGGCCGAGCGGATGTGGCGTCGCTCATTGCAGATCGCCCAGCAGGTCGGGGACGAGCGCGCCCAGGGCAACGGCTACAACGGACTGGCGATCCTCGCGATCTGCCGGGGCCAGTCGATGGAGGCACGGCGCTGGTTCGAGCAGTCCGCCACCCTGTTCGAGCGCCTGGGGATGCTCGCACCGCTGGTGATCGCCCGGGTGAACCTGATCGAGCTGTACCTGAACACCGGGATCCTCCGGAAGGCCCTGGCGCTGGCCGATCGCACCCTGTCTCAGGCCAAGGAGGTGGGCCACCCCCAGGGGATCGCGCTGGGGAAGGGCTGGCGAGCCCGGGTCCTGCTGACCCTGGGGCGGGCCACTGAGGCCGAGCGGGAGGCGAGGGAGGCCTGGAGCCACGTCCGGGGGCTGGCCAACAGAGAAGATGAGGCCCTGATCCTGGGCACCCGGACGCTGATCTGCCTCGACGCAGGGCGCTGGTCCGAGGCCCTGGAGCTGATCGTCCAGCTGCTGGATGTCCTCGACATCTACGATCACGAGGGGATCGGCCCAGAGGTGACGGCCTGGCAGGCGCTGGCCCTGTGTCAGCTCGAGCGACACGCCGAGGCTCAGGCGCTGCTCGAGGCGCTCCCGTCCCGCCCCGAGCCCTGGCCCCACATCCAGATCCGGGCGGATCTGGCCCTGGGACAGGCCCTGCTGGCGCTGCAGCAGCGCCCCGGGGCCAGATCCGCGCTGCAGCGGGCCCTGGCCGCGAGCGAGGCCAACGGCTACCGCTACTTTCAGCTGGTGGCCCACTCAGCGCTGGTGCGGGCAGTAGACGACGAGAGCACCCGCACCCGGCACGCCCGGGTGGCCTCGGGCCTCGCGCGCTCCCTGGCCGCGAACCTGCCCAGAGACGACGTCGATCGCTTCCTGCGGGCCCACGACGGCCCGGGCGCGGCGGCCTGAGATACAGTCCCGTCATGGTGCTCAGCTTCCGGATCCCCACGACATCCACCCGATCGAGGTCTGCTGGATCCACTCGATGAACCGAGACGAAGCCGGCTGGGCCTCAGGCCTCGGCCCCCCCGGGCCCGGAGACGTAGTCGGGCACTACACCATCGAGCGACTCCTCGGCTCAGGCGGCATGGCCAGCGTCTTCGAGGCCAACGATCCCCAGGGGGAGACGGTCGCCCTGAAGATCCTCGATCCAAGCCGGGTCCTCGACGAAGACGTCAAGCGCTTCGCCCGCGAGTACGAGGCCCTGTCGCGGATGGATCACGACAACATCGTCGAGGTCTTCGAGGCCGGCGTGCACGAGGGCTACCCGTGGATCACCATGGAGCTGATCGACGGCACCGATCTCGAGAGCGAGATCGCCTCCTGGCAGGCCTCGGATCCACCCGATCGCTTCGTCCGGATCGAGCGGATCCTGCGGGGCCTGTGCCAGGGGCTGGCCTACATCCACGAGCACGGGCTGGTTCACCGGGATCTCAAGCCGTCCAACGTGCTGCTCACCCGGGATCAGCAGCCCAAGATCAGCGACTTTGGCTTGGTCAAGGGAGAGAACACCGCGAGCACCCAGCTGACCATGGCGGGTCGCCTGGTGGGCACCGTCGCCTTCATGGCGCCGGAGCTGATCACCGACGAAGACGTCGATCTCCGCGCAGACCTGTACGCCCTCGGCGCGGTGCTGTACATGATGTGCACCTTCCGCCGCCCGATCGAGGCCGAGAGCGTGGCGGGCTACCTCGCTCGGCACCTCACCGAGGTCCCCCGGGCGATCAGCGAGCTGGAGCCCGCCGCTCCCCGGATCTTCGAGCAGATCTGCCAGCGCCTGCTGCAGAAGGATCGGACCCTCCGCTACCCGAACGCTCAGGCCATCCTGCAGACCCTCGATCGCACCGACGCGCCGAAGATCCCACCGCTGCGGGGGCGCGACGAGCTCCTCCAGCGCTGGGCCCGCTGGCTGCTGCAGCTCCAGGAGGGCGCAGGCTCCACCCAAGCCCTGCAGGGGGCACCGGGCAGCGGTCGGAGCCACCTCCTCGAGGTCTTGATCGATCAGGCGCGCTCCCATGGGCTGCGGATCGCGACGGCTTGTGGCCACCAGGGCTCGCTGCTGCAGCAGCTCGCCGAGGATCTCGGGGCCACCGGAGCCTGCTCGGGGGACACGCTGGAGGCCAGCCTTCGTAGCCACCCCACCGAGCCTACGCTGTTCGCGGTGGACGACGCAGACGCGGCTCCGGTCGACGAGATCCGTGAGCTGGCCCGCCTGGTGCGGCGCTGGGTGACCCTGGAGGCCCGGCCGCTGCTGCTGCTGCTCACCGTCCACGAGGCGGAGGGGGAGCTCGCGGCCCTGCTCAGCGGCTCCTCCACCGGGCTGCCCTGCGCTGTGGTGGCGCTGGAGCCCCTCGATCCCAAGTCCACCATCGCGATGGTCCGCGATCGGGGGATCTGCGGGCCGGTGGCGCCGGCGCTGGGCCGCAGGCTCCACGCCATGTACCGGGGGATCCCCGGCGCCATGCTCCAGCAGCTGGAGGCCCTGATCGAGGCCGGCTGGCTCTCCCCCCGGGGGGATCAGCTCCGCCCCACCCGGCCCCTGGATCAGTTCCGCAGGGGGGATCTCCCCGTGCCCGAGGCGGCGAGGGTGCGCATCGAGGCGCTCATCGAGGCGCTCGATCCTCGCCCCCGTGAGATCATCCAGCTGATGTCCCTGCTGGATCGTCCCGCGAGCGCGGCCCTGATCGAGGGCTGTAGGCCCGACGATCCCGCGACGCCCCGGCTGCTCGACGAGCTCGTCCGGCAGCGCCTGCTGTCCAGGGCCACCGTAGAGCACCAGGAGGTGCTGTCGCTGCACGATCCCTGCGCCGCCCGGATCGTGCGCTCGGGCCTGCAGCCTGAGCAGCGCCAGCGACTGCACGGGGCGCTGGCCAGCGCCTTGATCGCCCGGAGGCGCCGGGCCAACGCCCTGGAGATCGCGAGGCACCTGCAGGAGGCGGGGGATCTGGCCGCAGCCTGGCCGACCTACATCCAGGCCGCGCGGCGGGCCGCCCGGGACGGTCGCTTCTCCGAGGTCCTCGAGATCTGCAGCGCAGCCGCTGAGATCGCGCCCGGAGCGGCCGCAGGGCTCCCCGAAGACGAGGCGCTGGAGCACCGCCGCTGGCTGAACCTGCTCCAGGGGGAGGCCCTGGTCGCCCGCAGGGCCTGGCTCGAGGCGCTGGAGCCGCTGAGCCGGGCGGTCGAGGCCGCCCGCACCACCGGCGATCCCCGGGGGATCGCCCGCTGTGTGGGGCTGCAGGGGCGGGCCCTGTACCGGCTGTCCCGCTTCGACGAGGCCGCACCGCTGCTGCAGGAGGCCCTGCGCCTGACCGAGCCCGGCGCTCCGGATCGGGGCAGCACCGTCCGGGCCCTGGCCGACATCGAGCTGCGCAGGGGGAACCTCGAGCTCGCCGAGACGCTGTGGAACGAGGCCCTGAGCGCGTCGCTGGGCACGGGCAGCCGGGACGCCGAGGCGAGGGCCCGCCGGGGCCTGGCCCACAGCCGGGCCCTGCGGGGGCGGCTGGTGGAGGCCAGCGAGCTGCTGTCTCAGGCCGACGATCTGCTGAACCCCGACGGAGACTACCGGGTGCGGGCTGCGGTGCTGACCCGGGCTGCAGAGCTCGACATCACCGCGGGCAGGCTCGGCTCGGCTCTGTACCGGACCGAGCTGCTGATCGAGCTGGCCCGTCGCCACGGGCTGGGCGATCGGATGCCCCTGGCCTACGCCGCGATGGCGCAGATCCTGCGCGCCCTCGGGGAGGAGGAGGGCGCGATCAGCGCGACAGAGCAGGCGCTCGTGTTCGCCGAGGCCAGCGAGGGCCCCACCTGGAGCGCCCGGCTCCAGGTGGCGCGGGTGCTGATGGAGCTGGAGCGTCCCTCGGAGGCCTGGTCGGCCCTCCCCCCCCCCGACGAGGTCCCCCCCGGCCGGGTCGACGATCCCGAGGGGCAGCTGCTGGTGCTCCATGCCCGCTTCGCGGCCTCCACCGAGCCCAGCCGGGCCGAGCAGCTGTGCCGCACGGCCCTGGCCCGTCGCCCGCCCCTGCTGATCCCCGCCACCGCCACCATCGCGCTGGATGCGTCCAGGGCCCTGTTCACCGCGGGTCAGGCCACCGAGGCAGCCCAGGCCGCGGCCCGTGGGCTGAGGGCCCTGCGGGGGCCCGGATCAGACGGGCTCCGCCTCGAGCTGCTGCTGGCCCAACACCAGGCCGCCCCCGGAGACGAGACCCGCCGCACCATCCAGGGGATCCTCGAGCGGATGACGCCGCTGCTTCCCCCCCAGGCGACTCAGCGCTTCGCCCACCGGGCAGATCTGCGGCGGCTGAAGCCCGACCCGTGAGGCCATGGCGATCCCTCGGCACCACGCCCTCGATCCGATACGTCCCCTGCCCGACCCCGCGGATCATGGATGGCTAAGGCAAACGACGAACCCCTGGAGATGGGCGGGCTGCCGCTCAAGCCCGGTTCCCGTATTGGAAGCTATGTTTTCATGCGGGAGATCGGCAGCGGCGGCATGGCCCGGGTGCTCCTGGCCAAGGATCCAGCTGGCGCCCTGGTGGCGCTGAAGGTGCTACGCAAGTCCCGGTTCAAGACCGGGTTGGTACGGTTCCGTCGCGAGTTCCGGGCCTTGTCACGGATCAACCACCCCAACGTGATCCGGGTCGAGGCCTATGGGGATCTGCACGGTCACCCCTACATCGCGATGGAGTTCGTCGACGGCCCCGATCTACACTCCCGGATCCGGAGCTTCCGCACTTGGGATCCCGACAAGCGTTGGCGTCGGGTCGAGCAGATCCTCATCGATCTGTGCCGGGCGCTGTCCGCGATCCATCGCCGGGGGCTGGTTCACCGGGATCTCAAGCCGTCCAACGTGCTGATCACCCGCGAGGGGGAGTGCAAGCTCACCGACTTCGGCATCGTCAAGGACCTCGATCCTTCCCACGATCCCCACCTGTCCACCACCCTGGTGGGCACCTGGGCCTACGCCTCCCCCGAGCAGATCACCGGTAGCCCGCTGGATCATCGCTCCGATCTGTACTCCCTGGGCGTGATCTTGTTTGCGATGCTCACCGGCAAGCGCCCGTTCGTGGCCAACGACATGGCGGGCTACCTCACCCTGCACCGGGATCGACCTGCGCCGGCTCCGAGGGACGTCAACCGGGACATCCCCGATCACCTCGACGAGATCTGCAGGAGGCTGCTGCAGAAGGCGCCGAGGGATCGCTACCAGTCCGCCCAGGAGATCCTGTATCGCCTCGAGGCCGAGGAGCGCGTGCCCCCGCCCAGCGAGGCGGACGGCTGGAACCCCCCGCTGGTGGGGCGGGCTCTCGAGATCGAGGCGATCACCGACGCGGTGGCGGGGCTCACCGCCAGCCGTGGCGGGGTGGTGATCCTCGAGGGGGACGACGGCGCAGGCAAGTCGAGGCTGCTGTCGGTGGCCATCGATCGCTCTCAGGCGCTAGGGATCCCGTTCCATCGCGGCGAGTTCCACTCAGAGGAGCCCACCTTCCGGGTCCTGCTCCGGATGGTGCAGCAGATCCTGGCCGATCAGGGGGAGCAGGCACCCGCGGCCCTCAAGGGCAGCATCGAGGCCTGGCTCAAGGGCAGGGAGGCCCCCAAGGACGCGGCCCATGCGGTCTACGACGCGGCCCGGGAGGCCCTGGATCTAGTGCTCGACGACGGGCCCCAGCTGGTGGTCCTCGACGATCTGCACGAGGCGAACCCCCGGGAGCTGCACCTGCTGTCGTTCTTGGTCCGCACCCTGATCGGCAACGAGGACCTGCCGCTGTTGGTGATCGCCTCCCTCCGCCCCAAGGCCAACGCCGCCGCCGACGGCCTCGCCGCGGGCGAGGGGCTGGGGGTAGAGCCGATGGAGATGAGCGTGGGCGCGCTGTCCCGGGAGGATCTCGCGGAGATCCTGTTCGAGCTGGTGGGCGACTCGCTCGGCGCACGCCTGCTCGCCCAGCGGCTGCACAAGGAGACCGAGGGCAACGCCTACTTCGTCACCGAGTTCCTGCGCTCCCTGCTGTCCCAGGGGGTGATCCGCAAGACCGGCGACGGAGGCCACGAGCTGGGCATCGATCCCGACGAGATCGTCACCGGCCACCTCGAGATCCCGATCGGCGTGCGCCAGATGATGAAGAGCCGGCTGGACGCGATCGATCCCGAGGATCGGGGCGTGCTCGAGGTCCTGGCCGTCGAGTCGAGGGACGTCGATCTCGACGTGCTGCTGGACGTGCTCGACGAGGACGAGGAGATCGTGCTCGACAGCCTCGATCGGCTGCTCGCTTCGGGGATCGTGCGGGAGCGCCGGATCGGCGACACGATCTACCACTCGGTGACCCACCGAAAGTTCGCCGACGTGGTGTACCGCGATCTCGACGCAGAGCGGAGGGCGTGGCTGCACCGGCGGATGGCCGCGGCGATGGAGCTGCACTACGCCAACCAGCCCGCAGCGCTGGAGATCGTCGGCGAGCACTACCGCAAGGCGGGGGACGCAGGCCGGGCCTACCGCTACCTGGTGGCCGCCGCCAAGCGGCTCGCCGATCGCTCCCTGATGCAGGAGGCCTGGGACCTGACGGAGAAGGCGGGCACCCTGGAGGGCTCAGCGATGGCGGATCTCCCGTCGGCGAGCTTTCGCTCTTTTCGTAGAGACAACCTCACGGTTCGAGCCACGGTGCTGTACAACCGGGCGGAGTGGGCCGACGCTGAGCAGACCTGGCGCGCGGTGTTGGCACTGTCCGAAGAGGACGCAGATCCAAGGGCGGCCTGTGAGGCCCGGCTGCGGCTGGCCACGGTGCTGCGCAGGCGGGGGCAGCACGACGACAGCCGCGAGTTCGCTGAGCTGGCCCTGGAGGCCAGCCGGCGGCTGCACTTCCGGGAGGGCGTCGCCGAGGCGCTGCACTGCATGGCCGCCCTGGCCTGGTCCGAGGGCCAGCTCGACGAGTGTGAGCGCCTGGCGAGCGAGGGGCTGCGGGTGGCCCAGGGCAACCAGCTAGCGGATCGCCGCGCCGAGCTGCTGCTGGCCCTGACCGCGGCCCAGGCCACCCGGGGCCACCTCGCCGCGGCGACCAGCGGGCTGACCGAGGCCGAGGGCATCTTCCGAGAGCTCCGGATGAAGCGCCCCCGCTGCCTGGCCCTGGCCAACATCGCCGAGCTGCTGATGTGGCAGGGAGAGCCCCTGCAGGCTCGGCAGCGGGCCCACATCGCGGTCGAGCTGTCCCGGGAGCTGGACTACAAGCTCGGTCGCACCGCAGCCACCCGCGCCATGAGCGCGTCCGCCCTGGATCTCGGGCTGTACGAGGAGGCCGAGGAGGGGCTGCACGAGGCGCTACAGCTCGCCCGCAGCATCGATCTGCCCGAGGAGATCCTCGCCTGCCTGGTGGCCCTGACCCAGCTGTCGCTGGAGCGACGCGAGCTACAGCAGGCTCGCCAGTACGGCGCCCGGGGGATCGAGGTGGTGCTGCGGCGGGATCCAGAGCGCTACCTCCCCATCCTCCAGACCCACCTGGCCCGGGCCGAGGCCCCCACCGATCGGGGCGCGGCCGAGGCCCTGATCCAGCGAGCGTCCGCCGCCCTGCCCGAGCTGCCCCTGCCCCGCAGGACCCAGGTCCAGCTGGGGCTGGCCTGGGCCAACCTCGGGATCCAGGACTACGCCGCCGCCCGGAGCGCAGCGAGGCTGGTGCTACAGACCGCCGGGGGCCGGGGCTTCCGCCTGCTGTCGCTCGAGGCCCGCGCCCTGATGGTCCAGCTCACCGACGGCGAGGAGCAGCAGACCCACCGAGTCGTCGGCCAAGAGCTGGCGCGGGACTTCCGCGCGGGCCTGGCGCCGGACATGGCGCGGGCCTTCATGCGGCGCCCGTTCCTCAAGTTCCTCGACGATCCGCCCCCCGTCCAGGGCTGCCCCTCCCCCGAGCGCGCCCCGTCCTCCGATGTCTGACGAGCGCAAGCGGGACAAGCTCAAGCAGATCACCAGCTCCTGGGCGAGCCGCACCCTGGCCTCAGGCCGGGTCGCGCTGAGGCTGTCCTCCGCCGCGGGGCGCAGGGTGGTGCGGGCCGCGGGCGAGGCCAGCGATGCCCACCTGGGCACCTCCATCGCCGACGATCTCGACGCGATGAAGGGCCTGGCGATGAAGGCCGGCCAGATGGCGAGCTACCTTGAGGGCTCGATGCCACCGGAGGCCCAGCGCATGCTGCGCAGGCTGCAGCAAGGAGGTGAGCCGCTGGAGCTCGCCACCCTGCGCCCCGTCGTCGAAGACAGCCTCGGCGCGACCCTCGAGGCGCTGTTCGAGGACTTCGATCCCGAGCCCCTGGCCAGCGCGTCCATCGCCCAGGTCCACCGCGCCACCTTCGAAGGGCGCGACGTCGTGGTCAAGATCCAGTACCCCCACATCGCAGAGACCTTCGAGGTCGATCTCGGCCACCTACGTCGCATCGGCGCCCTGGCCTGGTTCGGCAGCGCGATGCAGGCGGGCGAGCTGGTCGGGGAGCTCCGGGATCGGCTCGCCGAGGAGTGCGACTTCGAGGTGGAGGCCAACAACCAGCGTCGGTTCCAGGCCCTGTGGGCCGGCGCCCCCTGGGTCCAGATCCCCGAGGTGATCGAGGCCCGCAGCTCGTCGGTCGTCCTGACCTCGACCTTTGCCGAGGGGCAGAGCTTCTACCCGTTCATCGAGGCCGCCGACGCCGGGGCCCGCAACCTGGCGGGCGAGCGCCTGTTCTCCTTTGCCTTTGGCTCGATCTTCGGCCATGGCTGCCTACACGGAGATCCTCACCCGGGCAACTACCTGTTCCCCGAGCACGGCGAGCAGGTGGTGTTTCTCGACTTTGGCTGTGTGCGCTGGTTCGACGCCGAGTTCGTCCAGACCTGGAAGCGCCTGGCCCGGGTGGTGCTCGAGGGTCGACGCGCCGATCTGGCCGACGTCATGGTCGACACCGGCATGGTCCCCGATCCAGATCGCTACGACTTCGACTATCACTGGCAGGTCATGCGCTACCTGTACGAGCCCTTCCTCACCCCCCGGTTCCGCTACACCCACGACTACGTGAAGCGGAGCTGGAGCCTGCTCGCTTGGGATAACCCCAACCTCCGCCGGACCCGAATGCCGCGGCCCTGGGTCCTGACGAGCCGACTGCAGTGGGGGCTCAACAGCGTTCTGGCCTTGCTCGGGGCCGAGGCCGACTTTGGCACCCTGTTCCGCGAGGCGCTGCAGACCCCCCTGGTGATCATGCCCCGGTGAGCACCGGGCGAGCCAGGTGAGCACCGGGCGAGCCAGGTGAGCACCGGGCGAGCCAGGGACCTGGCTCCTGCCCCTGATCGAGGCCCTCGACGATGTAGGGGTGATCCAGCCTCCGCAGCAGCCGGCCCTCCCGGTGAGACCGGGCCAGGCGCTCGGGCAGGTGGGTGGGCTCGCTGTGCCGGAGCACCTCCAGCGCGGATCGGCGCCCGGGATCGTCGACATGGTGGCTCCAAGACACCGTCGCCATGCCCCCGTGCCCCCGTGCCCCCGTGCCCCGTGCCCCGTGCCCCGTGCCCCGTGCCCCGTGCCCCCGTGCCCCGTGCCCCGTGCCCCGTGCCCCGTGCCCGATGGGGCGCTCCACCACCCAGGATCCAGGACGACGCATCGGGTTCATGGAGTTGCATCGTGCCACGATCAGCGCCTCTTCCGCTGGAGCCGGTGGATCCGGAGCCGGTGGGCTGCGTCGAACAGGCTGCTCGTGCTGATCAACACCGCGGTCGCGGTGCTCACCGCGATCGCCCCCGCGATCAGGAACAGGATCACGATCTGGTAGCGCGCAGCCAGCACGGGATCGACCCCCCCCAGGATCTGCCCCGTCATCATCCCTGGGATGGACACCAGCCCGACCACGCTCATGGAGTTGAGGATCGGGATCAGCCCCGTCCGGATGGCGTCGGCCACCACAGGCCGGCTGGCCTCCCACCAGGTCGCCCCCCGGGCCAGCAGCAGCTCGACCTCGACCCGACCGGTGTCCAGCTGATCCAGGCTCCGCTCCAGCCCCAGGCCCACCCCGGTTAGCGCGTTGCCCAGGATCATGCCCAGCAGTGGGACGAGATACTGCGGCGACCACCAGGGCTGAACTCTGACGATCACCGTGGTGGCGAGGATCGTGGTGGTGATCCCGCCCAGCGCCAGGGCCCCGAGGGCGGAGGAGAACAGGCCACGGTGGCTCCGGGAGACCCGCCCCAGGGCCTCCCGGGCCCCGATCATGATCATGATCCCACCGAGGAGAAACACCAGCAGGGGCTGCTCCCAGGCCAGCACCGGCGCCAGCACGTAGCCCAGCAGGGTCAGCTGCAGCACGCTGCGCAGCGCCGCCACCCCCACCCGCCGGGTCAGCCCCAGCCCGAGCCACGCCGACAGGAGGCCATGGAGCAGCAGCAGCGACGACGCCAGCGCCACGTCCAGCGCAGACAGCGGGATCGGGCCGCTCACCGGGATCCCATCGAGATCACGTCGGCGCCCAGGCGCTCGATCTGCGCTGGATCGTGGGTGACCCACAGCGCGGTGCGCCCGGCCAGCAGCGCCTCCACCGCACCCACCAGCGCTGGATCCAGGGCGGCGGTGGGCTCGTCCAGCAGCAGGACCTCGGGGGCGGTGGACAGGGCCAGGGCGAGGTGCAGGCGCTGGCGCTCTCCTCCAGACAGCGAGGCCCAGGGCTGCTCCCACGCAGCCTGTGGCAGCGACAGCCGGGCCGCGACCTCGCAGGGATCGGGTCCGTCCGGGGGGTGGGTGCGCAGGGTCTCGAGCCGGGCCCGCCAGGCCGCGGGGGTTGCGGAGACGATCGGGGCGCCCTGGGGCACATACGCGACCCGGGCCCGCCAGGTAGGCATCCCCCAGGCCTCTGGTGGGCGGCCATGCAGGGTGATCGTGCCCTCGTCCGCTGGATCGAGGCCGGCGAGCAGCCGCAGCAGCTGGGTCTTGCCGGTGCCCGACGCCCCCTGCACACAGCAGCTCGTGCCAGCCCGCAGGGTCAACCCGAGGCCCTGGAACAGGATCCGCTCCCCGATCCGACGGGTCAGCCCTCGGGCCTCGAGCACCGCGCTCAAGGCTCACCAGGCGGCGCGGCCAGCTGGACCAGGCTCCGCTCCGAGAAGTCCCGGAACCAGGTCCCGATCTCATCGGTGAGGTGCTCGGCGTCGACGAGCCCCCGTGCGAAGACGTCCTCGATCGCCTCGGGCACCCCCCGCCCGGCCGCGATCCCCTGCAGGATCCCCCACGCGGGCAGCGGCACCACCCAGTGCCGCATCTTCCGGCCCCGACGGAACACCACCAGGGGAAAGTCGGCGGCCTGTAGCCCGGGCAGGGGCCGGCGTGACAGGGCGGCCGAGCGCAGGCTGTGGACGTTGTGCCTGAGCCGCAGCAGCCGAACGTGGGGCTGCAGCTGCAGACGGGGCATCGTCGCGAGCTCAGCTGGCTGGATCGGCCGCCCCTCCGCGGCGTCGAAGCCCTCCTGCACCGCACGGTCCAGCAGGGCCATCTCCACCAGGTGGGCGCCGACGCCGGGCTGCTCGGCGAGCCACCCGGGCAGCGCGTCGGCGATCCGGTTCAGGGTCCAGGACGACGGAGGATGATCCGCGAGATAGCGCCTCAGCAGGCGCTCCCCGGCCTCCTCGTCGTCCCCCTGCAGCAGGGCGGCGAGGCCAGGGACCTCATCGAGCAGTGCATCGTACAGGCGAAGCCGGTACTGCTGGACATAGATCCCGATCTGCTCCTCGGGGGAGCACACCGGCCCCCCGGCGAACCAGTCCCCCCGGACGGGAGCCGCCCCCCGGATCATCTCGACCATCTGCTCCCGCCAGTCCGGTGGCAGCTCCCCGCTGCGCTGCCCCATCAGAGGCTCCCGGGGGCCCCGGACGGGGCGGGCTCCGCCCCCCCCGTGATCCGATCCCGCAGGGCCCGGGCCCGGGCCGCCTCCTCAGCCAGGCGCTCCCAGGAGGGGATGTTGCCGTCCCACTCGATGAGGGTGCTCACCGGACCGAGCCGCTCGATCGCGTGCGCGTACAGCGCCCAGACCTCGTCGCACACCGGCGCGTCGTGGGTGTCGAGCCGGTAGCCCTCCCTCACCGAGTGCCCCGCGAGGTGGATCTGCACCACCCGATCAGCGGGGATCTGATCGAGGTAGTGCTCTGGATCGAAGCCATGGTTGATGGAGCTCACGAAGACGTTGTTGACATCGAGCAGCAGCGCGATGTCCGCGCGCTCCGCCAGCTCCGCGATGAAGGCCCACTCGGGCATCGTGCTCGCCTCGAAGGACAGGTAGGAAGAAGGATTCTCCAGGGCAAAGGGGCACGGCAGCGCTCCTGCGATGCGCTTGCTCCGCTCGACCATGTGCCCGAGGACCTCGGGCGTGTAGGGCACCGGCAGCAGATCGTGGGTGTTGACCCTCCGAGAGCGGGTGAAACAGACATGATCGCTTAGCCAGGGCGTCCGGGTGTGGCGTGCCAGCGCGACCAGCCGCTGAGTGTGCTCGACGTCCTCTTCACCCCCGATCGACATCGACACCCCATGCTGCACCACGGGGTAGGCATCCAGGAGACGATCGAGGTGGAAGCGTGGAGATCCCCCGTCAACCATGAAGTTCTCGCTGATGATCTCGAACCAATCCATCTCAGGGCGGTGCTCGACGATGTGCCCGTAGTGCGGCACGCGAAAGCCGACCCCCACGCCCAGATCGGGGACCCGGAACCTGGAGACACAGCGCCTCTGTGATCCTCGGTGCTCGATGGCGACCTCCCTCGTCCCGAGCCTCTATCCGGAGCCTCTATCCGGAGCCGCGCCCCCGAGCCGCCGTCGAGCGCCCACGACACACGCTCAGGCGCACCCCACGACACACGCTCAGGCGCACCCCACGACACACGCTCAGGCGCACCCCACGACACACGCTCAGGCGCACCCCACGACACAACCACCCCCGTTATCCGCATCTGTTCTGAAGAATGCGAGCCGTGCCCCAACAGCAATCGTCTATACTGATCTTCCAGGGAGGGGAACTTGGGGAACCACTATCGACTCGAGAAGAAGCTTCACGATGGCACGCTCTCCAGCGTCTGGCTCGCTCGACACGTCGCCCTTGGGCGAGAGGTTGTCGTCAAGTTTTTTCGCTGTCCAGACAAGGCCCAGCGCCAGCTCATCGGGGAGCTGAGCAGCCTGTGTCGGCTCCAGCACCCCCACAACGTGCACGTGATCGACACCACGGGCCGGGTCGAGGGCCCCGAGGGCTCGATCATCGGCCCGTTCCTGGTGATGGAGCATGTGCCGGGCCAGACCCTGCGTCGGATCCTGCGGACCCAGCGCCGGCTCGCCCCCTTGCAGGCCTGGCGCGTCGCCCTGCAGGTCCTGGCGGCCCTGTCCGAGGCCCACGGGTTTGGGATCGTGCACGGGGACATCAAGCCTGAGAACCTGATGTTGTGGGAGCCCGAGGGGCTCGATCGGTTGGTGAAGGTGATCGACTATGGGCTGACCGGCGGCTTCGCCGGCTCGCCGGAGCAGGGCGTGCTGACCTCCGGCACGCCTCAGTACATGGCGCCGGAGGTGGCGATGGGGCACGCCCCGAGCCCGTCGTCGGATCTGTACAGCCTGGGGATCGTCCTGTACGAGGCGCTGGCGGGGAGCCGTCCCTTCAACGCCGACGATCCCCACGAGGTCATGCAGCAGCAGATCCACAGCGAGCCCGTGCCGCTGCGGGCGCTGGCCCCGATCCCCGAGGAGCTGTCGCGGATCGTGCACCGGGCGCTGCGCAAGGATCCTGCGGCACGCTTCGCCAGCGCCCAGGAGCTCCTGGGCGCGATGCGCGCCCTGACCTGGCGCGAGCTTAGCCGCTACCAGTTCGCTGCCTTCTCTCCGATCGCCGCCGAGGAGTCGATCGCGACGGATCGGTTCACGCCCCAGGCCTCGGATGCAGCCAGCGGGCTGCTCGGCGATCCAGTGCAGCTGATCCATGCCGATCGGGAGCTGCCCACCCCCAGCCTCAACGCCACCGACACCACCCTCGCGGCCACGGCCACCCCCACCGTCTGGGTGCTGACCGGAGATCCGACCACCGAGCACTTGATCGTCGAGGAAGCGGTCTCGCTGCTCAGCCCCCGCTGCGAGGTCTCGCTGCTGAGCCCTGAGGCCCGGGAGAGCCAGCTGGCCCGTTTCCTCGAGGGCCGGGCGCGTCCACCGTGGGTCGTGGTGTTCGGCGACATGCACGTGCTGATCCAGGACGCCCTGCTGTCGAAGCTCCGCTGGTACCCGGAGACCACCAAGGTCCTGCTCTCGAGTCACCTCAACCCCGAGCTGCTCCAGACCACGGTGAACTTCGTCGGGCTCGATCAGCACCTCACGCTGCCCAGCGACGCGCGCAAGCTGGTGGCGGCGGTGAACATCTCGCTGGAGCGGAGCCGTAAGATCCACCACAGCCAGGATCAGCTCCGGCTCGCCCTGAGAGACGCGATCGACGATCTCGAGACCGCATGGCGCGCGGCCCACTCCCGCAACCTAGTCCCTTACCCCAAGAGCAAGGAAGCGACAGGATGACGACCCACAGCCTTGACATCGACTGTCGTGGCATGCGGTGCCCCGCCCCCATCCTCGAGGTGGCCCGGACCGCGCGGCGGCAGGTCCACCAGCCCACGGTGCTGCACATCTACGCCGACGACGACGACTTCCCCTCGGATCTGGAGGCCTGGTGTCGTGCGGTGGATGCACGGCTGCGTTGGCTCGCGCCCCCACCGGAGGGGGGGTTCCACGGCATCGTCGCGCTGCACGGGGCCTCGCTGCCCTCCACCGACAGCCTCGTCTCTCCGACGATGATCCCAGGCCCCCAGCCCAGCCAGCGCCCCCGGGAGACCACTCTGTCGCCCCTGGGGCTGGATCCGGACGAGGGGGACACCGTGCCTTCGGCCCCCCCCCGGCCCCCCGGGGAGGCCCGGGGCTCCCCCCGGGATCGACAGCCCGACCTGCTGGATCTCCGTGGGATCCCACCCCACCTCGGGATCCTGCAGCTGTCCGGCACCCTGATGGGCCACGGGGGGAGGCTTAGGGTGATCTCCGACGATCCAAGCTTCCGGACCTCCCTGTACTCCTGGGCCTCGGCCACCTGCGCCGAGATCTCCAATGTGATCCAGGAGACGGCGTTTTCCGCCACCATCTGCCTCCCCAGGGCCCCCGCCGGCACGCTGGCGCCGGCCCCGGTGGGCGCTGAGCTCGCGGATCAACCCACCCTGCTGGACAGCCCGAGCCACACCAGCCCCTCCGACCCCGCACCGCTGCTGCCGACGAGGCGGGACGAGCAGGCCTCGCAGGATCGGACGACGATCCTGATCCTGCACAACGACCTGGAGAGCCTGCTCGGCTGCATGCTCACCGCCAACGCCGCGGCAGCCCAGGGGATGGAGGTCGTCATCTTCTTCAGCTTCTGGGGGATCAACGTGCTCCGTGGGAGCAACCCCCACGCCACGTCCTACCGCAAGAGCCTGATCCAGCGCCTGATGCAGTGGATGATGCCGCTGGGGCCCCGGCGCCAGCGGCTCGGCAAGATGGACATGGGGGGCGCGGGCACCCGGATGATGCAGCATCTGATGCGCAAGCAGAACGTGCTGCCCCTGGAGGAGTTGATGCGCCAGGCCATCGATCAAGGCGTGCGCTTCCAGGTCTGCACCATGTCCATGGGGGTGATGGGGATCACCCGGGCCGATCTGATGGATCTGCCCAACCTGGAGTTCGGTGGCGTCACCGCGTTCGCCGAGTCCGCTCGGCGCTCGGCGGTGAGCCTCACCTTCTGATCACGCTCCGGGGTCCGCGAGCTGGAGGCGATCCACGCCCAAAGGCCCACATCGATCCACGCCCAAAGGCCCACACCAGAGCGAGGATCGTTGTCCCGGTGCGAGCGCCACCGCGTCGCGGCCTCGGGGCCGGACGCCCGCTCCACAAGCGCCACACAGGCCGCCGCCCGGAGGGTTGGGCTCCCCCTGGGGGGGTAGACCTCCTGTGGAGGAGGAGAGATCGTCAGCTCCACCAGCTCCCGGCGACGACGAACGCCAGGAACAGCAGCGAGACGTAGCCGTTTAGATCAAAGAAAGCCTTGTCTATCCTGGACAGATCGTCGGGCCTCACGATCCAGTGCTCATAGAGCAGCGCCGCCGCGATCAGGGCCACCCCCACCCCATAGGCCCAGCCCAGGGGCGTGAGCCACGGCAGCGCGATCAGCAGCGCCACGGTGGCGAGGTGCAGCCCGGCGCTGACCCCCATCGCCCCCCGCAGCCCCAGGGCGGTGGGGATCGAGCGCAGCCCGTGGTCGCGATCGAAGCCCTGATCCTGACAGGCGTACAGGATGTCGAACCCCGCCACCCAGGTGCCCACCGCCGCGGACAGCAGCGCGGGGATCGGACCCCAGGAGCCGGTCAGCGCGATCCAGACCCCGGTGGGGGCCAGGGCCAGGGCCAGGCCGAGGAACAGGTGGCACAGCGCGGTGAAGCGCTTGGTCAGCGAGTACCCCCACACCACCGCCAGGGCGACGGGCGACAGCGCCAGGGTCAGCGGGTGTAGCAGGGCCGTGCAGACGACGAACAGGGCCGCTGAGCCCAGGGTGAACGCCCAGGCGGCGCGGACCCCGATCTGACCGCTGGGCAGCTCCCGCCCCATGGTGCGGGGGTTGATCGCGTCGATGTCGCGATCCACCAGGCGGTTGAACCCCATGGCGCTCGAGCGCGCAGACACCATGCACACCACGATCAGCACCAGCTGCCCCCAGCCGACCGGGACCTCCCGGGCGGCGAGCACCGCCGCCGCCAAGGCGAAGGGCATCGCGAAGATGCTGTGGGAGAGCTTGATCATCCGGCTGTAGGTGGCCAGGGCGCTGCTCAAGGGGCACCTCCTTCGGTGGGGGGACGGACGAGCCAGCGCCGGGGGGGGACACGCCGCAGCGCTCTGGGGTGATCCACCTCGAGCAGCAGCAGCCCTGGGGTGGCCCCCACGGCGATGCGGCCGAGCCCGGGGCGCTGTAGGGCGTCCGCCCCCCCCACCGTCGCTAGCTGCAGCCAGCGCAGGGCGGGGATCTGTGGGAAGGCCCCGCACAGCAGCGCGATCTCCCCAAGCACGTCGAGATCGGGGGCCGATCCCAGGCTGTCGGTGCCCAGGCACAGCCCGATCCCGGCCTGCATCAGGGCCGGCACGTCGGGGAGCTGGCCGCCGATGTGCTGGTTGGAGCGTGGGCAGAGGCACACCCAGGCCCCCGCAGCGGCGATCGCCGCGCGATCGGTGGGCTCGAGGTGCACCCCATGCACCAGCAGCAGCTCCGGCCCCAGCAGCCCCAGCGCCGCGAGCCAGGCGGTGGGCGACAGCCCGGGGGGCTCCCACCATCGCCAGTCGATCCCCAGGGCGTCGAGCAGCTCAGCGAAGGGCCCGGAGCCCCGCAGGGTCAGCTCCGCCTCCCCCGGATCCTCGGCGAGGTGGACGCTGCCGGGCACACCCGCACGACCTGCTCCGGCGGCGGCCAGCAGCGGGCCCGGCGCGCTGTAGGTCGCATGGGGGGACGGACGCACCGCCACCTTCCCCACCCAGCGCGCCGGGGCACGGGCGGCCTCGATCCGCTCGGACAGCCCAGCTTGGCTGAGGCCCAGCAGCTCGTGCTGCACGATCCCCGCGAGCCCGACGGAGGCCAGCAGCTCCGCGGTGTCGCCCAGGTTGGAGACGTCGCAGACCAGGGCCGTGCCCCCCTCGATCATGGCCTCCGCTGCGCGGCGGGCTCGCCCGGCGGCGTCGGGCGGAGGCGTGCACGATCTGAGGGCCTGGACCCAGGCCGGCAGCCCCTCGCCCCCCTCGATCGCGCCACGGGCCCAGCTCAGCTCGAGATGGAGGTGGGCGTTGACCAGCCCGGGCACCAGCAGCCCCCGCAGCGCGGGTGGATCGCCGGCCCGGCCTGGGCGCACCACGGTGATCTCGTGGGTCTCAGACAGCTCCACGACTGCATCCTCGACGAGCTGATCCCCGAGGAGGGCCCGCTGGGTGCGCACCACCATGGGCTCGCCCTATCCAGCGCCCCTGGTCTCTTCAATGTTCTCTGAAGAAACGGACAGAGCGCTCGCCCTCCTCCGATCCCCGGGCTCTCTATGCCCCGTCGCTCCACAGGGCGCGGAGATCTGCGAGCAGCTGGAGCTCCTCGGGGCTCTGCTCCCCGTCGCGCTGTGCCAGATCGTGCAGCACGGTCTGGACCAGCTCCCTCGCCTCGGTCCGCTGGATCTCGGAGGCGCTCTCCAGCGCAGCGTCTCGATCGCGGAACTGGGCGCGGGCCTCCTCCAGCGCCGCACACAGATCGATCTCCATCTCCTCTGCCAACGCATCGATCTCCTCGAGCTCTTCCTCGGCGACCTTCCCGTCTGCATCGACCATGGTCGTGAGCAGGCCGAAGAAGCTCCTGCGCTCGGCTTCTGTCAGGTCCTTGAGGTCCATGGAGTCCTCCAGGGCGACGTTGTAATCGATGGCGGCGTCGTCGCCACGGTGCCGGCTACGGGGCGGGGTGCTCTGTGGGCTGGGGCGTGGATCTCCGGCTGGGCCGGAGGCGCACCGGCTCGAAGCCCGCCTCCCGGATGTGGTGCTCGATGGCCTCGACCTGCTCCGCCCAGCCACCGGGATCCCCCTCGAGGCAGATCCGACCGAGCTGATCGCAGCCCATCCCGAGGCTGGCCTGGGCCATGCCCAGGCCCTCGGTGCCCACCGACGCACAGCAGTGTGGGACGTTGTCCAAGGCGATCCGAGCCAGGGCCACCGCGCGCTGGTGATCGATGGCGGTGTTGGGCTGGTCTCCATAGGGGCCCTCGCCCTCGGCGGCCCAGACCCGCACTCCGGTGACAGCGCCGTCGCGATCCTGGGCCTCGCGCAGGGCCAGCAGCTGCTCGACCACCCCCACCCCGCCCCCGACGACGATCTCGGCGATCCCCTCTGGATCGGGCATGGAGGCCTCGAGCCAGTAGCCGACCTCGCCGCCCGGGTGGCGGATGCATCGGAGCTCGTGGGCGGCGGCGGCGAGCTGAGCCAGGGGCGCGTGCAGGGCGAGGCGGTGCAGCGCGTCCGGCCCGAGGCGCTCCCCTGCGACCGCGCGCTGCAGCAGCCCGGCCACCGGAGGGTGATCGAGGCGAGGCCGGGAGGGCCCGAACAGCTCGATGTCTTCCCGGCCCAGCCAGCCCTCGGCCCGGGCGAGGGCGGCGAAGCGCCGCAGCCCCATCAGCGCCGCGTCGTCCAGCGGGTACCGGAGGCTCTCGGTGAGGTAGCGCAGATCGTCGCCGGCGTAGGCCCTGGGCAGGGCCTCGACCCCCGCCCGCCCTGCCTCGACGAGGTGGTCCACCACCGCAGGATCGAGGTCGGGCCTCGCCGCCCACACCGCGAACACGAACGGCAGCTCCGTCCACTCGTGCCACAGCTCGGCCAGATCCAGGCGCACCGACCAGCGCGCGTCCAGCGCCAGGGCCGCGTCTCCGATCACCAGCGCGGCTACATCACCGCCGGCCCCGGCCAGGGCCTCGTTGGGGCCCACCGCCTCGATCCGTAGCCCGGGCGGGACGCGCTCGCTCAGGGGGCCCGCGAGCAGCAGCCGGGCCAGGACCGCCGAGGTCCGGCTCACCCCATCGAGCCGGACGGCGCGCCACTGCTCAGGCGGGGTCTCGGCGACCAGCAGCACCGATCGGACCGGCCCCTGTGCCCCGATCGCCACCCCCGGCACGATCCGGAAGTCGCCGTCGGTCAGGGCTGCGGCCACCGGCACCAGCGCCACGTCGACCTCGTCGTCCCGGAGCATCCGCGCGACCTCGGCGGGGGGGGCCATCACGAGGGGGTGCTGGTCGATGTCGATCCGCTCGGAGAGGGGGCGTGCGTTGAGGTA
>DRPG01000453.1 GCA_011376105.1 Deltaproteobacteria bacterium
AGCGCTGGGCGTGGGTGGGTGGGCGGACGGAAGCGACTGCGGAGGAGCTCAGTGCAAAGGCGGGGGCTGGAGTCGCTGGGCGGACGGGAGGGGCTAGCGAAGAGCCTCAGTGCAAGGGCGAGGGCTGAAGACGCTAGGCGTACGGCGCTTCGTCCCGACTCATGCGCTTCGTCGTCAGCCCCGGGAGCCCCGCCCCGCTGTCGCGAGGCTCGACGACCCAAGGGGCACGTCGTAGGGGCCCTCAACACGCCCGCCCCGACTCAAAGAGCCCCTACTATGATGAAGGGGTGGGGGCCCGGGGCTCGAGCCGAGAGAGAGGGCTGTGGGGCTCGCAGCCCCCTGGGAGCCCGCCCAGCCGTGTCCGCAGTGCCCAAACGCACGCTAATAGACCGCCCATATCACCCCAAAGCTCCGGCCGAAGCGCGCAAAAACAGCCGAGACCCAAGCGCGTACGGCGCCCCACGGGGTGCCTGTGCTCCATCGGTGGCCCCGGAAGCTTCCCCCTGAGTCCGGAGATTGTTCGCAAACTTCAAGTATATAACGACTATGTCTCGTAAATCGCCCCCATGTGTCGAATATTATTCGGATAATGCGCGCCTGTGCCAGCAGATATTCGGACGCTGCGGGCCTGGCTCGGCGGGGCGCCCGGGAGGCGCTCAGCTCGGGCCTTCGCCCGCTCTGACGAGCGCTGCGACGTAGGCCTCTAGTTCGGCGAGCTCTTCGGTGAAGGGATCCTGCACGGGTGGGAACCGGAACCCCGTCTTTGGATCCAGATCGAAGGCGGCGACCCGGAAGCTGATCGCGAACCGCTCCCGCTTCCACTGAGCTGCGCAGAACATTCGGACGAACCTTCGGATATCGGTGGCGAACGCCTTGGGGTCGCCTCCGTAGCTGTCGGTCAGCCCGGGCCACAGGGTGCGGAACATCTCGAGGGGGCCCTGTCCGCGTTGGACGAAGTGGAAGATCAGCTGATCCAGGATCGCGAACGGCATCAGATCGTCTTCGTCGGTCTGGTGCCGATCGGGGGGGCGGAGCTCGGCGGTGGCGGGGATGCGTACCACGTCGCGTAGGGCGTCGATGTCGTGGAACTCGGCGGCCCAGCGGAGCCAGGCCGTCACCAGGGACTTCGGCACGTCGGCGATCGGGGACAGGCCACCGCTGGTGTCGCCGTCCATGGTGGCGTAGCCGACGGCGGCCTCGCTCTTGTTGGAGGTCGACAGCAGCAGGTACCGGTGGAGGTTGGCGACCATCCAGATCAGCGAGCCCCGCAGCCTCGCCTGGACGTTCTGCAGCGGGATGTCGTGGGCTGGATCGTCCCAGGAGAGCTCGACCCCGGTCAGGGCCTGTCCGATCCGGACGTGGGTGTCCACCGCGTCCTGGATCTCGGCGTCGAGGTAGGTCGCACCGAGGGCTTCGGCAAGCTGGCGGGCGGCTTCCCGGGTCTTGGGACCGGAGTTGGCGGTGGCCATGTAGGCGCAGACCAGCCGCTGCCCGACGATCCCTCGCAGCTCCTCGCCTGAGAGGCCGGGGTGATCGTAGCGTAGGGAGCGTGCCACCAGCATCGCCACCATCGCGGAGTCTCGCCCACCGGACAGGGCCAGGGCGTAGCCGCCGATCCCACACTTGGCGGTGTACTCCCGCAGGGCCAGGGCCAGGGCCAGCTCCAGCTCTAGGTGGGGCAGATCGGCCTCGGTGGGGGCGCGCGGCAGCAGGCCACGCTCGTGCAGCCAGGTGAGGCTGGGATCGGGGAGGGTGGGCTCGGTGCCCTGGAGCCAGTAGGGGCCCACCGGGGGGGGGGCCGCGTCGGTGGAGAACCGGCCCGGGATCTGGATGATCTCTGGCATCTCGCCGTGGTCTCCGCGCTGGAGCCCCTCGACCTGCTGGCGCCAGCTGCCCTCCTCCATCCGCATCCGCTCGAGCCCGGCCAGATCGACCACCTGATCGATCAGCTCCAGCTCGCTGTCGAACAGGAACCGCCGGCCCTCGACCAGGGTCTGGCCGTCTTGGGCGATGAACACGCTGCCGTCGAACACCAGCCGGGTGGCGTCGCAGCCCAGCAGGGAGGTGTACATGTAGACGACGTGATCCTCCCGGGACAGCTGCTCGACCATGTGGCGCCGGATCCGGTGCTTGCCGAGGACGAACCAGCTCGCGGAGGGGTTGGCGATCAGGTGGGCACCGGCCAGCGCATACACCGTGCCTGGCCTGCTGCCCTTCCAGCCGTCCTCACAGACCTCGACCCCGAACCGGCCTAGCCCCTCGGCCTCGAAGATCATGGTCCCGATCGGGATCTCGGCCCCCTCCTGGGTGGTGAAGGTCTCGAGGTGACCCCGGGGCCAGCCGCAGAACCACCGGTTCTCGTACTGAACGTCGCCGGTGGCGAGGTTCTCCTTGGGCACGATCCCCACCAGCGCCCCGCCGGCCACCACGGCGATCGCGCTGTACAGCACGTCGCGGTGACGGACCGGCAGCCCGAGGAGCACCACCATCCCGTCGGTGTGGGGGATCAGCGACATCAGCACGCTCCAGGAGCGCTCCTGAGTGCCCCGCATCATCAGCCGATCGCCGAGGGAGTAGCCGGGGATGCACATCTCGGGGAGCACCAGCAGGCGCGCCCGGCGCGCCCGGGCTTCGGCGATGGCCTCGCGGATCCGGCGGGCGTTGCCGTCCCAGTCGCCCACGGTCTGGTTCAGGGAGGCCGCCGCGACATGGGCGGCGAGGGGGGCTCCACGCATCGGACGCTCCAGGACAGGGGACAGCACCCCCTCTATCGAGCGGATCGCGCTACAGCTGACGCTGCTGCAGCTCTCTGCGGGCTCGGCGGTAGGCGTCGATGGACTCGGGGCTGGTGGTGTCGACGTACGAGGGCAGCGCGGCCTGGGCCTCGGCCTCCATCAGCCGGGCCCGGGCCTCGAGCTCCCGGATCTCGAGCTCCTTGAGCTTCCGGGCGTGGGACATCGAGCCGAACATCATCAGGGGGATACAGGCGATGATTCCGCCAAAAAGTACCATGAGAATGGTAAAATCGTCCAAATCGTCTCCGGGTGTCGGGCAGGATGGGTTGGCCCGGCTGTGGATCGCAGCTCATACAGTGGGTGTCTGGGAGGGCGGTCGTTGATCCTGCTCACTATGTTGGCCTGTCGTCCACCGAGCCCCACTGGTGGCGGCCCGGGTCCTGGATCCTCGCTGGGGGCCTCGGCGCTCCGTGCCCCGACCCTCGTGCGGGTGTCGCTGGGCCCCTGGAGAGGCCGTGGCTCCGGTGGGGCGCGGCCCCTGGGGAGGGCGCCGCGCGGGCGTGGTTCGAGGCCAGCAGGTCCCGCAGGTCCCGCAGGTCCCGCAGGTCCCGCAGGTCCCACCACTCGGTGGGAGGGCGCCGCGCGGGCGTGGATCGAGGTCACGTCCCGGGACCTGGGGCACGACGTGGCCTGTGAGCCCCTCCAGGTGGACGCCCGGGGCCCTGGATCTGGGGGGGGCGTCGTCGACGCTGCGGGCTCACCGGCGCCTGCTCGCATAGCACGCGGAACTCGAGCTGTGAGGACACGATGAGCGTACGAGAGCTGGTGGTGCTCGGGACCGCGAGCCAGGTGCCCACCCGCCACCGCAACCACAACGGGTACCTGTTGCTGTGGGACGGCCGGGGGATCCTCTTCGATCCCGGAGAGGGCACCCAGCGGCAGATGATCCGATCGGGGGTCTCGGCCTCGATGATCACGCGGATCTGTGTGACCCACTTCCACGGGGATCACTGCCTCGGCCTGGCGGGCATGATCCAACGGATCAGCCTCGACGGGGTCCCCCATGAGGTCCCCATCCACTACCCGGCCTCGGGGCAGGTCTACTTCGATCGCCTCCGCCGGGCCTCGATCTTCAAGGACATGTCCACCCTCGAGCCGTCGCCGGTGGACACCCCGGGGCCGCAGCACACAGACGACACCGTGGAGCTGATCGCGATCCGGCTGTCCCACACGGTCGAGTCCTGGGGCTACCGGATCCAGGAGCCAGACGGGAGGCGGATCCTCCCGGAGCGGCTCGCTGAGCTCGGGATCCAGGGGCAGGACATCGGGACCCTCGTGCGGGACGGCGCGCTGCAGCAAGGCGATCGCCTGATCCGGCTCGACGAGGTCAGCGAGCCCAGGCCGGGCCAGGCGGTGGCGATCGTGATGGACACCCGACCCTGCCGGGGAGCCGTCGAGCTGGCCCGGGGGGTGGATCTGCTGATCTGCGAGTCCACCTACCTCGATGACGCCCGGAGGGAGGCCCACGAGCGGGGTCACATGACCGCGCGGGACGCCGCTGAGCTCGCGCAGGAGGCCGGCGTGAGGCGCCTGGTCCTCACCCACTTCAGCCAGCGCTACCCCGCCGCCGAGCAATTCCTCGAGGAAGCAGCGAGGATCCATGGAGACTGTGTGGCCGCTCGGGACGGCCTGAGGGTCGACGTCCCCAAGCGGCGGAGGAGGTAGGGCAGCGGCACTGCCTCATGGTGCGCTCGGGCATCTGACCCCCGGGTCGGAACACTCAAGCGCGAGCAACTCCACAGATTGTTGTTGGCGCCCCCTGAGATCCGCGCTAACTTCAGCTGGCCCCCGGGACGTCTCAGGACCTCTGTGGGGTTGGTCTGTCAGCTACAGAGCTAAAGACTCATCTTTCGATCTTCTCAGCCCGATAAACAATTGGATGTCGCGGATCGAGTAAAGATGTGGCACACAAGTTCTGTCAGGGACCGCGACCGCACGAGAGACAAAACACATGAGACTACAAAAGTTGATGTTGGTGGCTGCTGTGTCGACGTTCGTTGCCTGCTCCGGCGACATCGTCATCACGGACTTCGGTACCAAGACCGACACCGACGCGGACACCGACTCCGACGCGGACTCGGACGCCGACACTGACGCCGACACCGACTCGGACGCCGACTCGGACGCCGACACCGACACCGGGCCCGACACCGGCACCACCGGTACCGGCGGCTGATCCAATCGTTCTGCTCGTTGGAGGATGATCCAAGGGTTATCCCCCAGCGTGTACAAAGTTCTATCCCACCAAGTTGTCCAACTTGGGACCGCGACCGCACGAGAGATGAAAACATGACGTTCAAGAGCCTGTTCCTCGCCATGAGCATGTCCATGGCCTTCGCCTGCACCGGTGTCACCATCACCGATCTGGGCACCAAGCCCGATGAGACCGACACCGACGCGGACTCCGACGCGGACTCCGACGCGGACTCCGACGCGGACACCGACTCCGACGCGGACACCGACACCAGCGACACCGGCCCCACCGGTGGCACCGGCGGCTGATCGGAGCTGATTCTCCCGCGCGGGGGGCGAATCACAAAGGGGCGGTGAGTCTGTGGACTCACCGCCCCTCTCGTCTCAGGCACAGATTTTCTCCTGCTGTGGTGACGTCCTGAGGCTCGCGCGGGTATTATCCACCGGACCTCGCGGGGACCCAACCACATGCACACCTCCATGTCTTCCATCCTGGTCGGCTTCTTCCTTGTGGTGGGCCTGTCCGCCTGTCTGGATGGAGACGCCTCCGGCACAGCCACGAAGGATAAAGACACCGCGAACAACGACTCGACGCTCGATCTCGACACCGACGCCGACACCGACGCCGACAGCGACAGCGACGCCGACAGCGACGCCGACGCCGACAGCGACGCCGACACCGACACCGACACCGACACCGACGCGGACACCGACGCCGACACCGATGCCGACACCGACGGGATCGTGCCCGAGGTGACGTGGTACCGGTTCCCCTCCCAGGCCGATCCCCGCACGGACTCCGTCTCCTATG
>DRPG01000454.1 GCA_011376105.1 Deltaproteobacteria bacterium
GCTTGCGACCGACGGAGAAGCCGGGCGTGTCGGTGGGGAACAGCACCAGGCTGATCCCGCCGTGGCCCTCGCCGCCGGTGCGGACCGCCAGGGTGATGTAGTCGGCGAAGGCTCCGTTGGTGATGTAGGTCTTCTGGCCGTTGATGATGTAGTCGCCGCCGTCCTTGCGGGCGGTGGTGCGCAGCGCGGCGACGTCGGAGCCACAGTCCGGCTCGCTGACCCCGAGCGCGGCGACCTTGTCGCCTGTGACGGTGGGGGCGAGGAACTCAGCCTTCTGCTCGGGGGTGCCGATCTCGTCGATGATCGGGGTGGCCATGTCGGTGTCCACCAGGATCGACATGATCAGCCCGGCGTTGCGCGCATACGACAGCCCCTCGATGTACGCGACGGTGTACCACCAGTCCAGCCCTAGCCCACCGACGTCCTCGCCGAAGCGGATCCCCAGCACGCCGAGCTCGCCCAGCTGCTTGAACACCTCGCGGGGGAACGTGCCGGCCCTGTCCCACGCCCCGCGGTGTGGGTACAGCTCCTCCTCAGCGAACTTGCGGACGGTGTCGCGGAGCTGGTCGTGCTCCTCGGTGAACATCGGAAGGGACACAGGACCTCCTGCTTGGTGGGGAGCTACAGCGCTACCCCAACTCCTAGCTTGAACATCATCTGGCTGTCGGTCAGCGAGCCGCGCTCGAGCCCGCTGTCGATCCCGACGAGCCGCACGGTACGCGACAGCACGCTGAACCCGAGATCGGCGTAGATGTTCTCCAGGAAGCCATAGCCGACGTTGACGTCGACGGCGTTGGCGTAGGGTTGGCTGCCCCGGACGATCCCGCCGGTGTAGCCGGCGACGAGGAACAGCTCCGCCAGCTCGGCCCCCAGCTCGGCCCCCAGCCCCAGCCCCGGCGCCGAGAGGGGATCGAAGGTGACCTCGCAGCCGGGATCGAGGCAGCCCTGGAACAGCAGGAAGTCGTTGTACTGAAACCCGACTTTGCCCCCTACCCAGTAGCGATCGCCGGCCAGATCGAAGGGGTAGCGCCCGAGGAGCTCGAGCGACGCGTTGTACAGCGCGTCGCCGACCTCGCCCTGGAGCGCAGGGGCCTCGATCCCGTAGCTGGTGAAGCGGAACTGACCGTGCACCCCGAGGTAGGGCAGCCCCGCCCGATCCCCCCAGGCCCGGAGATCCACCTCCCCCCCCAGCGGAGAGGCGGGCGTGCCCCCGTCGGGGCCCCCGACGCTGAAGGTGGCGGGTAGCAGCGGGCCGGGATCACTGGACGGGATCTGTTGGTAGCGGTAGGACGATCCCACCCCCGAGACCCGGCCCCGCAGCCAGCGGAAGTCGCCCTCCTCAGGGGGGCTCACCTCAGCGACGGCCTCGGCCACCGGGACCTCGAGCTGAGCGTACAGCGTGTCGGTGGTGGCCTCCAGCTCGAACGGACCTGAGGCAAAGGACGGGATCTGCCACAGGAGCTCGACCGAGCCGTCCTCGGCCACCGAGGCCGCGCCCAGGACCCCGATCGAGGCGTCCACACGGACGGCGGGAGCGGCGACGATCTCGCCCGAGTCGTCCAGCAGCAGGGCGCGCACCCGGGCGGTGCTGCCCGGGACCACGGTGGGCGGATCCACCGAGAGCTCCAGCAGCGGCCCCACCGGGGATGGACCGTCCCCGGGCAGCCACAGCGACGGGGTGGTGGCGTGCCAGCCAGCCAGGACCGCCACCGCGGCTAGGTCCCCCGACGGCGGCAGCGAGAACGTGCCGGTTCGCGGCGTGATCTGCTCAGGCCCGACCACCAGCGCGCCGGCGCCGGACGCCCGGCCGGACGCAGCGCGGATCGTTGCGAGCCCGGCCTCGTCGCCGGCCCGGAAGATGATCCGGGCCATCCCGTCGTCGCCGGTGCGGGTGCGGGGCGGAAACAGCGCGCCCTGCTCGGACGACAGCGCGATCTCGATCCCGGGCACCGCGAGCCCCTGGGCGTCCAGCGCCACCACCAGGACGTCGACGTCGGCGCCTGCGGGGGCCGAGGTGCGCTCGGGCAGCAGGGCGATGGTGTACAGCCCACCGGGCTCGCCCCCGCCGGATACATAGGCCTGGATCTCCAGCTCGGTGCCGGAGCGCTCGATGGTGCCCGTCCAGAGGCGCTCTGTGGGCTCGGCCAGAAGCGCACCCTCCCCGGCCCCAACACCGGCCTCCCCGGCCTCGACACCGGCCTCCCCGGCCTCGACACCGGCCTCCCCGGCCCCGACGTCAACCCCGACGGGGCCGGGGGACACCAGCGGAGCGCTGAGGGTGCCCCCGTCGACGAACAGACCCGGAGCCAGGCGGCTGCCGGTGACCCGGGCCTCGAGGGCCAGCGTCTCGGGATCGAGGGCCAGTGTCTCGGGATCGAGGGTCAGGGCCACCCGCGACGGGCGGGCCGCGGTCAGCTCCAGCTCCAGCTGATCGGCGTGTAGCTCCCCCTCCCCCAGGAGCACCGACACCGTCGCCGGGCCCGGGGTGGTGGGTAGGGTCCAGTCGACCTGCCACACGCCCCCGGACAGGGCCTCGGGCTCGCCCAGGGTGCCGACGCTGGCGCTGAAGCTGGGCACCTCGGGCTCGGGCGGAGCCTCGCCATCGGGGGGCAGGAGCACCGCCCGCAGGGGCACGATCCGCCCGTCCGCGAGCACCCGCCGGGGCAGGGGGAACAGCGCGAGGCGGTTCGACTCGGGGATCCGCAGATCCAGCAAGGTCGAGCGACGCGCTCCGTTCAGCTCGTCCACCTGCTCAGCGGTGGTGATCCCGGGCGGCACGTCGATGGTCAGCGAGGCCTTGCCGTCAGAGCCCGCCACCACCGGGCCGAACACCACCGAGCCCACCTTCACCGTGACCGACGAGCCCTCCTCGGCCCGCAGCGGATACTGCACGCTGCCGTGCAGGGGCACGATCCCGTGGGCAAAGGTCCCGAAGGGATCGGCAGCGTCGACGAGGGTGACGATCGCGCGCTGGGGGATGTTGATCCCCGGTGCGGTGTAGTCCACCGTGATCGTGCCGTCTTCGGACACCACCGGCGCAGCCAGCGCCCCGTTGCTGGTGTGGGCCAGCACCGCCGAGGCCCCCTCCAGCGACAGCGACGTGCCCTCGTCCCGCCCCAAGACCAGCGGACGCGTCGGCGTGGTCAGACCCACCGTCGGAGCCGGAGACACCACCACGAAGCTGCGGGACAGCGCCGCAGCGCCCGGAGCCCCGGCCTCGAAGATCTCGATCTCGACCGTGAGCTGCTCGACCGCCCCGGGCACCGCCGGAGGGGTGAAGGGCACGGTGTAGACCCCGCCCCCGAGCTCTTCGATCGAGCCCAGCTCGCCGAGGCTGGCTTTCAGCGACAGCTTGAGCCCGGTGCGGGGGGTCCCGTCGGCCCCGAGCGCGATCAGGCGGAGCACGGCAGGGCGGGCGCTGGTGATCGTGGCGGTGGGCAGCAGCGTGACGAGCCCCCCGGAGCCGAACACGTCTGCCGCGACAGCGTGCTCGGGAGCCAGCAGGATCACCGGCAGCGCCAGCGCGAGGATCGCGGATCGGAGCGACGTCATGAGCGCCTCCTGTACCAGGGAGCGGCGACTCTACCCCCACCGGACGACCGCCCACAACCCACCGAGCACACAGCAGAGCGCGTCTGGTCAGCGGCTTGACCTTACAGCGAATGGCCGGAGCGGGAGGGGGCGAGGCCCGCCCGGCTCGCGGCCTAGAGCGTCGCCCTGATCCGCGCGGCCCCGCCCCCGAGATCGGGCGCCGCCCGCCGCCCCCGAGATCGGGCGCCGCCCGCCGCCCGCCGCCCGCCGCCCGCCGCCCCCGACCATCTGGGGCCGATCCACCCTCGGCCCCGCTGCAGAGGGCACCAGGCCCCTCCACGGCGCGCCCACAGCTACGGGATGCTGGAGGCCGCTGCGGCGAACTCGTCGGACAGCGACAGCAGCGCCTGTGCCACCGCCAGCGCGTCCTCGGGGTTGCTGAAGGTGCCCGCACACAGCGGGTTGAGGTTCCCGGCGAACAGATCGGCGCACTCGGTCTCACCGAGGGTGTCGAGGCACTCCCGGGCCGACTGGCGGTTGAGGTTTGCGTCGGTGATGCTGGTCTCTGCTTCATACAGGCCGTTGTCGATACAGGAGGTGGTGAACACCGGATCGAGGCGCTGAACACACAGCTCCTCGGGGGTGCCCCCCACCAGATCGATCACCTCTTGGGGGATCTCGTCGTTGAAGTCGCCGAGGATGCACTCAGTCGCGCGATCGCACAGGGTGTTGGTCATGCGCTGGCACAGCTCCTCCCCCGACTCGTTCGTCGCGTCCTTGGCCGCCTCGAACACCGCCACGGCGTCGTTGCCGGTGCCTGCACACTGGGCAGGGGGGATGCTGGTCTTGATCTCGTCGAGGGAGCCGGTGAAGGCGCCGCACTCGCCCGCGTCGGCGTTGCTGTCCACCGCGGTGATGCATGGCGTCAGCAGGTTCAGCGACGCGATGTTGAGCTCTCCGTTCTCAGCCTTGCCGCAGCTGTCGTCGACCGCCCGGGTCGCCGCCAGACACTCGTCGAGCAGGGTGGCCTGATCGACGTCACGATCGGCGACATGACAGGAGACCGCCCAGTCACAGACCGCCTCGCACTGCGAGCGGGTGGGCTCGGTGCCGCAGCCCGCCAGCCCGATCCCCAGCGACGCGCACCCCATCATCAAGACCGTGTTCCTCAGCGTCATTCGTTCCTCCTCGAGACCAATGTAGCGCCTCGCTCAGCGACGCGTCCGGCCTTTGTATATTCGAGGCGCCTCACCGTAGATTGAGCACGAAGCTGCCGCTGTCGGACTGGTAGCCATCCACCACGATCAGGAACAGCTCGCCCTCGAGCGCCTCGAACAGGATCCGGGACTGCAGGCCCGCGCCGAAGTCGTCGTTGCAGTCGAGCTCGTCTCCGCCACACCCGTCGAGGAGGCTCAGGACGGTGTCGAAGCTCGAGCCCAGGGTGTCGACGGTGTAGTCGCCGTCGGCGGGGGCCACCCACTGGAGGGTGTAGTCCTCAGCGGCGCTGGCGCTGCAGCCGGGCGTGCTGTCGTCCGACGCGCCGGTGGTGGAGCCCACCACCACGAGGGGCAGCGCCCCAAAGACCACCTGATCGACGCAGGGCCCCGCACAGACGGGCTCGATCCGACAGCCCTCGTCGTCGCAGTCGATCCGATCGTCGCAGTCCTGATCGATGCCGTCGTCGCACACCTCCGACGCGCCGGGGTGGATCGCGGCGCGCAGGGGCTCGCAGTCGGTGTCGTTGGGGGCCAGGTTGGCGCCCGGGGGCAGGCAACCGAACCCGACGGGGGGCCCCGACCCGTAGCCATCGCCGTCGAGATCGACGAACCAGTCGCGGGGGATGTTGACCACCGGATCCTGATCGTCGCAGTCGTCGGCGTTGGCCACCGCGTAGCCCACGCGCTCCCAGCAGGACCAGACGGGCTGCTCGGGATCGCCGTAGCCGTCGCCGTCGCCGTCGGCCCACAGCAGCGCCTGGCTGCCTGAGCGCACGGAGCTGTCGTCGTCGTCGATCAGCCCATCACAGTCGTTGTCTTCGTGATCGCAGACCTCCAGCGCGTCGGGGTGGATCTCCCCGGAGGAGTCGTCGCAGTCGCCCCCCTGCTCCACCGCCCCCGGGCTCGGGGGCCGACAGCGCTCGATCACGATCTTGTCGTCGCCGTAGCCATCGCCGTCTTCATCGGGACGCCAGCGGGTGTACGAGGTCGGATCCACCCCGGGATCGTTGTCGTCCCACAGCCCGTCACAGTCGTCGTCGATCTCTCCGTTGCAGATCTCGATGGCGCCGGGGAACACCATGTCGTTGGCGTCGTCGCAGTCTCCGGGCAGCCGGCTCCAGGAGCCGGGGGGGGCAGCACAGGCGGGCTCGGTCGCGACGTGGGGATCACCAAACCCGTCGCCGTCAGCGTCGACGTACCAGGGGAGCCGGGGGAAACCCTCGTCGATCAGCCCATCACAGTCGTTGTCGACGTCGTCGCACAGCTCGTCCATCAGGGGATGGATCGAGGGGTGGGTGTCGTCGCAGTCTGCGTTGTTGGTCGCCTCGTCGGGCCCGGGGGTGCACACGTACCCGATCGACCGCTCAGAGCCAAAGCCGTCGCCGTCGCGATCCTCCCAGACGAACACCTCCTCGTAGGGGGTGCACCAGATCTCGATCCGATCGCCGCCACAGCCCACCAGCCCCAGCCCCAGCCCCAGCCCCAGCCACCAGACGAGCAGCGCAGGCTCCCTGGCGCGCTCGGACAGATCAAGATCCGGGGGAGGAGACTTCTTCAACGGACGCCTCGATCGACAGCCCCCAGGGGAGGCCCTGACGGAACCTTGACGTACCACAGGCGGAGGGCAACCTGGACAGGATTCGAGCCCAGGAGGCTACAGCAGACGCCTCGACTTGATCTCCAGGTAGTGATGCAGCAACCGGGAGGTCAGCTCAGCCGGCGTCGCGTCCACCACCAGCGCCCCGCGCTGTCGGAGGCCGGCCAGGGCTTGATCCCGGCGCCCGTGCAGCTCGGCCGCGGCCGCCCGCACGTAGGGATCCATCGGGCCTTCGGTGGGCTGGAGCAGCTGCCGATCGAGCTGCACGTCCCGGATCCACACCGCCACCGGCAGGTGACGGGAGGACAGGCCCTGGATCAGCTGCGTCGCGAGCTGGGCGTTCACGTCGTCGATCACCGAGGTGAGCAGGACCACCAGGCTGCGTCGCCGCACCCGCTGAGTCAGGTAGCAAAACGCCATGGCGTAGTCGGGCTCCTCCAGGGAAGGGAACAGATCATAGGTGGCCCGGATCAGCCGGCCGGCGGAGCGCTTGCCCGCCCGGGGCGCCAGCCACACCCGCGGGCTCCGATCGAAGGCGAGCAGGCCGACGCGATCACCGTGGCCCAGGGCGGCCTGGCCGAGGAGGATCGCTGCGTTCAGGGCGTGATCAAAGGCGGTCAGGGCGCCGCTGTGGGCGCTCATCATCCGGCCTGAGTCCAGCAGGAAGATGAGGTTCTGGTTGGATTCTTGACCGAACTCCCGGGTGGTGTGCTCCCGCCTGCGGGCGGTGGCCTTCCAGTCGATGTGCCGGTAGGGATCGCCGGGGACATAGGGTCGCAGTCGCTGGAACTCGTTCTCTCCGCCGGGGCGACGGCGGGAGCGCACCGGGACCCGCTCCTCGGACAGCCGCCCCCGCATCCCGAGCTCCCGCAGCCGGGCGAAGTCTGGATAGACCCGCACGATCCCGGGGACCTCGAACCGCTCCTGGCGCTCCCACAGCCCCAGCGGGGAGCGCCGCCGCACCACGACGTCTCCAAACAAGTGCTGGCCGCGTCGATCGATCTCCAGCCGGTAGCGGCCGTACGCCTCGGTACCCACGGCGAGGCTCGCCGCAGCGGGCAGACCCGACGGCTGCCCCGGGGCGTCGTCGGTGAACCGGATCTGCACCGGACGGGTGCCCACGTTCTGGATCCGGAGGACCACCTCGAAGGGGCGCCCGACGGCCTGGACCGGAGCGAAGGAGCGCCACACCCGGACCCGGCCCCCCACCATCACGAGATCCACCAGCGCCAGCGCCAGCAACACCAGATCCAGGGCCAGCACCGGGATCGCGACCACCGGAGACGCCAGCACCCCGAGGGAGACGATCAGGGGCACGAGGCTGCTGGCGACCAGCGCCCCGGTGGGCACCCCGAGCCACCGCCAGGGCCAGGCGGCCCGCCGCATCTGCCCCGGCGCGGCCTCAGCGTGGGGCAGCACGGAGCCACCCCGCCTCGACGATCCTGGCGCGTCGCGCCTCACCCGTCGTGCGCTCCACCCGGGACGGGCACGTCCATCAGGATCCCCCGGACCACGTCGTCGGGGCGGGTGCCCTCCAGCTCGGCGTCGGGCTGCAGCAGGAACCGGTGGCGCAGCACCGGCGCGGCGAGCTCCTTGATGTCGTCGGGCACGACATAGGTCCGCCCCTCAGCGGCGGCGACCACCTGCCCACACAGCAGCAAGGCGATGCTCGCCCGAGGGGACGCGCCCAGATCCACCGCTGGATCTTCGCGGGTCCGCCCCACGATCGTGGCGATGTAGTCGAGGAGCTCGGGCTCCACCCGGACCCGGCGGGCGGTGCGCCGCAGCGAGGCGATCCCCGCTGCGTCCACCACGGTCTGCAGGCCCACCGCGTCGAGATCGCCTGCGTCGAAGCCCCCGAGATACTGCTCCAGCAGCGTCACCTCGATCGCCTTGGGGGGGTGATCGATGAGCACCTTCATCAGGAAGCGATCGAGCTGAGCCTCGGGCAGCGGGTAGGTGCCCTCGGACTCCACCGGGTTCTGGGTCGCGAGGGTGAAGAACGGCTCGGGCAGCGCCCGGGTCTCTCCGTCCACCGTGACCTGCCGATCCCCCATGGCCTCGAGCAGGGCGGCCTGGGTCTTGGCCGGGGCGCGGTTGATCTCGTCGGCCAGCAGGACCTGGGCAAACACCGGGCCGGGCCGGAACACAAAGTCGTCGGCGCGCTGGTTGAAGACGTTGCCCCCGGTGACGTCGCTGGGCATCAGATCCGGAGTGAACTGGATCCGCTTGAAGCTCACCCCAAGCACCCGGGCCAGGCTCCGGGCCAGCAGAGTCTTGCCGATCCCCGGGGGGCCCTCGAGCAGCACGTGCCCTCCGGCGAGCAGCGCCACCAGCGACGCCCGCACCGCGCCGTCCTGGCCCAGCAGCACGCGCTCGACCTCGGCCTGCGCGGCTCCGAACACCCGCGCGAACCGCTCGATCTCGACGAGAGACACGCCCGGAGCCCGCGCCCTCACTCCGGACTCTGGGTGACCTTCCACAGCTCCTCCATCCGCTCGAGATCCGCCGGATCGTCCGGCCCTTTGGGCTCGTCAACCAGGGTGATCAGCCCCTCGACCCAGGCCTTCGCCTCCTGTGGGCTGCGGCCATGGCGTTGGGCGGCCAACTGTAGCCCCGACGGCCCCAACCGGGCCAGCCACAGCGACGCGAGCTGGACCGATGCGTACCGCGAGGCACCGAGGCGGAACCAGCGCATGCCCAGCGCCTGGACATGCTCCGAGAACGACAGGCGGCCGGCCTCGGGGGGATCCCTCAGCGGAGCGAACGGCCAGCCCCGCCACAGCCCCAGCAGCGCCCAGGTCGCCAACAGCTGGAGCACGAACGGCAGCAGGTGCGCGTTGGACATCGACGCCAGGGGGTTGGGGCTGGACGAGCCCGAGCTCGGGGTCGCCGCGGCCCGGGTCGCCAGCTGCACCCTCGCCGGGGTCGGCAGCGGCCAGCCCCTCAGCCCCTGGCCGAGGTACAGCAGATCTCCGACGAAGGCCTCGTTCGCGGGGTGGACAAAGGCCCCGTTCCACAGCAGCCGGGGATCGGCGATCCCGACCACGACACCGCCGCCGAGATCCACCACCGCCACCAGCCCCAGCGCCCCGTCCCCTGCGGGGATCACCCAGGGCTGCCCGCCGGTGAACGCATACAGCGGCCCGCCCGGCCAGCGCGGCGGCGACAAGCCCACCCCCCGCAGCGGAGGCGCCAGCTCAGCGGTGTGCTCGAGCCCTAGCGAGGCCCGCTCCCCCAGCTCCGGGATCCCCACCGTCGCGTCGCCCCCCACCAGCAACACGCCGCCCCCGCGTGTCCAGGCCCGGATCATCGCCCACTGATCTGGGCTGGGGGAGACCTCCGACAGATCGAGGATCAGCGCGTCGGTGTCCTCCGACAGATCCCCGAGGCTGCGCAGGCGCCACCCCGCCTCGTAGCCATGGGCCTCGAGGACCTCGAGCAGCGCAGCGTCTCCATCGGGGCCGTACCGCTGTGGCGTCTGGGCCTCCGCGGGGCCGGCCGCGATCCCCACCCACAACGCGAGCCCAACGATCCCGTGGCTGAGCAACCGGGCCACGGCGTCGAGCGCCCGGCCCGCCTGGGGCTCCCCCAGAGGATCACCGCCCCAGCGGTGCTGCTCGACGGCCACCAGGATCTCCCGTAGATCGCCCTGGAGCCCGGGCTCGAGGCGCAGGCTCCGCACATACTCCCGATCGGTGCGGGAGCGGTGCAGCCGCAGGCGCCCGGTGTCTCCCAGGTGCCGCAGGGCCGCGCCCCGCGCCAGCAGGGCCGCCTCCCCCACCCGGCCCTCCGCCAGCGCGGCCCGGGCCGCAGCGAGCAGCGCGTCTCCGGGGGCGTCCGGCACGTCGGGCAGCGGCTCGTCCTCCTCCTCGCCCTCCACCACGGAGGCGACGGGCGCGGGAGGGTGCCGCCGGCGCAGGCCAAAGGTTCCCCACAGCACCCGGAACAGGATCGCGATCGACGCCACGATCCCGATCGCCACCACCCAGCGCAGCAGCAGCCCCAGCCCCAGCTCCTCAGGATCGGACAGCTCCAGGGCGTCGCAGCCCCCAGGCTCGTCGGGGGGACGCTCGGGGGCGGACGCCAGGCGATCCGCGGGGCCCTGGCCGCGGCGATCCCCCTGGCACCCCGAGGAGAACACGGGATCTTCGGCGACCACGCCGTCCTCGCAGGTCGCCCTGAGGCCAGGACAGCGCCCGGGCCCGGGATCCTTGAGCAGCCCGCACCACCGCAGGGCCTCCTCGGCGTTGGCCCCGGGCACGTGGCAGAACCGGAACGCTGAGTCATCGAGCGCGCTCGGGATCCGGGGCTCGGGCTCGGGCTCGGGCTTGGGCTCGGGCTCGGATCCACCGCAGCCCACCAGGATCCCCCACACGATCCACCCCGCCCTCACCGCTCCTCCAGGCCCGCGGCGCGGAGGCCCACCTGCAGGTCCCAGCCCTCCACCCGGGTCCTCACGTCGACGTACAGCAGCAGCCGGTAGATCGCATAGATCGGCTGGACCGCGAGGATCCCGAAGATCATGTAGGGGGTGATCTGCCCGGTGGACAGCGCCCCAAAGGGCTGCCCCAGCTGGAGCACGAAGCCGATCAGCGCCTGCCCCCCTGACTCCGCCACCAGGGCCCCCCACATCGTGAGCGCCACCCAGCCGGCGCTGGCGGCCAGAGCGATCCCCGGGTTGGAGCCCGCGAGGCGAGCCGATCGCCGGAAGCTCCTGGCCGCTCCGACGCGCTCGAGCAGCGAGGTCTCAGTGATGTAGGCCGTCACAGGGAGCACGATCACCAGCGGCACGAGACCACAGCCCACCCCGAGGGACAGCGTCCCCGCCTGCCACGCCCAGGCCAAGGCCAGCGGTCGGAGCATGCTCGTCAGCTCGTACACCACCGAGCGGATCGACACCGTGTCGGCGAACAGCAGCCGGCCCCCGAGGAGGGTCGCCGGGGCCTGCAGCGGGAAGAAGATCAGCGGCAGCAGCACCAGCACCAGCACGTCCAGCTCGGACAGGGCCACCGCCGCCCCCCCCAGCAGCGCCCAGGGCAGCACGAACAGCAGCCCCAGCCGGAGGAAGCGGCCGGCGTGGGCATGGATCAGGCGCAGCGACAGATCGAAGACCTCCAGCGGACCCCGGGGGCGCAGGGCGACCCTGCAGAGGTGTGGGTTCACAGGCTTCCCCGTCGTCCACCGAGGGCCAGCCAGGAGAGCACGATCCCCCACTGGACGACGCCAAACGCATACTTGAGGCCCCGTGGGGCGGGCCCGGCGGACCAGAACCCCTCGACGGCCGCCGCCACCAGCAGCAGCAGGGTGGTGCCCAGCACCAGCCGGTACAGCGAGGGCGCAGCGAGCCTCAGCGAGCCCGCACGGGTGCGGCCCCCGGTCACCACCAGGGCCCAGCCCAGGCGTAGCCCGGCCGCCCCCGACACACAGATCCCCGTCAGCTCCCAGGCCGAGTGACCGCTGGTGAACTCCAGCAGGTTGCCCCCCAGCCCCACGCTGCCGAGGTAGCCGCCGATGGTGCCTATCATCAGCCCGTTGTACACGAGGAAGAACACCGAGCCCAGGCCCGCCAGCGCCCCGGTGGTGAAGCAGCGGAACGCGATGCCCACGTTGTTGAACACGTAGAACCCCGCCATCGACGCGTCTCCGGAGAGCCCGCGGACCAGATCTTCCTGGGCGTACATCTCCTCGAGCATCGCCTGCTGAGCCTCGGGCAGCACCAGCGCGGCGAAGGACGGATCAGACAACGCGCCGAGGGTCCCCACGGCGAAGGGCAGGTAGAACAGCACCGTAGAGAGCAGGAAGAAGCGCCATTGCGCCCGGAGCTCCCTCGGGAACGCCTCGATCGAGTCGCGCAGCAGGGACAGCCCCAGGCCAGCGGGACGCACCGAGTACAGGCGGTTGTGGGCTCGACCCGCCAGCTCGTCGAGGAACGCGATCACGTCCGAGGGGAGCCGGCTGCTGCGGGCCCGGGCCAGATCCGCACACACCGAGCGATAGGCTGCCGCCAGCTCGGCCCACTCCGCCGCGCCGTCGGGGCCGCTCACCAGCAGCCGCTCCAGCCGGGCCCAGCGCTCAGAGCGCGGCGCGATGAACGCGTCTCGATCGGCGACGTTCACGATCTCGACTCAGGGGGGGCGGGCTCCGCTGGGGCCGGGGGGGGGGCCGGAGCCTCCACCGGGCGATCCCGCCCCGTCGCCCTGGCCCAGGCCAGCGTCAGCACCCGCTCCCAGCTGGGGGCCTCCACCCCCGTTCGCTCGGACAGGGCTGGGCCGAGGAGGCGGGCGAGCTCCTCGGCCCGATCGTCCGAGAGCTTCGGGCGACGCCGCAGGAAGGCCTCGATCACCTGGAGATCGTCGTGGGACAGCTCGATCCGGGGGGGCAGGGCCCGGCGCTCGGCCTCGCTCACCGGGGGCTCCAGCACCACGTCACCCAGCATGTTCGCCTTGTCTTCGGCGACCACCACCGTGCCCGCGACGAGATCCCCCAGCCTGCGCAGCCTTGGATCCATCGCCATGGTCAACACCCCGATCCCGAAGGCCACGGGGAGGAAGTCGGCGAACCGCATCAGGTTCCGTAGCAGGTAGTCGGGGAACCGGCCCGGTGATCCATCGACCCGGACCACCCGTAGATCGAGGAGCAGCTTGCCCGGGGTCCGGCCCGCCAGCAGCGTCTCGAACACCACCCCATAGAACCACTGGACCACGAACATCGCGAGGTACTGCAGCCCCGCCCCGACGCCCTCGAGGCCCGCGGCGAGGCCCAGCGGGAGCAGCAGCACCACCACCAGCGCGATCACCAGGATCTGGAAGGCGAGATCGATGATCCATGCCACCGATCGCTGCCCGGGCCCTGCCAGCCGATACCGAAAGCTCACCCGCTCAGGGGTCTCGATCGTAGCGGTGGTGTCGAGGAGCTCCAAGGATCTCACCTCTGCGTCCGATCCCCGGCTCGCAAGCTAACCCGAGCGGACGAGGTGGAGAGGCGACCCTCATCTGATCGGTGCTAGACTCCGCTCCTCTCAGCTCTCAGCCTCGCTCATCCTCCACCCGCCGGGAATGGTCATGCGTCAGATTGCGATCCCCGCCACCTGCTTCCTCGGCCTCGTCGCCGCAGCAGCCACGGCCTCGTCGCTATCCAGGGACGGCACCCCCTGGGACCTTGGGGCGCGCTACAACGTAGCTACGCCCGACGATGGTTCTCTGATCCTCGAGACGTCGAGGCCTGTCTCGCTCGGCTGGCGCAGGCACCCGACCGGATCGGAGCGCTGGATCGCCCAGGCGGATGCGGGCAGCGGAGGCTGGTTCGGCAGCGCAGATCGCTGCCTGCCGATCCTCGACGGTGGCTCCACCGGGGTGATCGTCGTCGGAGAGATCGAGCACCAGACGAGCGCGATCGGGCTCGGCGGGGGCGAGGTGCTCGCCACCCTGCCCAGCGGCCAGCTCCTGCCCCTGCCCGGGACCCTGTCCTACGTCCCTGAGCTCCGCTTCCTCACCGCCGGCGCCCACGGGGGCAGCTCTTATGGGGGCAGAGAGGCGGCCTACACCGTGGTGTTTCACTACCACACCGGCGCCGCCTCCGTCGGGCCGATCCCCGTCGCCGCCGACAGCGATCCAGTCCAGGCGCGCACAGGGCCCGGCTACCGGATCGATCCCATCGGGCCTCTGGGCGTCGGCACCGCCGTTGATCCCGGCTGCGCCCCTGGGGGATCGGGCCTTGAGATCGTGGCGAGCAACCCCTGGCCCACCGAGCCGGTGACCGGGGTCGAGATCCGCTACGACCCCGAGGGGGAGGCGCCCGGTGCCTGGCTCGGCGGCCCGCTCTCGCTGGACGTCGTGACCAGCGAGCTCGACATCGAGGCCACCTTCCCCTTCCGCGGACAGTTCGCGTCCCCCCTGAGCACCCGCGACGCCCTCGACGGGGGTCCGGGCGCCAGCTGGAGCCAGCTCGACTTCGAGGCCATCATCCCCGACGGAGCCGACATCGAGATCCGCTTCACCTGTGGTGACGACAGGGACCAGGACGGCCTGCTCGAGCTCGACGAGCTCCAGCCGATGCAGGTCATCCACCTCGCGGGGCGGAGCGCTCCGATCGCGCTCGAGACCTGCCACGGCCGGTTTGGCCACTACCTCGTCGATCTGATCGACGAGACCCCGAGGACCAACGAGGATCTTCCTGGTCACTTCGGCCTGAACGAGATCTTGTTCACCGGCACCACCGACGTCGACGGCGACGGGTTCGACGACACGGTCGACTGCAACGACAACGACGCCACGATCTACCCGGGCGCCCTCGAGGTGATCGGCGACGGCGTCGATCAAGACTGCGACACCAACGAGACCTGCTACCGCGATCAAGACAACGACGGCGATCGGCACGACACAAACCTGCAGCTCTCGAGCGATCTCACCTGCGACGGTCCCAACGAGGCCTACCCCTCCGATCCGATCGACTGCGACGACACCGATCCAGGCCGCAACTCGAGCGAGGTGGAGATCATCGGCGACGGCATCGATCAGGACTGTGACCTTCACGACGACTGCTACGTCGACGCAGATCAAGACACCTACGGTCTGACCGGCTCGGTGGTGACCTCGGTGGCGGCGGTCTGCCTGACGGCCAACCAGGAAGCCACGATCGACAACGACTGCGACGACACCAACAGCGATCGGTTCCCGACCAACCCTGAGATCATCGGCGACAACGTCGACCAGAACTGCAACAACCGGGAGATCTGCTACGAGGATCTCGACGACGACGGGGCCCGGCACCCCACCGACACGTCCCCCACCAACCCCGGCGACACCGACTGCACCGGTCCCCTTGAGGGCGAGGCGACCGATCCTGAGGACTGCGACGACACCGATCCGATGATCGGCCCCGGGAGCGCTGAGATCACCGGCAACAACGTCGACGAGGACTGTGACGGCACGGTCATCTGCTGGCAGGACGCCGACAACGACGGCACCCGGTCCGACACCCTGACGGTGCAGACCGTACCGGGCGACACCGACTGCACCGATCCCTTCGAGGGCCGTAACAACGAGCCCATCGACTGCAACGACGCCGATCCCAACGTCAACCCGAACGCGACTGAGATCACCGGCAACAACGTCGACGACGACTGCGACGGTGTCGAGAACTGCTACCTCGACAACGACGACGACAACGCCCGCAGCACCAGCGTCGACGGCGGCGGCGTCAACAACGACGCCGACTGCGACGACGCCCGCGAGGCGCTGGCCTCAGCCCCGCTCGACTGCAACGACAGCGACAGCGCCGTGTTCCCCGGCGCGGTGGAGATCCCCGGCGACAGCGTCGATCAGGACTGCAGCAACACTGAGCTGTGCTACGTCGACGTCGACAACGACGGAGCGCGCACCGCCGTCACCTTCGAGACGTCGCTGTTCGACACCAACTGCACCCAGGCCAACGAGGGCGAGGCAGGCGATCCCATCGACTGCAACGACAACGACGGCACCATCCTGCCCGGCGCGGTGGAGGGTCCAGGTGACAACATCGACCAGAACTGCGACGGCGTCGAGCTGTGCTACCTCGACAGCGACAACGACAACGACCGGCACGCCACCACGACCACCACCGGCAACAACGACACCGACTGCAACGACACCGGTGAGGCGCTGGCCGGCGCCAACATCGACTGCGACGACAACGACGCAGCGCGGGCGAGCGGCAACGTCGAGATCCCGGGCAACGAGGTTGACAACGACTGCGACGGCCAGGAGATCTGCTACGAGGATCTCGACAACGACGGGGATCGAGATCCGTTCAACACCCGCAACTCCCTCAACGCCAGCTGTGCAGATGCGTTCGAGGCCCGCTCCGACGCCCCCATCGACTGCAACGACAGCGACGACACGCAGCACAACGGCGCGCCCGAGCTGTGCGACGGGCTCGACAACGACTGCGACTCGGTCCTGCCCAACAACGAGATCGACAACGACGGCGACGGCTACGTCGAGTGCAGCTTCGATCCCGGCGGCTGGGACGGGCTCGGCTCGGTGATCGGCGACGATGATTGTGACGACGCCCGCGCCCTGACCAACCCCGGCGCCGCCGACACCTGTGGCAACGGGATCGACGACGACTGCAACGGGCTGGGCAACCACGCCGGCGCCAGCTTCCTCGACGACGACAACGACGGGCTGAGCTTCAGCCTCGAGGTCAGCCTCGGTACCGACGACTGCGACGCAGACAGCGACGGCGACAACCTCGACGACGACGAGGAGTACTTCCTCACCAGCACCGATCCAGCGGACAGCGACAGCGACAACGACAGCCTCAACGATGGCTTCGAGGTCGGAGGGAACCCCAACAACCCACGCGACACCGACAGTGACGGCGTCATCGACGCGCTCGACGACGACGACGACGGTGACTCGATCCCCACCCTGCAGGAGGCCAGCGATCCGGTCGGAGACAGCGACTCGGTCCCCAACTTCTGGGACGACGACAGCGACGACGACGGCTACGACGACGCCCACGAGTGGTCCGTCCGGGGCCCCGGCGGGATCGACGAAGACGGCGACGGCGTCCCCAACTACGTCGACACCGACTCCGACGGCGACTCCCTGCCCGACAGCGACGAGCTGGGCTCTCAGTTCTCGTTCTTCGATCTCGACAACGACGGCCTCGAGCACCGGATCGACGACGACGACGACGGCGACGAGGTGCCCACCCTCAACGAGATCGGCTCGCCCACCCCCGGCAGCCACACCGACACCGACGGGGACTCTGAGCCCGACTACCTCGACATCGACGACGACGGCGACGGTGAGCTGACCGCGACCGAGGATCCCTTCGGCGGCGACACGCCCTTCGACGACGACTCCGACGGAGATGGGATCCCCAACTTCCTCGACACCGACGATGACGGCGACGGGATCCGGACCATCGTGGAGAACGCGGTCCCCAACGGCCGCGACCCCGACAGCGACTCGATCCCCAACCACCTCGACGACGACTCTGACGGCGACGGCTTCTCCGACGTGCACGAGTCCGACGCCGGCGTCGTGCTGGACTTCGACGGGGACAACCTCGGCGACTTCGTCGACATCGACTCCGACAACGACGACGTCCCCGACGTGGAGGAGGGCCGGTTCTCCGGGATCGCGGTGGACACCGACGGCGACGGCGCCGAGGATCGGATCGACGAAGACGACGACAACGACACGATCCCCACCTTGATCGAGTGCAGCGAGGCCTGCAACGACGGGATCCCGTCCAACGACGACTGGGACGACGACGGCACGCCCGACTACCTCGATCCCGACGACGACAACGACCTGGTGCTGACCCGCTTCGAGGACGCCAACGACGACGGCGATCCGACCAACGACAACACGGACGCGGTCCTGTACAACCCCGATGGCCTCCCCGACTGGCTCGACGACGACGACGACGGCGACGGGATCCCCACCAGCGAGGAGGATCCGAACGCCGACGGCGATCCGACCACCGACGACACCGACGGCAACGGCACCCCGAACTACCGCCAGGAGGACGACGACGGCGACGGGATCCTCACCGCCTTCGAGACATCCCAGTTCGATCAGCACCCAGGCTTCCCCTACGCCCTCAGCGACGATCCCAGGGACTACGACTGGCCCGACAACGACGGGCTGCCGAACTACATCGACAGCGACGACGACAACGATCACGTCGACACCCTGTGCGAGTACGGCTACGGCATCGACCACCTGATGCCCGACGTCGACGGCGACACGATCCTCGACGGGGATGAGTGGTACAACTTCATCTACCTCGAGCTGGTTCTGGAGCAGGGCCTGCCGATCGACATCGCCGATTACTCCGACAACAACGGCGGGATCTCGGGCACCACCTGCACCAGCCCCTGGGATCGGGACTCCGACGGCCTGATCAACGCGCTCGACAGCGACGATGACGGCGATGGTCTGTTCACCGGCCAGGAGGAGAACGGCAGCGATCTGGACTGTCTGCCGGGCACCAGCGTGCCCGCCGGCGACGACATCCCCGACTACCTCGATCGCGACAGCGACAACGACGGGCTGCTCGACGATCGCTACGGCAACGGCGTGACCGCGGACGGCCTCGGCGATCTGGACCAGGACGGCGTGTACGACTTCCTCGACTGCGACGACTCGGGCGACGGGGGCGACTCTGACGCCGACGGGATCTCCAACGGCGACGAGAAGAACCTCTGCCCGTCGAACCCGTCGAACCCCACCTGGTGCACCGTCGATCCCGACATGGACGACGACGGCGTGATCGACGGGATCGAGCTGGGGCCCAACGTGGCTAGCCCGCTCGACAGCGACGGCGACGGCCTGTTTGACTTCTACGACGAGGACGACGACGGTGACGGCTTCGCCTCGGCCCTCGAGAACGGCATCCGCTGCGGCGCCAACGAGCGGCTGGACGTCGACTACAACGAGGCTGGGAGCTACTGGTTCTTCCGCTGCGACGACGACGCCGGGGTTCGGAGGATCTTCGACTTTGGAGGCAACGCCCCGGAGAACTACCCCAACACCGATCGGGCCACCGGGGGCCCATTCCCGCTGAACCCCGACACGATCCCCGACTTTCGGGACACCGACGACGACGGCGACGGCGTGCCCAGCGCTGAGGAGGGCGACGGTGACCTCGACTCCGACGGTGTGGTCGACTACCTCGATCCCTACGATCACGATGGCCCCACCGGTGATCCTGACAGCGACGGGCTGACCACCGAGGAGGAGGCCTCGATCGATCCCGCCCTCGATCCCTACGACGACGACAGCGACGGCGACGGGATCAGCGACGGCGTGGAGGTTGGCGACAGGGATCTGCCACCGCGGGACTCCGACGGCGATGGCCTGATCGACGCGGTGGACGCCGACGACGACGGCGACAGCATCCACACCCTGATCGAGGGCATCGCCGACGCAGACGGCGACGGCACGCCCAACTACCTCGATCTGGACTCCGACGACGACAAGCTGTTCGACGCCGACGAGGTGGATCCGGGTGGGGTGCCCTACGATCTCGACTGTGACGGCATCTACGACTTCCTCGACGCGGATCACGAGGACGGACCGTGCAAGCGCGACACCGGTCGCTTCGTCGAGGACACCTACAGAGAGCGCCAGGGCTGCCAGTGCAGCGGCAGCGGTGCGCCCGCCGCCCTGTGGCTGCACTGGCTCGCGCTCGGCGCCCTCGCCCTGCGCCGACGGCGCTGATCCTCGTTGACCAGCCCGGACGGCCCTTGCCGCCGTCCGGGCCAGCGGGGGCCGCTCGGTTGGAGTAGGCTCGCCCCGTGATGGACCACGATGCGCTGATAGAGCTGCTCGATCGCGCCTCCGGGCTGGACGCCACCTCCGAGGAGGTGCTCCAGGCTCAGGAGGCCACCGAAGACTTGTTTGCCGCACACCAGGATCGGGTGTACTCCCTGTGTCGCTGCTTCGTCGACGATCCAGCGGAGGCCCTACAGCTCAGCCACACCGCCACCCTGGTCTCGGCGCGGTGCCTCGGGGAGTGGCGGGGAGCGGGGCCGCTGTGGCCCTGGATGTACGAGATCACCCGCGACGTCTGTCACCGCGCCCGGATCAAGAAGCAGCAGCTGCTCACCACCGACGGCGTGCTGATCCCCGGCAGCGAGGCGACCCGGGTGCTCGGCTCCCTGCGCCACGAGGTGTGGGAGGAGCTGCTGCGCGGGGTCGGCCTCGACGTCCTCGAGACCGACGAGCAGGAGGTCGTGTACCTGCGCTACGTCGAGGGGCTCGAGGTCCAGCAGATCAACGAGGTGCTGCGGCTGGAGGGCACAGGTGCCCGGGGCATGCTCCAGCGGTGCAGGCACAAGCTGGGCCGGGTGCTGCAGCGCCACCCCGGCGTCGTCGAGGGCAGGCTGGCTCACCCGCCCCTCGCCGAGATCGCCCCCGAGCGTCCCTCGCCCGAGGCCCGGGTCCACCTCCAGCTGTGCCCACGCTGTCGCGTCGATCGCCACCGCGTCCGCAGCCCGGTCCTGGCGCCGCGCCGGGAGCTTGAGGCCGCACGCCCGAAGCTGGCCGAGGCCCGGTCCGGCCCCCGGGCCACGATCACGAGCTCGTGGCGCTCGGCGGCCTACCGTCGGCTTGAGCGGGGCGAGCTCGCAGCGCTCGAGCTGCTGCCCGACGGGGTGCAGCTCGGCCCGTACCACCTCGACGGCCTGATCGCCCACACCAGCCTCGCCGTCGTCTACCACGCGGTCCACGAGGAGACCGGGCGCCTCCACGCCCTGAAGCTCCTCGCGACCACGGATCCAGGCGTGCGCGGCTCGCTCCAGCGCGAGGCCCGCACCCTGGGCGAGCTGCACCACGACAACGTGGCGTCGATCGACGAGTACGTCGAGGTCGACGGCCACCCCGGCCTGGTCCTCGCCTTCGTCGACGGGCCCTCCCTCGAGGATCTGCTCCGGGCCGAGGTGCTCCTGCCCTGGAGCCTGATCGACGCGCTGGCGATCGATCTGCTCGATGGTGTCGCCGCAGCCCACGCCGCCGGGCTCCAGCACCAAGACCTCCGGCCTGCCCATGTGCTCCTCGACACCTCGGGGCCTCAGCTCCGGGCCAGGATCACGGGCTTTGGCCTGACTCAGGCGCTGTCCGCCCTCGAGCAGCGGGCGCCCCACGGCAGCCCGGCGTACAGGGCCCCCGAGCAGCTGCGCTCAGGACAGCGCCCCAGCACCGCCGGCGACGTGTTCGCCCTTGGAGCCCTGTTGTACGAGCTCACCACCGGGCAGATCTGCTTCGCGGGCCTCGATCCCACCGAGGTCCGGCGCCGGGTGTCCGGGCTGATCCATCCTCCCCTCCAGGAGCTGCGTCCGGGGATCCCCGAGCGCATGGTGCACGCGATCGAGGCCGCCCTGCGCCCCGATCCTGCGGCCAGGCCCCGGAGCGCCGCCGCCCTGCTGGATCTGTGGACCCGGGGGGCCGGAGCCGCCGGCCGACCGGCCTCTCCGCTGGAGGAGGGCCGGGCCTCGGCGCTGCAGATGTTGCGCCCCATCGCGGCGCTGCCCGAGCCCTCGGGCGCAGATGAGCTCGTCCCCTCCACCCTGCTGGGCCGCACACCCCTGCCCACCGCCGACGGCACCCTGGAGCCTCAGGGCGACGCGCTGGCGGCCTTCCTCGGGGTGGTGGGGATCGGGGGGATCGTGGCGGTGGGGGTGCTGTGGAGCACGCTGGTGGAGCCGGTCACCGTGGGCCCAGCCTTCTGGCGCCTGGCCCGGGGGGTGGAGGCGGTGGATCCAGCCCTGTCCCCCGACGCCCACAGCGTGCTGTTCTCGGATCAGCGCGATCTGTACCTGCTGCACCTCGAGGCGAGGCAGCCGATCCTGCTGACGGCGGACTTCGATCCCCCTGCGTCCGAGCCCACCTGGGCTCCTGACGGTGTCCGCATCGCGTTCGTCGCCGCAGGGGGGGTGTGGGTGGCCGAGCTCGTGGACGACGCGCTCACCGAGCCCAGGGAGCTGGTGAGGGATGCGACCGCGCCCGCCTGGGCCCCCACCGGAGACGCGATCGCGTTCGTCACCACCTCCCGCTCGAGCCCCCGCCCCACCGGGCTCGTGGTGCTCGATCTCCAGACTGATCAGCGCGTCCCGGTGGTCTTCGAGGGCACCGGCAGCCCCGGGGATCCAGACTGGTCCCCCGACGGGCAGCGCCTCGCCTGGAGCACCCCCGACGGGCTGGCGATCGCGTCGCGCTCCGGGGAGCCGACAGCCAACCTGGTGCTGCCCGCCCATGCCTCCCCCGTCTGGCTCGATGATCACACCCTGGCGGTGCTGGGTCCGCTGGCCGACGCCGGCTTGGGCATCAAGCGCCTCTTCGAGGGCACCGACGGTGGCTTTGGCGTACCCGAGGACTGGGTACGGCTGCCGCTGCGTCCCCGCAGCTTCGACGCAGCGCCCGGGGGAGCGCGCCTGGTGGTGGGGCTGGATCGGTCCACCGCGACCACCCTGCACCTCGATCTGCAGCAGGCCACCGTCGACGTCGGAGAGAGCCAGGACACCCCCCTGCAGTTCCCCGCCCTCGATCCCCACAGCGGCGCGCTGGCTGCGGTGGAGCGCCCCAGAGACGGCCACCCCCAGCGGCTCGTGCTCCGACGCTCCCCCACCTCGCCGTGGCAGATCCTGGTGCAGGGGGCCACCATCGCCGCCCCGACCTGGCGGCCTGGGGGCTCGCGGATCACCTTCACCGCGGAGCTCGAAGGTCAGGCCGGTGTCTACGAGATCTCCCCCGACGGCGCTGATCTGAGGCTGATCAGCGATCCCACCCTGAGCTGGACCGCCCCGCCCCACTGGTCCCCCGATGGGGAGCTGCTGGCCTGGACCGATCGAGGCTTTCCCGGGGGCATGCCGGTGGTGCTCGATCCCAAGGTGCCCTGGGCGCCTCAGATCATCGCGGCCCGGCGGGCCCCCCTCGACGGCGCCGAGGCCGGCCCGTTCTCCCCCGATGGGCGGCGCCTGCTGATCCGCGGCCGCGACGATCGCTTCGGGGTGATCGAGCTGGAGTCGGGGGCCACGGTGGGTGGCCCCATCGAGGCCACCTCAGTGGTGTGGGAGGGAGACGACGCCCTGCTCATCGCCGAGGCCAGCGAGCTGTCCCGCCTCGAGCTGGCCACCGGAGCCCGCACTCCGCTGGCGGATCTCGATCCCTGGCGCGCCCCACCCGACGCGCTGGCGCTGGGCCCCCGGCAGACGGTGTGGATCACCGCCAGGAGGGAACTCGGTGGCCTGCAGCGCGTCGAGCTCCCGTAGCCGCCCCCGGCGGCCTGCGGCCCCCTCCTCCCCCCACATGTGATCCGCAGACAACGAAGGGCAGCGATCTGTCGGATCGAGGGGTGACGGGGGACGCGGCACAGTCCCGGAGCCGGTGTTCGCAGAGCCGCGGCCGTAGCCGTGGACGAGCTCAGCCCGAGACCTTGAGCCACTCCAGCTCGACCCGGCGGATCTCCTCGGCGGACGGCGCCTCGACCGCCTCCCACACGAACGCGGTGGTGCTGGGCTCGTCGGTGCCGATCCCGGAGGCCACGAGCCCGTGGAGGCCGGCGCCGGGGGCGCCCGCAGCATGGGCGCCTGTGTCGCGGGCGCCCGCAGCATGGGTGCCGGCGCGACCCTCCTCCTCGTCGTCGTGGCAGGTGGGGGGTGGCTCGGGGAGCTGCGCCTCC
>DRPG01000455.1 GCA_011376105.1 Deltaproteobacteria bacterium
CGGGGGCGCTCAACGTGATCCATGGCACGGGCCCGGGCGCCGGCGCGCCCTTGGTGGCCCACCCCGGGGTGCAGGGGATCAGCTTCACCGGCGGGACCGCCACCGGGGAGCGGGTGGCTGCGGCCGCGGCGTCCACCTTCAAGAAGCTGTCCCTGGAGCTGGGCGGCAAGAACGCGACGATCGTGTTCGCCGACGCTGACCTCGAGGCGGCGGTGGCCGGTGCGGCCCGGGCGGGGTTCACCAACACGGGCCAGGTCTGCCTCTGTGGCTCGAGGATCCTGGTGGAGGCGAGCATCCACGACGCCTTCGTCTCCGCTCTGGCCGAGTCGGTGGCGGCGATGCCGCTGGGCGATCCACGCGATCCGAGCACCCAGCTGGGGGCCCTGATCAGCGAGGCCCACCGGGATAAGGTCGAGGGCTACATCGCCCTGGCGAGGGAGGAGGGGGGCTCGGTGGTGGTGGGTGGTGGGCGCCCCCGGCTGTCCGGAGCGCTGGCCCATGGAGCGTTCGTGCAGCCGACGGTGGTCACCGGCCTGGCGCCGGACAGCCGCGCCGCCACCGAGGAGATCTTTGGCCCGGTGGTCACGATCCACCCCTTCGAGACCGAGGCTGAGGCGATCGCCATCGCCAACGGGGTCCGCTATGGGCTGTCCGCCAGCGTGTGGACCACCCACCTCGCCCGGGCACACCGGGTCAGCGCAGCGCTGGAGGTCGGCATGGTCTGGGTCAACACCTGGCTCAAGCGGGATCTGCGCGTGCCCTTTGGAGGCACCAAGGACAGCGGGGTGGGCCGGGAGGGGGGCGCCCACAGCCTCTCGTTCTACACCGAGGACAAGAACGTCTGCATCCAGCTGAGCTGAGCCCGGAGCGGGGCGCGAAGGAGCGGTGGCATGCACCCGTGGCGCGCAGCCCGCGACATCCTCTCGATCCAGCTCGCGGCCGGCGCGGGCGGGCTCGGGCTGTGTCTGGTGACCCCGGCGGGGCTGGGCCCCGCGCTCCCCTGGCTGGTCGCGTCGGTGCTGCTGGGAGCCTGGGCCTGGGCTGTCCGGGTGGGACGGAGGCAGGAGCTGTTATCGCGGCCCTGGGTCCGGCGGATCGCACCCCGGGTGGGGCTCATCGCTGGGATCGGGATCGGGATCGCCTACCTGGGCCTGGGTCTGGTGCCCGCTCAGCTCTCCCTGCCACCCGGGGGCCTGGTGGCGGTGGCGGTGGCCTTGGGGATCGGGGGGGGGCTGGCGACGATGGGCCTGACGCTGTGCGGCCTGGATCTGGGGCGGGACCGAGGGCCATGAGCCAGCGCCCGGGCTCGATCCCAGGCTGAGCGGCGCCACCTTCGCTGGAGATGGACGTCTCGATGGATCGGGTCGGACCACGGGGTAGCGGGCCTGTCCTCGTCGCGGGGGACGTGGCCCACCCCGGGCGGGGGCGCACGCGCTCTAGCGGGCTCAGCGTCGGTGGGCTCAGCGGGCTCAGCGGGCCCAGCGGGCTCAGCGGGGCCTGCCCTGAGCGCTAGATCAGCGCCCGGGTCATGTGTCAGCCCTCGACCGGCAGCTCCACCCACAGCGCCCCCATCAGATCGCCCACCGCAAAGCCGGTGGCTTGATCGTCGGGGTAGCGGGCCTCGAGCCGGGTGCGCACGTCTGCGGGGATCTGGGCCTCGGAGCCATGGCACCGCACACAGGTGTCGAGCATCGGGATCGGTAACAGGACGCGGGCGACGCTGCCGCCGGGCCCCTCGACGATCTGCTCCGTGCCCTGCACGTCGGAGAACTCTGCGTCGCGGTGGGCATCGAGCCAGGGCTGCACCCAGTCCGGCGCCCGGTTCGCTGGATCGCGTGGGCGGAGGCTGCTGTGACCGATCCGGCCGTTGCCGGGCGAGGGCAGGCCGCTGTGGGGGTTCAGCGCCTCCGACTCGCTCGAGCCCTCCAGGATCGCGTTGGGGGGGCCTGGGTTGCCCAGCTCCTGGACCATCTGGGTCTGCAGCTGCTCAGCTGAGGTCGACGCCAGCTGCCTCGCGGCCTCGAGCGCCAGCGACTCGGCGGTGGTGGTCTCGGTGGTGAGATCTTGTCCGATGTTCCAGCAACCCGCCAGCATCCACAGCCACATGAGCCCTCCCTCGCTGTGGTCCCTTATCCGCGCAGGGCGGCGGTGCTCTGGCAGGCTTCCTCGATCGCGTCGATCTCTCTGGGGATCTCTGCGGTGAGGACGTGGGGATCGCCGTCGGTGATCCGCACGTCGTCCTCGATCCGGATCCCCAGGCCCCGCAGCGCCTCGGGCGCGTCTTCGTCGTCGGCGGGCACGTACAGGCCGGGCTCTACC
>DRPG01000456.1 GCA_011376105.1 Deltaproteobacteria bacterium
GGGGCAAGCCACGGCGGGACGCCCGAGCGAGCCACGGCGGGACGCCCGAGCGAGCCACGGCGGGACGCCCGAGCGAGCCACGGCGGGACGCCCGAGCGAGCCACGGCGGGACGCCCGAGCGAGCCACGGCGGGCTCAGCGCTGGAGATCAGCCTCGATCCGGGCATGGGCGGCCCGGAGCTCCTCGAGGATCCGCTGAGTCTCCGCGGACGGATGCTTGTCCTGGAGCAGATCGGGACCCTCCAGGCCGGATCCTCCATCGAGGGCGAACAGCCGCTCTACGGGCGCTCGGCCTGATCTCCGCCGACCCCGGGCCGCCCGGGGATCGAACAGCAGCTTGTGGGTGGCGTTTCGCACCATCGAGGCCTCGGAGCGGTGGGGCGGAGCGCCGTTGGGCTTGAAGCGGCTGGTGTACAGCACCTCCCGGGTGGAGGGTCGCTTGGGATCGACGACGTGGGGCAGGAAGCTCACCCCATCGATCACCCGCCCGAGGCTGTCCAACTCCACCCCGGCGATCTCGGCCACGGTGGCGAAGATGTCGACCGTGTGGACCAGCGCAGCGGTCTCGCTGCCCGGGTGCTGGACCTGGGGCCCGGCCACGATCAGCGGCACGTTGACGCCACCCTCGAACAGGGTACCCTTGCAGCGCTGTGGATCCCACGGGGCCCGGATCCCGAAGTCCGGGGTGCCGTTGTCGCCGAAGAACACGATCGTGGTGCGATCGAGGATCGCGCCATCGATCGTGTCGAGCAACCGGCCCAGCTCGGTGTCCATCGCCTCGACGGTGGCGTCGTACAAATCAACCTCGCTGGAGTTCATCGACAGCCTCCTGCGGGTGTGCCGCAGAGCCTTCGGCGGCACGTGCAGGGGCAGGTGGGCTGCGTTGAGGGACAGCAGGAGGAACCAGGGCTCGGGCATCGCCTCGATCCGGGCCAGGGCATCGTCCACCGTGTCGCTGGTGACGTAGCCCCGCTGCAGCCGGACCTCACCGTTGGTGTTCTTGTTCCACACGGTGTAGCCCCACTCTGGCTCGCGATCCTCGGGCCACTTGTCGCGGAGGTTGCCCAGGGTGCCGGCGTACCAGTCGAAGCCGTGCTCGCCAGGCCCCTCGGGGGCAGCCCGGCCCTCCATGGAGCTGAGGTGCCACTTGCCCACCAGCGAGGTGCTCCAGGAGGCGTGGGAGCGGCGCAGCATCTCGGGGATGGTGATCTCCGAGGGAGACAGCTCGACCTCCTCCTTCCATGAGTCGATGATCTGGCCGATGCCGGTGCGCCGGGCGTGGCGCCCGGTGAGGAAGGAGGCCCGGGTGGGCGAGCAGGCAGGGTAGCTGTAGGCGTTGCGGAACAAGACCCCCCGCGCGGCGAGCCGATCGATCGAGGGGGTCGGGGGCGGGCTCGGGTGCTCACCGTACACCCCCACCTTGTCGACCCCGACGTCGTCGACCACGATCAGCAGCACGTTGCTCGGGACATCCTGGACTCGATCACCGAGTCTGGGGAGGTAGGAGATGGGATCAGCGAGGGCACCTCCACAGGCGAGGCACGAGGAGAGCAGAGCCACGGTCAGGAGCCGGATCGGGGTGCTGGACACTACAGAGCCTCCAAGGGCTCCATCATCTCATCGAGGTCTCGTGTGGTGTTTGCTTTGGTGGAGGACGGAGAGGTCGAGCCCCCCACCAGCTGCAGGGTGATCCGCACCGGCATCATCTTGCCCGGGAGCAACGCGTCGTCCTTGTCGCGCAGGACCGAGAAGCCGAGCGCCTCCAGCGCGCGGCCAAAGGCGTTGAGCTCCGCCTGGGGGACCTGGACCACCAGGGTCTCCGTGCTCTGCTGCATCACCGAGCTGGGGATCTCCTGCCCGGCCAGATCCCGGGCCCCACCATAGCGACCCGCCAGCGAGAGCACCGCGCGCTTCATGCCTGGATCCGAGCTGCGCACGGTGTAGGTGTAGCCGGGCGTCGCCAGCGGCTCGGAGGTGCCCTCGGCGTCTGGGCCCCCCTCCGCCGTACCCCCGCGGAGCTCCAGCGCGCCTGAGCTGGGTCGTGGGTCGGGGGCCGCGGCGGGGGCCAGCGTCGAGGGGACGGGGACGACGGCCCCGGTGCCGAGGTCGCGCTCGAGCCCCTTGCCTCGCACGTCCTTGCTCAGCACGCCCTCGCTCAGCACGTCCTCGCTCAGCACGCCCTCGCTCAGCACGCCCTCGCTCAGCGCACCCTCGCTCAGCACACCCTCGTCCATCGGGCCCTCACCCTGTGGCTCCTGGCTCGGTCGTTCCTTGCCCGACGGGGCCTGCTGGATCCCTAGCGCTTCGTCGGAGGGCTGCTGGGTGGGATCGGGGGTCGCGGATCCGAGCAGCCCGGGCTCCCCGAGCGTGCCCGAGCCCTCCCCGATCGCAGGGGCCTTTGGGGGACGGGTCCCGGACAGAGCTGCGGCCCCGGGTCGGGCCTCGATCTCCTCGCCTCCGCCCTCGGCCCAGGGAGCGGGGCTGCCCGGATCCGGACCGGGCAGCGCGAGGAACAGGACCGCGGCCGCGGCCGCGGCCACGAGCCAGCCCTCGAGGGGGATCCCCAGGGGCCTGCGCAGCCGGGCCCACCAGGGCGGGCGCTCGGGGTGCTCCTCCTCGATGCGGGCCATCACGCGGTGGTGGAAGCCCATGGGGGCCTGATCCGGCCCTGCGTGGCGGATCCACCGCACGGCCCCCTCGAGCTCAGCGAGCGCCGCCCGCAGGCCTGGATCACGGGAGAGCTGCTCCTCGAGATCGGCGATCTCGGCGTCGGTCAGCTCTCCGTCGAGGTAGGCGGAGATGTCCTCGTTGGTGGAGTTGCGGTGCATGGTCTAGACCACGTCCTCTCTGGATATCCTTCGGGACAACACAGCTGCCAGCTGTGACCGCGCGCGGTGGAGCCGACTCTTCACTGTACCCCTGGGTAACTCGAGGATGTCGGAGATCTCTTCGTAGGACAGATCCTGGACGTCTCGCAGCACCACGATGTGGCGTTGCTCCTCGTCGAGCTGAGCCAGGGCTCGCTGCAGCAGCTCCCCGGCCTCCCGGGCGTGCAGCGGGGCGTCGGTGCCCGGACCCTCGTCGGCCAGCTGGCGGCCTGGTGCCTCATCGGCATCCCTGGGCTCTCCATCGAGGGCTTCGTGTCGATCCATGTGACGACGCCTGCGGTACAGGCGCCGGTTCTTGCAGTGGTTGATGACCACCCGGTAGACCCAGGTGGACAGCTGCGCGTCGCCCCGGAAGCGGACCAGGGAGCGGTACAGGGCGAGGAACACGTCCTGGGCGACCTCCTCAGCCACCTCCCGATCCCCCATCCACCGGAGGCACAGGGTGAACACCCGGTCCTGGTAGCGACGAACGATCTCGGCATAGGCCTCGCGGTCTCCATCCTTGAACCTCCTGACGAGCTCGGCGTCCGACGGTTGGCTCGACATGCCAGCAGGGCTCCAGGAGGCTTGGACCGTGGCGCGCGGCGCCGGTTCCACCCTAGCAGCGATCGCGACAGCCCGTGGCTGGAGGATCCGCACAGGGCGACCGTCTGCTACACTTCTTCGTCGAAGGCGCGGTTGTCGAGCCGGACCTTCCGGCCCGTGCGCACGCTGGTGAGGATCTCCTCCAGGGTCTGGCGGGGGTTGGGGAAGATCGCTTTTCGGACCTTGGCGTCGTGGAAGGTACAGCCATCGAGGTTGGCGAAGTCGAAGTCGGCTTCCTCGAGGTTGGCGAGGTCGAAGCAGGCGTCCTTGCAGTCGGAGTGCCACAGCGACGCCCCCGACAGATCCGCGGCGCGGAAGCTCGCCCGGGCCAGGTTCGACTCCGCGAGCTTCGCCCTCCGCAGATCGGCGTTGTCGAACGCCACGCCTGTGAGATCGAGCCCGCGAAGATCCGTGTCGGCGAGAGAGTCCCCACGCGACAGGGCGTCTACAATCTGCTTCTTGCTCATGGGGCGGGGAGAGCCCATGATGTCCTCTGCTCTTCCGGGCGGTGGGTCAGCCGATCCAGGATCTCCTCGCCCAACCGGCTCCCGGAAAGCCGATCGGCGTGGAACGCGCCCCCGGGGTTGAGCGCGTTGACCTCGATCAGGTAGCTCCCGATGACGTCGAGTCCCGCGAGCCGGACCCCCGCCCGCACCAGGTGTGGAGAGATCTCGGCGGCGAGGGCGGTGTCTTCGGAGGTGATCTCGGTGTGCTCGGCCTGGCCCCCTCGCTTGAGGTTGTGCCGGAACTCCCCCGGCGCGCGGCGCCTCAAGTACCCCCCGATGACCGCCCCGTCCAGCCAGATGAGTCGCTTCTCGCCCCACTCCGCCTCGGGCAGGTACTGCTGGACGACGACGTAGCCATCTCCGCCCGCCCGGGCGCGATCGAACGCAGCATCGAGGCCCACCGCGTCGGCCCGGAGCACCCTGGAGACGTCCCGGCCGCCGCTGCCCCGGGCGGGCTTGACGATGATCCCGTCTGGCTGGCCCTGGGCGAACACATGACAGCTCGCCCGGCTCCGGGTGACGAGGGTGGTCGGCAGCCGCACCCCCTGCAGCGACGCCAGCCAGCCCTTGTGGGACACCCGCAGCAGGCCCGCGGGATCGTTGACCACCGGCACCCCCCGCTCCTTCGCGATCTCCGCGAACGACAGCAGGCCCGGGTTCAGCGGAGCCGCCCGCAGCAGCAGCAGCTCGATCCGCTCTAGATCGACGTAGCGCCGCAGGGCGCTGCGGTGGACCAGGGCCCCGGCGATGTGCTCAGCATCGCTCGGACGATCGAAGGCATGGGCCCGCGCGATCAACCTCCCGCGGGTGTCGATCTCGTAGTCCCACGGCTCGATGAACCGCACCGCGTCTCCACGCGCCAGCGCAGCCTGCGCCAGGTGGATGGTGGTCCAGGTGCTGTCGACCGAGGCCGCGCGGGTGATGGCGAAGGCGATCCTCATCGGGAGGCACATAAACCAGGCGCCGCTGCGCTGCTACGATGCAGCCTACAGAGGAGGTCCGGGCATGAGGTGCACGGTGCTGGGGGCAGGATCCTGGGGAACGGCGCTGGCGGTCCAGCTGCGCCGTGTGGGCCACGACACCGTGCTATGGGATCGAAACCCAGCACGCTGCGCTGCGATCAACCGAGATCGGAGAAACCCCCGCTATCTCACTGAGATCACCCTGCCCGGGGGCCTGGTCGCCGAGCCCCGGCTGGAGGTGGCGACGGCCCACGCCGAGCTGCTGGTCCCGGTGGTCCCCTCCCACGCCCTGCGCGGCGTGCTGGCGGACTGTGCGCCCTACCTCGACGACGACGCTCTCGTCTGCTGTGCGACCAAGGGCATCGAGGACCCGAGCCTGGTGACCATGCACGAGGTGTGCTCCGACACCCTGGGCGATCCCGGTCGGATCTCCGTGCTCTACGGTCCCTCGTTCGCCCTGGAGGTGGCCCGGGGGCTCCCGACCGCGGTGGTGGTGGCTGGAGCAGACGAGACGGCCCACGCCGCCGCAGAGGCCTTCCACGGCGATCTGTTCCGCGCCTATCACACCGAAGACATCGTCGGGGTCTGTGTGGGGGGCTCGATCAAGAACGTGATGGCCATCGCCTGCGGGGTCTCCGACGGGCTGGGCCTGGGGGCGAACGCCCGGGCGGGCATCATCACCCGTGGCCTGGCGGAGATCACCAGGCTGGCGGTGGCCATGGGCGCAGATCCGATCACGATGATGGGGCTCGCAGGCATCGGGGACCTCGTGCTGACCTGCACGGGCAACCTGTCCCGGAACCGGCGGGTGGGGCTGGCCCTGGGCGAGGGCCGGACCCTGGAGCAGATCCTCGAGGAGCTGGGGGAGGTGGCCGAGGGTGTCACCACCGCGATCTCCGCCAACAAGCTGGCGACGAAGCTCGGGGTCGAGGTTCCGATCACCGCCGAGGTCGACGCGATGCTCCACGAGGGCAAGCCCGCGGTGGAGGCCCTGATGGATCTCATGGGCCGCCGGCGCCGGGCCGAGCGCGACTGAGCCAGGGAGATGTTGGAGCGCTGATCAGGTCTCCAGGGAGATCCGGGGCGCGCTCAAGAAGGCGGAGATCGTGCCGATCAGCGGGATGTCCGCCTCGAAGGTGACGTCGAACCCGTCGCCCTGGGGATCGAGCGTGCCGGTCGCGGGGACCCGGTAGGAGAAGAACCCGATCAGATCGACGCCCGCGTCTCCGCTGACCACCCCGTCGAGGTTCTCCAGCGCGAAGTCCCAGCTCATCGGCACATCGATCCCGAGGATGGAGACCAGGCAGTCCCCATCTCCCTCCCCCAGCACCCCCTGCTGCCCGACCACCAGGACGGCGGCCCCGGTGCAGGTGATCGTGATCTGGGTGACGGTGCCGTCGACGCTGAACAAGCCCGCATAGGTGCCCGCATAGCCCGACTGCACCCGGACATCGCCCACCGAGTGGGCGGCGGTGGATCCCCCGGGCAGGTGTGCGATCGCCATGATCTCGTGGGTGCCCAGCTCCAGGGTGTCGTCCACGAAGGAGGCCTCGCCGTTGCCCTCGAAGTCAGGATCGTCGCTGGCGATCCACTGGACCGGGCCCGCCGGTAGCACCTCGCCCACGGCGCTGCGGACCTCGACCTCGAACCGTGTGGGCTCGTGCCAGGACAGCACCGCCGCCGCCGCCGGCGAGACGATGCGGGCATAGGCGCCCTCATAGAGGGCGGGATCCAGCGCAGCGGTGTCGGAGGGCTGCTCCCAGGGGGAGGTGACGAACCCGCTCCCGGTAGGATCAGGGACCTCACCGCCCTCCTCGATCCACAACGATCCGGGGGCACAGCTGGCCAGCCCACAGCACAACCAGATCGAGCGCATCGTGTCCCTCATGGGGCCAACAGGCCGGCGTTGAGCCGCATCGCGCCGTCTTTGCTCCCATAGCCATCCACCACCAGCACCACGGTCTGGCCCGCGGTCATCGACAGCTGCAGCGCAGAGAGAAAGCCCGGGCCGTCATCGTTGCAGGCCAGCTCGCTGCCCCTGCAGGCGTCCAGCGCGTACAGGACCGTGTCGAAGCTTGAGCCCACGGTGTCGAACGCATAGGTCCCGTCGACGGGCGCGGTGAACAAAAAGGCAAGATCGGAGGAAGTGGAGGTGCTGCAGCTGGGGGTGTGATCGTCGCCCTGGCCCGAGGTGTTGTCGCTCTCGGAGATGGGCAGCTCTCCGAGCAGGTAGCCATCGGCACAGTCGAAGTCACAGGAGGGGTGGGCGTTGCAGTCGGGATCCACACAGTCGATGAGCAGATCGTCGTCGAGATCCCGGCCGTCGGTGCAGTCGGACTCGTTGGTCTCCCGCTCGTCGACGTGGATCTGGAAGGATCCCTGCTCGTTGGGCCAGGCATCCACCACCAGCAGCACGCTCTGCCCCGATTGCAGCCGGAGGCTCGCCTGGGAGATCAGATTTGGGAGCCAGTCGTCGTTGCACTCCAGCTCAGGGCCTGCGCAGGAGTCCATCACCGCCAGGACGGTGTCGTAGCTCGAGCCCTCGAGATCGAACACGTAGTCCGCGGTGACCGGGGCGGTGTAGACGATCCCCACGTCGGCTCCGCCCCCGCTGGGGAGGCAGGAGGGACGGAGGTCGTCGCCGGCTCCGGCGTTCGAGCCCTGGATGAGCTCGGGCAGCGTGCCGTCGGCCACCAGATCCGCGCAGGGGAACGTCCCGAGATCGGTGTCGGCGTCCGCGTCGACGTCGGCGTCCGCGTCGACGTCGGCGTCCGCGTCGGCGTCGGGCTCCCCGGGATCGAGATCCCGGGGATCGTCGGGCCCCCGTGCGTCGGGACCGTAGTTGCTCAGCCCCCCACAGCCGAGGCCGGCCAAGACAAACCCCCATGCCCGGACCATGGACCCTCCTGGTGTGGTCGCTCTTCTTACCCCGGATTGTAGCAGCCCGCGACGGGCGTCCCGCTCAGGGTGCAGCGGGCGCGCGGCGGCGGCGCCCCGCAGCGGGCCACGGGCCTCGCTGGGCCCGGGCCGACGGGACGGACGATCAGAGCGTGGACCGTGGCTACTGGATGGTCAGCTCGAGGGGGCCGCTGGAGGAGCCGTAGCCATCCACCACCACGATCACCGTCTGGCCCGCGCTCATCGGCGCGGTGATCTCGGAGGTCGGCCAGATCGAGGGCTGGTGGCTGGGCTCGTCGTCGTTGCAGGCCAGCTCGACGCCGCCACAGGTGTCGAGGATGTACAGCACCGTGTCGAAGCCCGAGTACTGCGTGCTGAAGGTGTAGGAGCCGGTCGCCGGCGCGGTGAACTCGTAGGTCAGATCCGGCGCGGTGCTGTTGAAGGAGCAGCTCGGAGCGAAGGTGTCATCGGCGCCCACCGTGGTGTCGATGATCTGGATCGGCAGCCCCGAGGCGATCGCGTCGGGGCAGCTCAGGCCACAGGCGGGATCGAAGGCACAGTCGCTGTCGACACAGTCGACCAGCAGATCGCCGTCGTTGTCGATCCCGTCGGTGCAGTCCTCGACACACTTAGGATCGCCCGTGCAGTCGTCGTCGGCACAGTCGACGTCGCCGTCGATGTCGTTGTCGATCCCGTCGTCGCACACCTCGGCACAGACAGGATCGCCGACACACAGGGGATCGGCGCAGTCGATGTTGCTGTCGCCGTTGTTGTCGATCCCGTCGTCGCAGATCTCGAAGCAGGGATACTGCGCCGCACAGTCGGGATCTTCGCAGTCGACCAGGCCATCGTCGTCGAGATCCCGCTCGTCGGCGCAGTCAAGCTCGGTGGCCTGCAGCTCGGCAATGTTGAGGTTGAACGGACCATCATCCAGGTAGAAGCCATCGATGATCGCGATCACCGACTGACCCGAGACCAGCGGATACGACAGGTGGGAGCGGTTGCCTAAGAACCCCAGCTGGTTGTCGTTGCAGGCGAGGGTGACGCCTCCGCACACATCGGTCAGGCTCAGCACCGTGTCGAAGCCGGAACCCACGGTGTCAAACACATAGACCCCGGTGCTCGGCGCGGTGAACTCCACCGTGAGATCCGAGGCCTGGGAGTGTAGGTTGCAGGACGAGATCGGTGTGTAGTCGTCGAAGTTGCCCGCGGTGTTGCCCACCACGGTGCCCACCGCGCTCGCGCTGAGATCCGGGCAGGTGACCCCACACAGCGGATCGGTGGCCGCGCAGATGGGATCGAAGCAGTCGATCAGCCCGTCGCTGTTGTTGTCGACGTTGTCGTCGCAGATCTCGATGCACAGAGGATCGGTCCAGCAGTCGGTGTCGAGGCAGTCGATCAGCCCATCGAGATCTCCGTCGGTGCCGTCGCCGCAGCTGGTCTCGTTGAGGGCGACCTCGGTGATCGACAGCTCGTAGTTGCCCCTCGACGCGCCATCACCGTCCACCACCACCAGGATCTCCTGGGCGGCCACGAGATCGAGGACGATCTGCTCGCCGCCGGCCCCGTTGACGTTGTCACAGCCGAGCTCAGGCCCACCGCAGCCGTCGAGCACATACAGCGAGGCATCGTAGGTGGTGAAGCCCTGCAGCGCGATCACGTAGCGGGAGGTGAAGGGGGCGGTGAAGGTCAGCCCATGATCGGGGGCCTGGCTGCCCCCGCAGCTGCCGGTGTGATCGTTGTAGCCGCCGGAGGTGTTGTCGGCGGTGATCATCGGCACCTGGTTGCCCAGGTCGCCGTCGATGCAGACCCCGAGGCCGGTGGTGCCCCCGGTGCCGGTGCCGGTGCCGGTGCCGGTGCCGGTGCCGGTGCCGGTGCCGGTGCCGGTGCCGGTGCCGACCTGCCCGTCGTCGTCGGCGTTCATGGGATCGGTGTTGTCGAGCAGCTCCTGCAGATCGTTGACCCCGCCGCCGTCGGTGTCGGGGTCGCAGGGGTTGGTGCCGATGATGTCGACCTCGTAGCCGTCCTCGAGCCCGTCGTCGTCGGTGTCAGCGTCGTAGGGATCGGTGCACAACGACTCCTCTCGACGATCCGTCAGCCCGTCGGCGTCGCTGTCGGTGCCGTCGTCGAAGCCGGTGTCGGTGCCGGACTCGCTGGTGTCGGTGTCGGCGTCGGAGTCCGCGTCGGCGTCGCTGTCGGCGTCGCTGTCAGCGTCCACCGGGACGACGGGCTTTGGCTGGGCGATGACGAGATCCGTATCCTCCTTGTGACACGACATCGACAGGCCCAACATCAGGCAGAGGCTCAGGCGCACGCTCCCTCCTACACGCGGACGAAGCTTACCGTATGCTCGCGTTGATCGCGCGGGGGGTGGCGGATCCATCGCTGAGGGCGGGGCCGTCCCTAGTCGACCGAGAGCTCGAACTCCCCCGCATCGGTGCCGAACCCATCCACCACGATCACCACCTCCTGATCCGCGGCCAGGACCAGCTGGAGCTCGGAGTACAGCCCGAAGGCGACGTCGTCGTTGCACCCCAGCGTCGCCCCCCCACAGCCATCGAGCACGGACAGCACGGTGTCGAGGGTGGATCCGATGGTGCTGAAGGTGTAGGTCTTGTCGGTGGGCGCGGTGAAGGAGAACGAGCGATCCGGGGCGGTGGAGCCCACCACACACGAGGGGACGTGGGCGTCGGGCGCACCCAGGGTGGTCCCCGACGCCACCGCAGGCAGCACGGCGTTGTCGAGCACCTCGACGGGGCAGATCGGCGAGCACAGGGGATCGGCGGAGCAGAAGGCGTCCTGGCAGTCGGTGTCGCCGTCGCCGTCGTTGTCGATCCCATCGGCGCAGATCTCGACACAGGAGATGTCCAGGCTGCAGGCCAGATCAGCACAGTCGGTGTCGCCGTCGCTGTCGTTGTCGATCCCGTCGCTGCAGGACTCGGGGCAGCCGGGGGCGTACACGCAGTCGGGATCGAAGCAGTCGGTCAGGCCGTTGTTGTCGTTGTCGATCCCGTCGATGCAGTCCTCTGCGCACAGGGGATCGAGCCCGCAGTCGGGATCGAAGCAGTCGGTCAGGCCGTCGTCGTCGAGGTCCCGGCCGTCGGCGCAGTCGGACTCGCTCGCCTCGAGGGGGGCGACGCCGATCACGTAGCTCCCGACATCGTCGAGACCGTGGCCGTCGGCCACCAGCACCACGACCTGGCCGGCGGTCAGGGACACCCGGACCTGGGACACCGGCGCGGTGAACCCTAGGTGATCGTCGCTGCAGGCGAGCTCGCTCCCCCCGCAGCCATCGAGCACCACCAGGGTGGTGTCGTAGCCTGAGCCCACGGTGTCGATGACGTAGTCTCCGGTGGCCGGCGCGGTGAACTCGAGGGAGACATCGGAGGAGCCCCGAGCACAGCTGGGGGACACGTCGTCGCTGGAGCCTACCGTGTCGCCCGCCACCTCGCCGGGCAGCGGCGCCCCGAAGACACCGTCGGGGCAGACCGGCTGGCACCCCGGATCGGCGGAGCAGTCCGGATCGAGGCAGTCGATCAGCCCATCGAGATCGTCGTCTAGCTCGCCGGCACACAGCTCCGGCGGGGGGGTGTCGACGGACAGGGAGAGATCGCCCTCAGCACCGTCGTAGCCATCCACCACCACGATCACCTCCTGGCCCGCGGTCAGGACGATGTAGAGCTGCTCCCCGCCGACTCCCAGCGCGTCATCGCAGCCCAGCTCGGGCCCACCGCAGCCTGCGTGCACCGAGAGCACGGCGTCGAACGTGGTCGCTCCGTCCAGCGTAAACAAGTAGGGCCCGGTGGCCGGCGCGGTGAACCGCAGCGACAGATCCGCTGCGCTGTCTCCTCCACAGGAGGCGATCTCGCTGTTGTCGCGGCCCACCGTGGTGCCGACCCACACCGCGGGCACCGATCCCCCCAGATCCTCGTCCCAGCAGCTGGGGAGGCCGGTGGGGCCGGTGGGGCCGGTGTGGATCACCGTGTCGGCGTCGGCGTCGGCGTCGGTGTCGGTGTCGGTGTCGGTGTCCGCGTCGGCGTCGGTGTCGGTGTCCGCGTCGGTGTCCGCGTCGGCGTCCGCGTCGCTGTCGCTGTCGGCGTCCGCGTCGGCGTCCGCGTCGGCGCCACCGTCGGGCTTGACGTCGCCGTCTCCCCCACACCCGACGAACACCAGAGCAAACCAGACGTACATGAGGCGCATCGAGGGTCCTTGTGCCATGGCCTCCGAGTGTATCCAGTCTGCAGCCGACTGACCCTGCTGCGGTGGTTATGGACCGGCCCGGAGGTGCCGTGCCGGTCGTCGAGGTGCAGCAGGTGCATCGTCGCTACGGGGCCACCGAGGCCCTCGCCGGGGTCTCGTGCTCGGTGGCGTCGGGCCAGATCGTCGGGCTGCTGGGGCCCAACGGCGCGGGCAAGACCACCCTGATGAAGATCCTTACCGGGCTGCTGGCCCCCACCCGGGGCCGGGCCTGGATCAACGGCCACGACGTGCTCACCGAGCCGCTGCAGGCCCGCCGTCAGCTGGGCTGGCTCCCCGAGGGTGCGCCCCTGTACGAGGAGATGACCGTGATCGGCCTGCTGCGGTTCGTCGCCCGGGCCCGGGGGCTGCGCACCGCCGAGACGGCCCTCGCCCTCGATCGCGTGGCCTCGGCCACCGGGCTGATCCCCCGGCTGCACCAGCGTATCGGCACCCTGTCCCGGGGCTTCCGCCAGCGGGTGGGGCTGGCCCAGGCCCTGATCCATGCGCCCCCGATCCTGATCCTCGACGAGCCCACCACCGGCCTCGATCCCAACCAGGTGATCGAGATCCGCGAGCTGGTGCGGGCCGTGGGTGAGACCCGCACGGTGCTGCTGTCGACCCATGTGCTGTCCGAGGTCCAGGCGGTGTGCGATCGGGTCCTGATCCTGCACCAGGGGCGCCTGGTGGCCGACGACACCACCGAGCGGATCACCGACGCTGCGCGGGGCACGGTGTGCACCCTGGGGCTGGGTCCGGGCAAGGTCCACGCGCCCCGGGAGCGGATCATCTCCCAGCTGGGCGGGATCGAGGGCGTCGGTGCGGTCCACCCCCTCGCCCAGCACGACGGCGTCCATCGGTTCGAGGTCCATGCGGATCGAGACGTACGCGCGGAGCTGTTCCGCTGGGCGGTCGCCCACGGGCACGTGCTGGTGGAGCTCACCTCGGTGAAGCAGACCCTCGAGGAGGTCTTCCACCGGCTCACGGAGGCAGCATGACCATGCCCTCGCTGGTGATCGGCACCGCCGGGCACATCGATCACGGCAAGACCACGCTGGTGGAGATGCTCACGGGCGTCTCCCTCGATCGCCTCCCCGAGGAGCAGAGCCGGGGGATCACCATCGCGCTCGGCTTCACCCCGCTGGATCTGGCCGACGGGCGCAGGGTGGGGCTGGTCGATGTGCCGGGCCACGAGCGCCTGGTCCGCACGATGATCGCCGGCGCAACCGGGATCGACGCCGCGATCCTCTGTGTGAGCGCCGTCGACGGAGCGATGCCCCAGACCCGGGAGCACCTGGCGATCCTCGATCTACTGGGGGTGCAGCAGGGGGTGATCGCCCTGACGATGGCGGATCTGGTCGACGAGGAGCTACTGGAGCTGGCCATCGAGGACGCCAGGGACGCGGTGGCGGGCACCTTCCTCGAGGGGGCGCCGATCCTGCCCACCAGCAAGGACGGACGAGGCCGGGCGGCGCTGCTCGAGGCCATCGCCGGGTTCTCCGAGGGCGCGAGGCGCAGCACCGGTCCGTTCCGCCTCCCGATCGATCGCACCTTCACCCGTCCGGGGTTTGGCACGGTGGTGACGGGCACCGTCGGGTCGGGCCGCCTCGACGACGGCGCGACGGTGACCCTGCTGCCCGGAGGGCACAAGGCCCGGGTCCGGGGGATCGAGGTCCACGGTGTCAAGGTCGACGAGGCGCTGGCCGGCCGCCGCACGGCCCTCAACCTCGCGGGGATCGACGGCAAGCTGGTGACCCGGGGATCGCTGGTGGCGGTGGGTCCGGTCCCCTGCCCCCACATGATCGACGCGCGCTACCACCACCTGCCCGGCGCACCCGAGCTGCTCGACGGCTCCACCGTGCGGGTGCTGCTCGGCACGACCGAGACCCTGGGCAAGCTGTTCTTCGCCCAGCCCACCGAGCGGATCGAGGGGGGCACCTCGGCCTGGATCCAGCTGCGGCTGCACGATCCCCTGCCCTGTCGCCCCGGAGATCGCTTCGTGATCCGCAGGCCCAGCCCGGCCCACACCCTGGGGGGCGGCACGATCGTCGATCCCTGGGCCCCGAGGCTGCGACGGCGGGATCGGGATCGGGCCGCGGACCAGCTGGCCCGCCTCGCCGCCGGTGAGCACGTGGTGTGGCTCGAGCGCGCCGGAGAGTCGGGGATCACCCCGGAGGACTGGGCGGCCCGGGGTGGCGAGGACGTCGGAGAGATCCTCGGGGATCGCAGGTTTGCTCCCCAGGTGGTGGTCCGGCTCCAGGGGGTGCTGCTCGAGGCGCTGGCGAGCTACCACCACGAGCACCCCCTCTCCCTGGGGGCCCACCGCCGGGAGCTGCGCCGCGGGCGGCTCGCCCACCTCCCGGATCGGGTGTTCGACGCCCTGGTCGACAAGCTCGCCTCGGGCCTATCGGTGGTGATCGAGGGCCCCCTGGTCCGGATCGCCGGCTTCGAGATCGCCCTGACGGCGGAGCAGGAGGCCCTGCGCACCCGGCTGCTGGAGACGGTCCGGGCGGCGGGCCTGGCGGGCAAGACCACTCAGCAGCTCACCACAGCCTTCCCAGCGGACGAGGTCTCAGCGCTGCTGCGGCTGCTCGACGCCGGCGATCACCTGCTCGAGGTCTCGTCCGTGGGTTGGATCGCCCCCGAGGCGCTCGCTGGCCTGCAGGAGCAGATCCGGAGCTGGTTCGTCGAGCACGACGCCCTGTCTCCCGGAGACTTCAAGGATCTCACCGGGCTCACCCGCAAGGCGGCGATCCCGCTGCTCGAGTGGCTCGACGCCAGGCGCATCACCCAGCGCTCCGGCGACACCCGGATCGCGGGCCCGGCCCTGGCCTGAACGAGCGAGGCCCTACAGCCCGAGATCCCCGCTCAACCGAGCGGGCCAGCTCCGCCGGGTCGCCTCCAGCGCGTCGGCGGCCTCGGCCCACTCCGAGCGGGAGGAGTGCAGCTGCGCGACCTGGATCTGCCCGATGTTGCCGAGCTCGACCTGCTCGGACTCCTCGAGGACCACCGAGACAAACGCAGCGGCGGCCCCGGGCCTCTCCTCGGGGGTGGCGTCCTGGACCTGGAACCAGCTGGTCTCGAGCCGCTCCCGATCTGCGCCGGCCTCGGTGAGGGCCTCGATCAGGGAGTGCTGCTCCTCGACGGTCTGCACCAGGGCGAGGCCCGCCCGATCGCGGCCGACGCTGGCGAAGAGCTTGTCGATCACGCCGTAGCCCACGACGCTCCCGGAGAGACAGAGGAGCAGCACCACCGGCGTCAGCAGCAGGGGCCCGATCAGGCCGAGGGCGTGGACCGAGCGGCGCACGGCGGCCGGCTCGGTGGTGTGCAGCTCGACGGCGCTGACCGAGCCAGTGGGCAGGATGATCACCTGCCCGGACCCGGGCCCGGGGCGGGGGCGGGACTCGAGGTACAGGGGCGCTCGATCCATCGTCGAGGGATCCCCTCCGGAGGGGGGCGCCTCAGCGGACAGCTCCTCGATGGATCTGCGGGCGCGCTGTGGGCGCTCCTGGGGGGCTCCACCTGCGTCGGTGTCGCTGTACAGGGTGGTGGACTGCTCCTCGAGCAGCTCGTCCAGCCGGCTGCCCGGGACATAGGTCGGCACGTCCTCGCCGGCGGACAGCGTGGACGGCAGCCCCTCGACCCCCGAGTCGGGGCTCAAGAGCTCGGGGGGGGCGCTGGGCAGCGACAGCAGCGCGTCGTCCAGGGGGCGCACCGGCCCGTCCGGGAGCCGGGGGAGCACCTCGGCCAGCGCATCCTTGAGCTGTGCCACCGAGGCGATCCGCTCCCCCCGATCGTAGCGGCACGCGTCCAGGATCACCGGCCGCAGCGCCTCGGGCACGGTCGCGAGGATCTCGTCGCGGGCCTCGGCGAAGAACAGCTCTGCGCTGGTGCGCAGGGTGACGATCGTGTACAGGCTCGCGCCCAGGGCGTACACGTCGGCGCGGGCGTCGACCCCCTTGGAGTCGTTGCGCTGCTCGGGCGCCATGTAGGCGAAGGTCCCCATCACCGAGCCGGTCAGGGTCATGCTCGCCCCCCCCGAGGAGAGCTGGGCGATCCCGAAGTCGGTCAGCTGGATCCGGGCGTCATCGGCGATCAGCAGGTTGTGGGGCTTGACGTCCCGGTGCACCACCCCGAGGCCGTGGGCATGATGCAGCCCGTCGCAGGCCTGCATCACCACGTCGACCGCCTGGCGGGGCGACATCTTCCCGTTGCGCCTCAGCCAGTCGGTCAGCGCCCCCCCGCGGGCGAGCTCCATCACGATGAACGGCGTGGCACCGTCGCTGTCGATGTCCACCACCCGCAGCAGGTTGCGGTGGCTCAGCCGAGCCATGGCCTCAGCCTCGTGATCGAAGCGTTGCCGAACATGCGAGTCTTGGATAAACTCCGGATCGAGGATCTTGATGGCCCGCCATTGTTTGAGACGCGCATCAAAAGCAAGGTAGACCCGAGCTTGGGCCCCCTTGCCGAGCAACCGCGTCACGATGTAGCGACCTCCTAGCCGAGGCGGACGCCTCCTCGTAGCGATCTCGAACGTGTCCAGGCGCATGTGTGGATCGTACCCGGCCCCGGAGGTTGGGGGGTTACGCCCGGGTGTCCAGGGGCGCACCGGGCACCACCAGAGCGGGAGACGCCGACGCTGCGCCGCGATACCAAAGCGGCCCACGAACGGAGAGAGACCATGCTCGAGGTGCGCACCCACACCTGCGGCGAGCTCCGCAGCGATCACGAGGGCCAGACCGTGGTGGTCCAGGGCTGGGCCCATGCGGTCCGAGACCGCGGTGGGCTCGCGTTCCTCGTGTTGCGCGACCGGCACGGGATGATCCAGATCACCATCGACGAGCGCTGCTCTGATGCGGTGCGCAGCCTCGCGAAGCAGATCCGCCTCGAGTACGTCGTCCAGGCCCGGGGTGTCGTCTCCCGCAGGGCCGAGGGCGCGATCAACGAGGCGATGGCCACCGGCCAGATCGAGATCGTCGCCGAGGAGCTGGAGATCTTGGGCCGCACTGAGCCGCTGCCGTTCGCCATCCACGAGCACGGCAGCGACGCCAAGGAGGACGTGCGGCTCAAGCACCGCTACCTCGATCTGCGCAGGCCGGCGCTGCAGCACAACCTGATGGTGCGGCACCGGGCGAGCCAGGCCGCCCGCCGGGCGCTCGACGAGCTGGGGTTCGTGGAGATCGAGACCCCCATCCTTACCCGGGCCACCCCCGAGGGCGCCCGTGACTACCTCGTCCCCAGCCGGGTCCACCCCGGCCAGTGGTATGCGCTGCCCCAGTCCCCGCAGCTCTTCAAGCAGATCCTGATGGTCGCGGGCATGGATCGTTACTTCCAGATCTGTCGTTGCTTCCGCGACGAGGACCTCCGCGTCGATCGTCAGCCTGAGTTCTCCCAGATCGACGTCGAGCTCTCGTTCGCCACCCAGCCGCTGGTCCGCGGGATCGCCGAGGCTGTGATCCGCACGATCTGGCGCGACGTGCTGGGCGAGGAGATCGCCGAGATCCCGATCCTCACCTACGCCGAGGCGATCTCGCGCTATGGCGTCGACGCACCGGATCGGCGGTTCGGCATGGAGCTGGTGGATCTGACCCCGGTCCTGGCCGACAGCGCGTTCGTGCCGATCCGTCGGGCGCTCGACGACCAGGGGATCGTCAAGGGCTTCGTGGTGCGGTCCGGCGCCGGCGACACCAGCCGCAGGGTGCTCGACGCCTACACCGAGCTCGTCCGGAGCTATGGCCTGGGGGGCCTGCTGTGGGGCAAGGTCTCCGCAGAGGGCGTGAGCGGTCCGCTGGCCAAGGCCACCGACGACACCGGCCGGCCGGCCCTGCTGGCCGCCGCCGGGGCGGAGCCCGGGGATCTGCTGTTGGTGGCGGCGGGGGCCGACAAGCCCGTGCACACCGGCCTCGGCCGGCTGAGGGTGCACGTGGCCCGCGAGCGCTCGCTGATCGGCGAGGGCTTCGCGTTCTGCTGGGTGGTCGACTTCCCCGCCTTCGAGCACGACGAAGACGCCGGGCGCTGGTTCGCCATGCACCACCCCTTCACCAGCCCCAAGGCCGAGCACCTGCCCCTGCTGACCAACGGCGACCTCGGCGAGGTCTACGCCGACGCCTACGATCTGGTGTGCAACGGCCTCGAGATCGGTGGAGGCTCCATCCGAATCCATGATCCCCAGGTCCAGCAGCAGGTGTTCAGCGCCCTGGGGATCGAGGCTGACGAGCAGCGTGAGAAGTTCGGTTTCCTGCTGGACGCCCTGTCCCACGGTGCCCCACCCCATGGCGGCCTGGCCCTGGGCCTCGATCGGCTGATCATGCTCTTGACCGGCGCGCCCTCGATCCGGGACGTGATCGCGTTCCCCAAGACGACCAGCGCCCAGGATCTGATGAGCGAGGCCCCCTCCCCGATCCCCGCAGCTCAGCTCGAGGAGCTGCACGTCCAAAACACCAGGGGATCGGCGTAGTGTTGTACTCCGAGCGGCTGGATCGGGCGACGACGATGGCGCTGGAGGGCTTCCGGGGGATCCCCAGGAAGGACACGACCATCCCGTACATCACCCACCTGTTCGCTGTGACCGCCCTGGTCGGGGAGGCCGGCGGCGACGAGGATCAGCTCGTCGCGGCGATGCTGCACGACTGGCTCGAGGACGTCGAGGGGGCGACGGAGGAGGCGCTGGAGCAGGCCTTTGGCCCCAGGGTGCGGAGGCTGGTGGTCGCGCTGTCCGACACCACCGAGCACCCCAAGCCCCCCTGGCTGCAGCGCAAGGAGCGCTACAGGCTCCAGCTGCGCGAACAACCCGCCGAGGTGAAGCTGATCAGCTGCGCCGACAAGCTGCACAACTGCTCCGGCCTGGTCCGGGACGTCCAGCGGGACGGCCCCGGGACCTTCGATCGGTTCCGGGGCGGGCTGCAGGGCACCCTGTGGTACTACGCCGCGATGGCCGAGGCCCTGCAACAGGGCTGGTCGCACTGGCTGCTCGGAGATCTGCACCGGTCCGTACACGATCTCCACCAACACGCCGGGATCGAGGTGGGACAGGCACGCCCCCCCAGAAGTCGATCGACCGTGGGTCCCTGACCCCCCCCTGAGGGTCGTGATATCAGGATCCGCCTGGAGCTCCCTATGAACCTGCTCGCGCTGATCTGGGCCCCTGCCTCCGCCAACGAGATCGAGGCCCCAGCCGCTGAGGCTCCAGCCGCTGAGGCCTACCCCGTGAGGTACGAGGGCCAGGTCCTGCCCGATCAACCCCACTACGATCTCGAGCTCCTGTACCACCACGATCGGTTCGAGGAGGGGCTGGCCGCGACCCGGGCCGCGCTGGCGGAGGCACCAGAGGACAAGGATCTGTACTGGCTCGCGGCCCGCTTCATGTACGAGATCGGAGAGAGAGACGAAGACCCTTCGGTCGACAAGGTCGCCTACTACCAGGAGATGGTCGCCACGGCCGAGGCCGGCCTGGCGCTGGCCCCCGACGACGCCCACCTCCGCTTCGCCCGGGGGATCGGCATGGGGCGTCTGGGCACCACCCGTGGGGTCCTCGCCAGCCTGTGGTCAGCCAAGGGGATCGAGGCAGACTGGCTCGCCGTCGCCAACAGCGACCTCCGCTACTCGAGCATCGGCGGGCAGGAGCAGCTGCCCTGCGACGCATACCACGCCCTGGGCATCTTCTACCGGCTGGTGCCCGACTGGTGGGTCGTCCAGCTGCTCGCGGGCACCCGGGGTGATCTCCAGCGCTCGCTGGAGTTCAACACCCAGGCCACCCGCTGCAAGGCCGACTCGATCCAGAACTGGAAGGAGCTGGCGGCCACCCAGCTGTGCCTGGGCCAGCGCGGAGAAGACGAGGCGATGACCGCCTCGGGCCTGGCCTCCCTTGAGAGGGCCCTGGCGATCCCCGCCCGCAACGACAGGCAGCGCATCGATCACCAGCACGCGAAGAAGATGCGTGACGATCCCTCGATAGGCTGCGAGTACAGCCGGGACGGCCAGCAGGATCTCGATCGAAAGAAGCTCGAGCGGTAGCGCCCACCGGCGTCGCGCGCCCCGGCCCCAAAGACC
>DRPG01000457.1 GCA_011376105.1 Deltaproteobacteria bacterium
CCCCTGCCCCCGTCAAGCCCGCCCCCACACAGCGGCCCCGCCCGGTGCGGTCCCCCGCCCCGGCCCCGGCCCCTGTGGCTGTCCCCGCTCCAGCGCTGGTGCGGGCCTCGGCGCCGCCCCGGCCCGCTCCCCCTGCGCAGGAGCTCTCGGTGGTTCGCCTGGAGGGTGGGGTGGCGGTCAGCCTCCGGGGCGCGGGGGGCACCCACCGGGTGGGGCGGATCCCACCGGGGACCTACGAGGTATACGCTAGGTTCGACAACGACTACATCAAGACCACCACCCTGCACGCACAGCCAGGGCAGGAGCACCTGATCAAGTGCAGCAAGCTGCTCCAGAGCTGTGAGGTGAAGCGGTGAGGGGCGCTGTCGTGGGGATCGTGGCCTGGTCGCTGGGGCCGGGCCCCGCCTGGGGGCAGGCGTGTGCCCGGGCCTTTGAGGAGCCCGTGCTCCGGGCCATGGTGAAGGGCAGCTCAGACGCGCTGTCCAACGACGATCCCCTCGGCCACAAGAAGATGTACAGTCAGTTCGTGGCGATGGTGCCCTGTCTGCGATCCCAGCTCCCCAAGGATGCCTGGGCCAGGCTGCTGATCAACGAGGCCATCGTCCGCAGGGCCACCCAGGATCCCTACTGGAGGGCGCCGCTGAGCACCGCCATGGCGATCTACCCCGATCTGGACGCGGTGCCCGACTACATCGCCAGGGACTACGTGCCCTCGCCGCCTCCGGTGCCCCGGGCTGAGCCCGTCCCCGGCGACGCGGCCTTGTTTGTCGACGGGGTGCTCCAGGAGGTAGTGCCGGTCTTGTCGGGGGAGCACATCCTGCAGCTGTGGCGCGACGGCGCCTGGCAGAGCCTGCACGTGATCGATCAGCAGATCCCCGACGCCTGGCTGGTGGAGCGGCCCAGGGAGGTCGTGACCGTCGCGGCCGACCCGGAGGTCTGGGCTCCGGTGGGGCGGGGCACCCTGGGGGTGACCTTCGGCCTCGGCGTGGTCAACCAGCTGGTGGAGGATCCAGGCCTGCCCCCCGGTGAGATCGAGGCGTGGACCTTCCTGGCGGACGCCCAGCAGCTCGCGCCGGTGGTCGGCCTCGCCAGCGCCGGCGTGCAGCCGATCGCCTCCACCGGGGGGATATTCTGGGATGCGTCGGTGCCGCTGGCGATCCCGAAGATCTACACCCAGGCCTCCGGAGGGGGGTTCGCGGTCGACAGCACCGCGTCGGTCGTGCCGGTGATCCATGGGGGAGCAGCTGCGATCCTAGAGGATCTCCACTTTGGTATCGGCGGGGGCGTCGTCCGGGTGCTCAAGCTCGAGGGCGACGACATCCTCGGGGTGTGGCTGCCCCAGCCCCACGTGAGCCTCGGGCTGCGGGGGGAGCGCTCGGACTTCACCGTCGGGGGCGGAGCCACCAACACCGCCGCCCACGGGCTGCTGCGGGGTGGGTGGGTGATCGGCCCCACCGATCACCCGATCTCCTGGCGCATGGGGTTTGATGCCCACGCAGGGATCGGGTGGTTCTTCGAGGCCCCCCCCGGCGAGCGACAGGCCTCAGTCATCCAGATACAGGCCGCAGCCAGGCTGGACATGGCGTGGGGCCGGGCTCAGTGAAGGCCTTGGTGTAGGACCTCTCGGAGAGACGTAGAACATGGCGATGCGAGAGCCAACTTCCGGGGCAGTCGATCCTGGACACCCCAACGACGAGCTCGAGGATGACTTGACCGATTCGGTGCCCCGTGTCACCCCCGCCTACCCCGACGAGGAGCTCAGGGAGCTCGGTGAGGAGCTCGCCCGGCTGTACGCAGCGCGCGATCTCAACCCGGAGGGCTCCATCCTCCAGGACATCGCCCGGGTGCGGGGGCAGATGCGCAAGGGCCCCCGCCTGCACGCGGGAGAGTTCCTCGCCGATGGCCGCTACCGGCTGGTGGAGCGCCTCCAGCGGGGCGGAGCCGATGGGTACTGGAAGGCCTGGGATCGCAAGCACGCGGAGTTCGTGTTCGTCCAGGTGTTCCATGGGGAGTGGGTCAGCGACCCGGAGTCGATCGAGCAGTTCCTCGAGCGTGGCAAGGCCCTGACGGCGCTGCGGCACCCGGGCATCGGCAAGGTGCTGGACGCGGCTCGATCCGACGATGGCTTCGTCTACCTGGTCACCCAGATGTTCGCGTCGGGCAGCCTGCAGGCCGCCTCCGATCTGGACGCGATCGCGGCGATCCAGGTGGTGGTGGAGATCTCCCGCGCCCTGGACGCCGCCCACGAGCAGGGGGTGGTCCACGCCGACGTGAGGCCCAGCAACGTGATGCTGTCCCCCGATGGCGCGGCCCACCTGGTTGGTTTCTCGGTCACGCCTGCGGCCTCGTCCGACATGGCCTCGCTGTTCCGGGCCCCCGAGACCACCGAGCGCACCTACGAGCCCTCTCCCCCCGCCGACGTGTACGCCCTGGGCATGACCGCGATGCAGGCCTTCAACGGCGCCGAGCTGCCGTTCTGGGTCTTGCGGGATCCAGCGCGGCTGATCCACTCCCTCGACGTGGCGGACTGTGTCAAGCGGGTCCTGCTGAAGGCCACCGACTGGGATCTGAGCGTCCGGTACAACGATCCGGGTGACATGATCGAGGATCTCCTCTCGGACGCAGCGCTGGTGGAGCAGCTGGGGGCGGCGGCGCGGGAGCGGGGTCGGTACGACGTCTCGGCTGAGCACTATGAGCGCCTGCTGGCGCTGAGCCCCGAGCGCAGCGTCGACATCCGCACGATCCTCGGCGAGCTGTACACCGCGCTCGGCACCTATGACGCGGCGTTCGATCACCTGCTGGTCGCGCTGGAGCAGGCCCCGGTGGTCGAGGTGTTGTTCGCTCACCTGCGCATCGTGGCTGAGCGCACGGGCAACTGGCAGCGCCTGGCGGAGGCTCTGTGGGGCCAGGCCCGGCTGAAGGAGGGCGCAAACCGGGTGGCGCTGCGCACTGAGCTCGCCCGGATCAACCAGTACGAGCTCCAGGATCCCGTCGCGGCCACCGAGACCTGGAGCCAGGTGCTCGACGATCACCGCACCCCCGAGCAGGCGATCATGTCCCTGCGGGCCCTGCGGGGGTTGGCTGAGGAGCGCGGGGACTGGGAAGCCTTCATCGCACACAGCAAGCAGCTGCTCGACTACATCGAGGAGTCCGAGCGGCCCCGCGTCCAGTTCGCGATCGGCCGGGCCTACATCGAGCACCTCCACGAGGAAGAGCGGGGGCTCGAGTACATCGATCTCGCGGAGCATGGGGGGTGGTCTGAGCTCGATCTGTCCAGCCGGCTGCAGCAGATCCGGGCCCACCTGGGCCAGTGGCGCGCGGTCATCCGGCTGATGATGATCCAGGCCGAGTCCCAGGACATCTCGCAGGCCTCCCCCACGCTGATGCGCGCGGGCATCATCGCCACCGCGGTGCACCTCGAGGAGGAGGCCTTCGCGGTCTATCACGCGTTGCTGGAGCGTGCGCCACGGCACGTGGTGGCGCTGCGGCACCTGGCGCGGATGCACCACCGGGCCCACGAGCACGACAAGGCGATCCGCTACTACGAGCGGCTGTGGGAGACCTACCGGGGCAAGCCCAGCGAGGAGCCCGAGGCCAGCGAGCGGGCCGCCGACTGCATGGCCTACGCTCAGCTCCTGCTGCGTCGGGGGCGCTCGGACGAGGCCGCTGAGCGCCTCGAGGAGGCGATGCGGCTGAACGCCAACCACGTGCCCACCCTGCAGCTCGCGGGGCCCCTGTTCCTCGGCAAGGGGGACATGGAGCGTGCGGGCTCGGTGTTCGAGCGTACCCTGTCGCTGTTCAAGTCGGTGGAGCTGTCCCCCCAGAAGATCGAGGCCTGCCTCGGCATGGGCGATCTCTGCTGGATCCAGGGGCGCCTGACGGCGGCGATGGGATGGTACAACCGTGCGATCGAGCTGGATCCCTTCTCGGTCAGCGGCTGGTGGGGCCTCGCGAAGGTCGCCCTGGCGGCCCGGGGGGGACACCCCGGGGTGGATCGAGCGCCCTGGGTGATGGCGATGCCCAAGCGCTTCACCGGGAACGAGGCGTTGGCCAGGTTGATCGCTGGGTTGCTGCCGCCGAGTAGCACCCGGGCCTGGCTGCAGCGCTCCTCGATGGGGGGAGCCCTGATCGAGGGGGGGGCGAGCCCCATGCGCCTGGCGGCGGGCGTGGTCGACGTGATGGTCCGCAACGAGGTGGTCGCCCCCGAGCTGTTCACCCGGCTGCGGGAGGCCTGCCCCGACTGGTCCGAGCCCATCGATGAGGTCCAGCGGCTGTGGCTCGCCGGCGGCGCCTCCACCTTCCCGGTGGGCCACAGCTATGGTTGGTCCCGCGGGATCATCGCGTCGGACTTCGATCCGGCCGAGCCCAGGGCCGTGCTGCCCCCAGCCCTGGCCGCTCCCCCGGTGGCGATCGAGGATCTGAAGACCGAGGAGGCCTGGTCCGAGCTGCTGAAGGAGCTCCGGCCCCCGCCCCCGATCCGCTCTGATGACGTCAATGAGGACGATCAGGAGCCGATCACGCTGCACGAGGGCCCGGTGCTGGGCCTGGTGAGCGGTGAGCGGCTGTGGCTGGTCCTGCCCCGGGATCGCGCCGAGGTGTGGATCGGCACCACGCCCGACTGCGATCTCCAGATCTCCGAGGATCAAGCGCTGGCGGAGCGCCACGCGGCGGTGTACCGCCAGGGTGGCTTCATCTATGTCCGGAGCCATGGAGAGGCGACGATCCTGGTCGACGAGGTCCCCCACACGACCTGGCGCTTGCTCGGGGGCGAGGCCCTGACCGTGGGGGGGACGACCCTCGAGGTCCGGCTGGTGGAGCACGAGAGCGCGCTGCCGGGCGAGCTGAGGATCCCCAGCGCCGGGTCCGATCCTGGAGCCGGTGGGCCCCTGGATCGGATCCTCCGGGGTGACGACGAGGCACAGGAGGGAGCTGAGGCCGGCCTTGGGGGCATCTTTGAGCCCCGCCCGCTCGAGGCCGATCCCGAGGAGCCCACCCTCGAGGTCTCCCGCCCCGACGTGTTCGCAGACGAAGACGACGAGGTCGTCCAGACCCTGGCACCACCCCGGGACCCGGCGATCGTGGTCGCCCCCGAGGCCGACGTGCCCGATGGCCTCGAGGCGGGCACCGAGGATCCCTCC
>DRPG01000458.1 GCA_011376105.1 Deltaproteobacteria bacterium
CCACCGACACCGGCACCACCGGCACGGCCCCCACGGAGACCGCTGACACCGGCGTCACCACCCCGCCCGACACCGGCGGCACCACCACCCCGCCCGCCACCGGCGACACCGGCGTCACCGTCACGCCCGACACCGGCGTCACCGTCACGCCCGACACCGGCGTCACCGTCACGCCCGACACCGGCGTCACCAGCATCACCGTCACGCCCGACACCAGCGTCACCAGCATCACCGTCACGCCCGACACCAGCGTCACCACGATCCCCACGACCAACTCGTCGGTGCCCTAGCCCCGCTCCGGGGAGGGGGGGCAGGCGCCAGGATCGCGGCCCCCCCTCCATGGATCACACCAAGGCCCCGCCAGACGCCCCGGGGGCCTGCCCTTCTCTGGACACCGACCCGGGGCTAGGATCAGGGAGATGGATCGTCTCTTCCTCGTCGGCCTCTCCCTCAGCCTCGTCACCACGCTGCTGGTGGGGGGCCTGTTGTGGTTTCACCTGTCCCGGTTCGTCGGATACCACCGACACAAGGGCGTCGAGGTCCCGCGCCTATCCATACATCTCGCGCTGGACGAGCTCGTCGCCATCGCCCGGGTGGCCTGGTGGCACGTCCGGGCGCTCCTGTCGGACGGCCTGCGGACCCCCCCGGACAGCCAGGGCCGACCCGTCGTCTGTGTCCACGGCTACTCCCAGAACGCCACCAACCTCTGGGCGATCCGGCGTGCGCTGGAGACCCTCGGGCGCCCCACCCTCGGCATCTCCTTGTGGCACCGCCTCGCCCCGATGGGTTGGTATGCGCGCAGGCTCGAGGCCCGGCTGGAGCAGCTCGCAGGAGGTCTCGACGAGGGCTTCGGCGAGGGCTTCGACGTCGTAGCCCACAGCATGGGCGGGATCGTCCTGCGGATGGTGCTCGCACGCAGGCCCGATCTCCGCCGCTCGATCCACGCGGTGGTCACCCTGGGCACGCCCCACCAGGGCACCGCCGCGGTCCGTGGCCTGGCCTGGTTGCCCGAGCTCAGGGCCCTGAGCCGCCGCTCGGATCTGCTCGCCGAGCTACCCCTGCTCCGGGAGCTGCTGCCCCACGCCCGGCTGGTCACGGTGGGCAGCACCGGCGACACCATCGTCTATCCGGTGGGCTCCACCCTGGAGCCCTACACCGAGAACGTGCTGCTGCACGGGATAGGCCACGCGGGCCTGCTGACCCACGAGCGCGCGCTGGCCACGGTGTGCCGGGCTCTGAGCACGGATCCGCCCGGGCGAAGATAGGCTCGGGGGACGGAGGGGGGGCGGAGACTAGCGATCGGGGCGTCTAACCCGGCGAACAGGCTGCGGAGTCCACGGACCTGACCCTATATTGTGGGCCGATCTCAGGGCTCATCTCAGGGCTCGTGATCGTAGGACAGCGCTGAGACCTGGGCCTCGAGGGCGAGGGTCAGATCTGCGTAGCTGTCGAGCTGATCCTGGGTGAGGACCTGGTTTGTTCCGATCAGCCCAGGCCCTTCGTCGGGCACCCGGGGGGTGATCTCCCACAGCTCCTCGACCTGCTCCACCACGTCCACCAGCAGCTTGTGGGTTCGGTTGCGGATCGTGCGCTGGTGGCTGCCCGCCCCCTCCGTCTGGCCGTTGGGGGAGAAGCGCTCGGTGTACAGAAACTCCCGTCGGTGATCGACGAAGTGGGGCTGGGACAGGAACGGCAGCAGGGTGCGCCCGTCGATCTGGACGGGGCCGGTCCGGGGGGGGCGCCCCGTGTCTGGGCCGTCGCCGGCCTGGCCATGCTCCCACCGCAGGGAGCTAGTGCGGACCCCGGCGATCTCGGAGATGGTGGCGAACACGTCGTTGACGTGGACCAGCGCCAGGCTCTGTGTGCCCGGCTGGGTCACCAGCGGGCCCGAGACGATCAGCGGGACCCGGATCCCGCCCTCGTACATGGTCCCCTTGTCTTTCAGGGGATCGAAGGGAGGGACGATGGCTTCGCGCGGGGTGCCGTTGTCGCCCAGCACGATCACCGTGGTCCGTGCAGCCTGCTCGGGGGACACCGAGGAGAACAGGCGCGCCAGCTCGGTGTCGGCGGCCTCCAGGATGGCGTTGTACAGCACCCAGCCCGGAGCGTTGTCCAGGGGGCCCTGGTGGTGGAGGGCCGCGGG
>DRPG01000459.1 GCA_011376105.1 Deltaproteobacteria bacterium
GCGATCGGGGATCGGGGATCGGGGATCGGGGATCGGGGATCGGGGATCGGCTGTGGCTCAGAACCTCGCCCGGACCCCCAGCAGCGGCAGGATGCCCGGGCCGACCACCCAGCCCTGCTCAGTGTAGTCGTAGTTCCAGGTTGGGTAGAGCTGAGTGGCGCTCGGGGGCACGTACCACAGCTCCAGCATCGCCGTGAGGGTCCAGCCCCGCAGCTCCCAGGTGTAGGCCGCCCGGACGTCGAGCTTGTGGTAGTTGGGGAACCGGGCGGAGTTGAACGGGCCGGGGATCGGGATCCAGGCGTCTCGCCCGGCGTCGTACAGCGAGCCATCGAGGGGGGTGAAGGGCAGCCCCGAGGCATAGCGGTAGCGTCCCCCCAGGTTGAAGCGCCCCACGTCCCAGGACAGGACGAGGCCACCCGACAGCAGCTGATCTCCGTCGGCGAACAGGCGGGTACCGTCGTCGTCGAACAGCAGCGTGCGCTGCACCGCGATCCAACCCCAGAGGAAGAAGCGCTCCCGGAGGCGGTAGCGGGTCAGCAGCTCCACGCCGTTGGCCCGGCCCCGGGGCACGGCGGTGGCGGGGGCGTCGATCGGGAACAGCAGGGGATCGGTGAGGGCCTTGACGTAGGCATCGAGGCCCAGCTCCAGCCTGCCGGCGATCGCCTGCTCCAGCCCCCCGGACAGCTGCCAGGAGCGGGTGGTGGGCAGCTGTGGGGCGTTCGCCCCCAGGAGGTACTCGGTGTCGGGGCGTTGGGTGTAGCGCCCCCCCCCGAGCTTCAGCATCGTGGCGTCGCCCGCGCGCCAGCGCAGGGAGGCCCGGGGCTCCAGCTGTGGCTGGAGCTTGGTGGTGTCCGACGCCAGCCGGAGCCCGGGCATCAACCGCACGTCTCCGACGTCGGCGAGCAGCGTGCTGTAGAGCCCACCCCGGCCCCTGAGCAGCCGGTCGTCGATGTCGAGCCCCCGGGCCAGCGCCGGGGCCTCCTCGGCGACCCGCACCCCGGCGTCGCCGGCGGCGTCCACCTGCAGCGCGGTCTCAGACACGTTGAGCTCGTAGCCAAGATCGAGCCCGATCGCCTCGCTCGAGCGCCAGGTGAGATCGGTGCGGCTCGACAGCGTGGTCGCCGTGAGCTGCTCACCGCCCAGATCCGCGAGCTGGCCTGAGCGGTGGTGGTGGACCACCGCCGCCACCACCCGGCCCCGCAGCGAGGGGCCGACCCACTGCCTGCGGATCCCGCCGACCTGGTAGCCCTCGGCGTAGGCCAGGGAGGGGGTGGTGGTGGCCTCAAAGGGATCGAGGATGTCGAGCTCTCCGGTGGCGCGGGTGTACCCGTCGCCGGCCCCGACGGCGAAGATCCCCAGGCTGTCGCTCGGGTCCCCCCGCTCGGCCCGCAGCACGAAGTCGTGGAACCGGGGCCACACGGTGTACTGAGCGGTCTGCTCCCCGGCGAGATCCTGGTACGAGCGCCGGCCTGAGGCCGACAGCCACCAGCCGCGCCCCACCGGGGCCCGCACGTCTCCGCCGGCCATCACGAAGTTCAGGTGAGCGCTGCCGTGGACCGCGTCGGGGACCTCCAGCTTCGAGCGGGCCTCGACCACCGCCCCCACCGCGTCGCCATAGCGGGCCGAGAACGTGGAGGGGAACAGCTCGAGGGTGCCGATCTGGCTCGCGGGGAAGACGCTGGCGTACTGGTTGAAGTGGTAGAGGTATGGGATCTCGATCCCGTCGAGGTAGTAGCGGCTGTCTCCGGGCTGGGAGCCCCGCACCGACAGATCGCCGGAGGTCGGAGAGTACTCCCGCTGCACCGTGACCCCCGGCAGGGACTGCACCAGCCGGATCGCATCATCGAGGGTGCCGGGCGTCTCCATCGCCTGCTCGCCGTCGACCACGTGGCGGGTGGGATCGGCGGTCCGCTTCAGCCCCTCGACCACGACCTCCAGCTCGGCCTGGCCCTGCTCGAGCCAGATCTTCACCGTCTCGCGGACGGGGGCCTCGAGCTCCACCGTGGTCGAGCGACGCTCGCTGGCCTCCACCGTCAGGATCCAGGGGCCCGGCTCCGGGAGCTCCAGCGTGGCCCAGCCATCGGGATCGGTGCGCACCGTGGTGTCGAGCAGCCCGATCCGGGCTCCCTCGATGGGATCCCCGTCCTCGCGCTCGAGCACACGCACGTCGACCGAGGCTGCCGACACGACGCCACAGAGCCAGGCGATCATGGACCCACGTCCGGGACGATCGCGACGGTCTTGCCGGCGACGCCCCCCCGGCCACAGATCTGGGTCAGCAGCCAGCCTGGATCGAAGGGCCCGTCCCTCGAGACCAGGCAGTCGAGCCCGGGGGTGCCCCAGTCGGTGATCGCAGCCGCGGGCTCGGGAGCTGCGTCGATCAGGCGGAGCCCCACCGGAGACGCGTCGTCGGTGATCAGGGTGCCACGCACAGCGTCTCCCTCGGACCAGTCCACGGGCCCGTCGGTGGGGATCCATCGGCCGGCGGTCCACAGCCCGTCCCCAGGAGGGCCCACCATCAGATCCGTCGCGTGGAAGTCGACCTCTCCCCGATCCCCCACCAGCAGGGCGATCAGGGTCACGGCGCCTGGCTCCAGGGCGATGGGGGGGGTGGCGAGCTCGTCCTCGTCGAGCTGGAGCTCTCCGGCGGCCCAGTCGGTGGTGGAGGCGTCGAGCTCGAGGAAGGTGCCCGCGGTGGCCATCCAGCGGACCAGCGCTGTGTCGGGCTTGCCTCCCTCGAGGGTTGCGCTCAGCCGGAGGAAGCCCCCCGCGGCCACCTGGGGATCGTCGCCGGGCTGCAGCGCTCGTCGGGCCTCCAGGGTCAGCGCTGAGCCCTGCACGGTGCTGAGGTTGAGGGGGAGCGAGGCCCGCTGGAGGTGGGTCAGCGCCGGGAGGGTCGCCGGAGGCCGGGGGACGTCGAGGATCGCCCGGGCCTCTCGGCCGTCGTGACGTGCGATCAGCGCCAGGGTGCGCGCACCAGCGCTGAGGAGCAACCCTGGATCCGGCCCGACGCCCGCGGCCTCGGAGAGGGGATCGAGCTGCAGGGCCTCGTCGGCGTCGGCGACCCAATACCACGACAGATCCGCGGGCTGAGGGGCCCAGGGGTGTCCGTCGATGATGATCGCGGCGCTGGGGTGGACGGTCGATCCGTCGGGGGTGGCCTCGACGCCCACCGCGGCGATCCGGAACCCTACGAGATCGTGCCGGTCTGTACCGAAGGGTTCCTGGCACGCGAGCAGCACGATGATCCACATGGGTGTGCACCCTACCAGCTGCGGACCCCTCCGAGCGCTGTGGATCTGTCTGGTCGCGGCTGCCCCTCACAGAGGAGCGCGGACAGGGTAGGGTCACCGTGGCGTGTGCCCGGGCGCACCACAGGTGGACGGGCGCTGCGCAGAGGATCGGGCCCCACCTCTGCGTGGAGCCTCCACACCGTGGGCGCCGGTCTAGGGGCGCTGTGGCCTGCTCGACGAATGCTCCGGGGCAGGTCATGGGGCGGAGTGGAGGGGACGTGACGACCTTCGAGTGTCGACGGTGTGGCTCCAACACAGGCCTGGTGGATCAACGGCCAGAAGACCTACATCACCAACGGAGCCTTCGCCGACTACATCACCCTGGCGGTCCGCACCGGCGGCGAGGGCCACGGCGGGATCAGCCTGGTGCTGTTCCCCACCGACACGCCCGGCTTCTCCGTCGGTCGCAAGC
>DRPG01000460.1 GCA_011376105.1 Deltaproteobacteria bacterium
GATCCGCACCTTGTTCCTGCAGATGTGCACCCGCTCAGAGTCGATGGTCCGGCTCTCGGTGCGCTCGGTGGTCGAGCGCGATGCGTCGCTGGGGCGCTCCGTGGTGGCCGATGATCGCGAGATCGATCGTCTGGAGATCGAGATCGACAGGCTCTGTCTACGCTACCTGGCCACCCACAAGCCCGCGGGGGCCGAGCTGCGCACCATCACCACCACCATGAAGATGGTGACGGATCTCGAGCGGATCGGAGACCTGTCGGTCAACCTGGCTGAGCGCGGGCTAGAGCTGTCCGCGGGGGTGGGGATCGAGCCAGGCACCGACGTGTCGGTGATGGGGGAGCTGGCCGCCGGGATGCTGCGGATGGCAGCGGCTGCCTTCCTCGACGCCGATCCGGCCCTGGCGCGGCGGCTGATCCGGCAGGATCGAGAGGTGGATCGGCTCAACCGCGAGGCCTTCCAGCGGTGGATCACCGCGATGGCCGCCCACCCCGATCAGGTCGATCGCGCCCTGGCGCTGACCTCGGTGTCGAAGTACCTCGAGCGGATCGCAGATCACGCCTGCAACCTCGGCGAGATGGTCGTGTTTCTCGTCGAGGGCGAGGACATGCGGCACGGGCAGCGGTAGCGCTCGGGGGCAGCGGCGGCGCTCGGGGGCAGCGGCGGCGCTCGGGGGCAGCGGCGGCGCTCGGGGGCAGCGGCGGCGCTCGGCTCAGGGGACAGGCCCCTCCAGAGCGACGGTGAAGGTGCTCCCCTGCCCCTCGTCGCTCTCGAGCTTCAGGTGGAACCCACAGGCCCGGGCATAGTGCTTCACGATGGCGAGCCCCAGGCCGGTGCCCCCTGCGGCCCGGCTGCGGGCGGTGTCTACCCGGTAGAACCGCTCGAAGATCCGCTCGTGGTGACGGCGGGGGATCCCGATGCCGTCGTCGCTGACCTCGATCCGCACGCCGTCTTCCCCCTGCAGGGCGCGGACCTGGATGTGGCCTCCGGGGGGGGTGTAGGACGAGGCGTTGCTCGCCAGGTTGCCCACGATCGCCACCAGGGCGTCGGGGTTCACCCGGGCGATCAGCTCCTTGGGGCACTCCAGCGCGAGGCGCTGCCCACACATCGCGGCCCGATCCACCGTGGGCCCCACGGCCTCCTCGAGGATCGGCAGCAGGCGCTGGCGCTCCATCGGCAGCTCCCGCCGCCTCGCCTCGATCCGGTGCAGCCGCAGCAGATCCTCGAACAGATCCCGCAGCCTCCGGGCGTTGCGGTGGACGGTCTGCAGCATCTGGCGTAGATCTTCTGGGATCCGCTCCTCGTCCTGCATCATCGTCTCGAGGTAGCCGAGGATCGCCGCCAGCGGTGTGCGCAGCTCGTGGCTGACGTTGGCGACGAAGTCGGTGCGGGAGCGCTCGGCCTCCCGGCGGCCGGTGATGTCCTCGATCCGGAGCAGGATCCCGTCGGTCAGGGCCTCGGCCCGGGCGATCAGATCGGAGGACTCGGTGACGAACGCGCGCTCGGCGGTGCCCCGGGTCTTGGCCTCCTCGACCACGAGGTGGACGTCGGCGGAGGGGACGACCTCGATCGGGCGCTTGCCGATCGGCTCCCCCCGCAGCCGGAACATGCCCCGGAACGCGTCGTTGAGGGTGGTGATCTGCCCCCGGGCGTCCAGCAGCACGATCCCGACGGGGGAGGCCTGGAGCACCTCGTGGACCAGGCGCCCCTGCCGCTGCTGCACCCGGGCCTCGTCGCACAGCTGCTCCAGCAGCGCAGACACAGCGGCGTCCAGGGCCTCGAGCTGGGGCATGGGGCTGTGCAGTGCCTCGATCGGCCTGCCCGCGGCGCGCTGCTCGATCCGGGGGATCAGCTGCTGCAGCTCGTGCTGCAGCGGCAGGGTGAGCCGCAGGTGTACGCCGACGGCCGCGATCAAGCAGGAGATACCGAGCGCGGCGAGCCCCGAGCCCGTCGAGGCGAACAGGATCGCCCCGATCGCGATCGCGATCGCGGCCACCACGAGCCAGCCACGCGGCTGCACGAGGCTACTTCTTCGCCTTGTGGGCGGTGGCGAACCGGTAGCCGACCCCCCGCACGGTCTCGAGGAGCGAGGCGGCCCCCCCGAGCTTCTCCCTCAGGCGCTTGATGTGGGTGTCCACCGTCCGGGTGTTGGTGTCCGGCGCCATGTCCCAGACGTCCTGCAGCAGGGTACCCCGGCTCTGGACCCGGCCGGGGCGGGTGGCGAGCAGCTGCAGCAGCTTGAACTCCGTCGCGGTCAGGGCGATCTCCTCTCCCCCGACGAAGGCCCGGAACCCGGCCAGATCGATGTGGAGATCGTCGAAGGTCAGCCCCGCGGAGGCGTCGGGCACCTCCTCCCCGGGGCCCGGGTGCGCCGCCCGGCGCAACACCGCACGGACCCGCAGCAGGAACTCCCGCATCGAGAACGTGCTCTTGACCACGTAGTCGTCTGCGCCGACCTCGAAGCCCACCACCCGATCGATCTCCTCGCCCCGGGCGGTGAGCATGATGATCGGTGTATCCGCGAGCTCGGGGTCGGCGCGGACCCGCCGGCAGACCTCGGTGCCGGGGAGATCCGGGAGCATCAGATCGAGGACGATCAGCGAGGGGTGTTGCTCGCGCACCACCTCCAGCGCCCCGGCGCCGGTGGCCACCGAGACGGTGGAGAACCCTTCCCGGCGCAGGTTCAGATCGAGCAGGCTCCGGAGGTCGTCCTCGTCGTCCACGATCAGGATCGGTCGAGCAGATCTTGGCTCCACGCCAGCTCCCGCGCCCGCTGCGCTGCGGGTCACCAGGTCGCTAACGCACGTGCTCGCGCCGTCGCAAGCGCGGTCATCGCGGGGGCCCCCGACAGCGGGGCGGTGGGCGGGTAGGCTGCGTCCCTATGGAACGGAAGCCCGAGGCCTGGAGCCTCGCCCCCACATCCAGCCTCATCACCCCCACATCCGGCCTCGTCGCGGCCCTGTGTCTACTCGCGGACAGCGCCGGGGCAGCCACCTACGATCCAGATCTGCGGTGGCGCACCCTGCGCACCGAGCACTTCAACATCCACTTCCACCAGGGGATCGAGGCCGTCGCCGACGAGTTCTCGTCGATGGTGGAGGTGGTGTACGATCAGATGACCGAGGAGCTCGCGTGGGAGCTGCGGGGGCGGGTCGAGGTCACCCTGATCGATCGCACCGACTCGGCCAACGGGTTCGCCACCACCGTGCCGTACAACGCGATCACCGTCTACGTGACCGCGCCCACTGAGGACTCGACCCTCAACCTGTACGAGGACTGGTCCACCGCGATCTTCACCCACGAGCTGACCCACGTGATCCACATGGAGACGAACCATGGGATCGTGCGTGCGGCCCGCGCCGTCGTCGGCCGGGTGGCCTCGACCAACGACGTGTCTCCGGGGTGGGTGATCGAGGGCTTCGCCACCTTCCAGGAGACCCGCCACAGCGCGGGGGGCCGGGGGCGCGCCTCGTGGCCCGACATGATCAAGCGTACCGCGGTGGTGGAGGATGACTTCCCTCCCCTGGGCAACCTCGATGGCTTCCAGCCCACCCTGCCGGCGGGCAACCTACGCTACCTGTTCGGCGAGGACTTCATCCGCTACATCGCCGATCACACCGGCGAGAACGTGTGGACCCGGTGGACCCACACCTACGGCAGCTCGGTGCCGTTCCTGTTCCCCTCGAAGAAGGTGTTCGGCAGGCGCCTGGTGCCGCTGTACTTCGACTGGAGGGAGGCCACCATCGCCGAGTACTCGGCCCAGGCCGAGGCGGTCCGGGCCGAGGGGGAGACCCTGGGGCGCCTGGTGAGCGATCCCGACGCCTCCTGTGTGGCCCCCGCCTTCTCACCAGATGGCGACAAGCTCGTCTGGTCCTGCCTCGATCTCAAGACCGGCTCGGCGATCTGGATGAGCGACGGCATGGGGTACGCGCCCGAGCGGCTGCTGCAGGACTTTGGCGCGGGCTACTTCACCTGGCGTGCAGACAGCCAGGCCTTCGTCTATGCCTCGACCCACATCGTCAACCAGTTCAACGTCTGGTCTGACATCTACATGCACACCCTGGGCAGCTCCAGCAGCGTCGCCCTGACGTCCGGTGCCCGGGCCCGCGATCCCGACTTCTCCCCGGACGGCAGCCGGCTGTTGTATGTCACCAACCGGGCTCAGAACAACCAGCTGCAGCAGATGACCGTCGATCGGCGGCAGCGCACCCTGACTCAGAACCGCGATCACACCCAATACTCCACCCCCCGCCACGCGCCGTCGGGCGAGGTGGTGGCCCTGTCGGTGTGGCAGGACGGGCGACGGGATCTGTGGCTATACTCCCCCGAGGGTGAGCCCCTGCGGCGGATCACCGTCGATGTCGCCGTCGACGCGGATCCGGTGTGGTCCGCGGACGGCCGCTGGCTGTTTTTCTCGAGCGATCGATCGTCGATCCCCAACATCTACGCGGTGGAGATCGACACCGAGCGGCTGTATCGGGTCACCAACGTGGTCACCGGCGCGGTCAAGCCCACGGTGCACCCCGACGGCAGCCGGATCGCCTACATGCAATACAGCCGCGACGGCTGGGACATCCGGGTCCTCGATCTCAGGCCCGACACCTGGGTCGATCTCGGCCTGCTGCCCAGGCCAATGCGCTATGGCACACCGCTCCGAGAGCTCGTCACCGCTTCCGGGGCTCCGGATCCAGCCCTGGCCGAGGTCGACGACGGCGCGAGCTGGCTGGATCCGGAGCCGGAGGCTCGCCCTCACCTGGAGCTGAGCCCCCGGCTCCCCCCGCCACGCGCCCCCTCCCCGCCGGCCCCCACAAGCACCACGGCCACAGGGGTGGGTCCCGGCGCTCGGCTCGAGCCCGGGGCGTGGGCCTCCGGGGCCCGCACAGCCCCCGGGGCGTGGGCCTCCGGGGCCCGCACAGCCCCCGGGGCGTGGGCCTCCGGGGCCGCTCCGCCCGGAGATCGGCGGGCTCTGGGCAGAGCTCAGCGGGTATCCCCTCCGGCTCCGCCCACCGGGGCCCGCACAAGCCCTAGGCGGGCGCCGGCGCCGACCAGGGGCCCCACCTCGATGTGGCCCTCCTCCTCGTCGCTCAGGCTCCCCCTCACCGGGGCGAGGCTGGAGCCCTGGGGCACGCCGGCCCCTCGACCTCCGGCACCTCGGGCTCCACGTCCCCAGAGCACCGACGTGCTCGGCAACTTCCAGGACACTCAGGTCGAGGATGTGTTTGGCGAGGAGCAGGACTACCCGTTCCGGCTCAAGCCCAGGCGCTACAACCCGCTGCCTACGCTGCTGCCGCGCTACGCCTTGCCCTACCTCCAGACCACCCTGTACCGGCCCCACGAGCGCTGGGGCTTCACCTGCCTCGAGCGAGAGGTCGAGGGGAGCACCGTCCCTGTGTTCTGCCAGGGCCTGCGGGGCACGCTGGTGAGCAGCGCCAGCGACGCGCTGCGGCGCTACAGCTGGGGGGCCTCGGTCAGCTACCGCACCGACGCTGACTATGTCGGAGCCTCCGCTGCGTTCAGCGTCACCCGGTTTCTGCCGTCCTACACCGTCGGGATCTCCACCCAGGCGGTGCCCGGCCCGGCGCTGAGCTTCTACGATCCAGCGGCTCCGCTGGACGACGACGGGAACCTGCAGCTGCTGGGTTACGAGCCCCCCATCATCTACTGGGGCAAGTACACCACCGCCTATGGGGTGGTCAGCTGGCCCTACCGGCTTCGCACCACGGTCTTCGCCCAGTACAGCCTCACCGATCGACGCCCACGCTTCCCGCTCGACGGCTACCCCCTGCCGGTCTACCTCCCCAGCGTGCCCCTGATCGGCTTCATCGGCGCCCTGTCCGGGGGCTGGCGCTACAGCTGGTCGCGCCAGACCAGCCTTGCGATCTCCACTGAGGACGGTCGGATCTTCTCCCTGACCGGCTCGCTGCTCTCTCCCCTGCTGGGCACCTTCGTGCAGGACGACGAGACCGGCCAGCTGCAGCCCCTGACTCAGCTGCAGCTGTCCAGCGAGCTCCGGGAGTATGTGGTGAACCCCTGGCTGCCCAACCACGTGCTGGCGGGCCGGGCGGCGGCCGGCGTGACCCTCGGGGGGGCCGAGTTCCTGGGCAACTACCAGCTCGGGGGTCCGATCAGCGACACCAGCTTCTCGGTGGCGCCCGACTCGCTGCGGATGGTCCGGGGCTACCCCCTCGCCTACGACATCGGCGACATGTACTGGCTGACCTCGCTGGAGTACCGACTGCCGATCTGGTACCTCAACCGGGGCGTGGGCACCCTGCCCGCCTTTGGTCGGAACCTGTCCGCGGCGGTGTTCGTCGACGCTGGAAACGCCTTCAACAACCCCTCGATCGCCTCGGGACGGCCCGCCACCATGTCCGAGCTGGGGGCCGCAGCGATCGCCTCACCGCTGGTCGGCGTCGGTGCAGAGCTGACCTGGCGCGCCATCGTGGTGTGGGGGATCGGGATGCAGGGTCGGATCGGCTACGCCGTCGGCCTCACCGAGGGCGGCAACAGCGTGCTCCCCGGCGGCGATCCCACCCGCTACCCCTTCTACCTTCAGCTCGGAGGTTCGTTCTGATCCCCACCGTCCTGGCCCTCGCTGCCCTGATCCCCCCCGCGCACGCCACGGAGATCGGAGACGCCATCGCGCTGGGGGACTGCGCCGGCGCCCTGGAGCTGCTCGCTGTGGACGAGGCCGGGGCGAGCCAGCCCCACGCCGACGCCCGGGCGCTCGCCCGGGGCTGGTGCCTCGCCCGCGAAGGCGATCCAGACGGAGCGCTAGCGGCGCTGCCCACCGAGGGGCCGCTGTCGGGCTATGCGGCGCTGATCGCCGCTGAGGCCCTGATCGATCTGGGTCGTGCCGACGAGGCCCTGGAGCTGCTGGTCGACGCCGAGGCACCGGGGCACGCTGGCCGACGGATCCGGCTGGCCCGGGGGCGGCTGCTGGCCGGGTACGGCGAGCGGAGGGGGTTCGCTGATCTGGAGGCCTTGCACGGCACACCGCTGGAGCCCGAGGCCAGGCTGTGGCAGGCCGAGGCCCACGGGATCGGAGGTGATCTCGGTGAGATGATCGAGTCCCTGCGCACGATCTGGATCGACGCCCGCCCTGGAGGGTGGGACGCCCGGGCCGCTGAGCGTCTTGAGCAGCTGGGGGTGGCCGTCCCCGAGCTCGAGACCGCCGGGGGCAGGCAGCTGGCCGAGGCGAGGCTCTCGGGCCTGCACAAGCACCACCGCGCCACCGAGGCGATGCAGCTCGCCGAGCTCCTGTACGAGGGCCACACCCCCAGCGATCACGCGGGGTGGATCGAGCTGGGGCGCGTGCACTTCGCCGCCCGGGACTACGAGGGGGCGCTGGAGGCCTGGGCCGAGGTCCTCGGGCCCCCCGGATCAGCCACCGGCGATCCTGAGGAGCTGTTCGACTACGCCCTGTGCCATGCCCGCGCCGGCGACTACGACACCGCCGCGATCGTCTACACCCGCCTGATCGAGGCCCACCCCGGGCACAGCAAGGCCGACTTCGGCAGCTTCAAGCTCGGCTACATGAAGTATGATCGCCGGGAGTGCGGGGCCGCGATCGCTGCCTTCGAGGCCCACCGTGGGCGCTACCCCGACAGCAGGTACCTCGACGAGGCGCTGTGGTTCGGGGCCCGCTGCCACTGGCGGCAGGGCCGGATCGATCGAGCGCTCGCGCTGCTCGGGGAGCTGCAGACCCTCCGGCCCCGCTCGTCGCTGGTCTCCGGAGCGGCCTACTGGCAGGCGAGGGCCCTGGGGCTGTCCGGAGATGAGGCTGGGCAGCGGCGTGCGCTCCAGGCCGTGCTAGAGCGCTGGCCCACCAGCGGCTACGCCTGGTTTGCGTCCCAGCGGCTGGGCACCAGCTTCCCCGCGAAGCCCACAGTCGATCCCCCCCCCTGGCCCCGGGGGTGGGCGGATCGCGACGCGGTGCAGCACGCCGAGGCCCTGCTCTCGGTGGGGTTGCGCCGGTTCGCCATCGACGAGCTCGACACCCTGCCCCGCCCCAGAGAGGTGGGGGCTGCGCTGGCGATGGCCTGGGCGAGGCTGCGGGCGGGGGAGTACCGGGCCGCCGGGAAGCTCGCCTGTCCCCACGCCGCCAAGCCGTGGCGCGACGGGGATCGGGTCGCTCAGCAGGCCTGCCTGCCCCGTCCAGAGCACGACATCGTCTCCCGCTACGCTGAGCCCTATGGGCTCGATCCCGCGATCGCCTATGGGGTGATGTGGGCCGAGTCCCTGCTCCAGCCCCAGGTGACCTCGGCGGTGGGGGCCCGCGGGCTGATGCAGCTGATGCCCGAGGTCGGCGGAGAGCTCCACCACGAGCTGTTCCCCGCCCGGCCCTACGACCCCGATGATCTGTACCTCGGCCCCTACAACGCAGCCCTGGGCACCACCGAGCTGGGCCAGCGGCTGCGCTCCCTCGACGGCACCCTCGATCCCGACTCCGCTCCAGCGGTGATCGCGAGCTACAACGGGGGAGAGGAGGCGGTGAGGCGCTGGCTGGAGGAGGCCGAGGTCTCCCCCCCTCCGTTCGATGCCTGGTCTGAGGACGTCGGTTACACCGAGACCCGACGCTACATCAAGCGCGTGCTGGGCCATGTGATGAGCTACCGCTGGCTGTATGGGGATCCCGAGCTGCACTGAAGCGCCGAGCTCCCCCGGGGCGCCCTACCTGGGCTCGAGCTCGAAGGGGAGCACCGCCAGGGGCTGCTCGGGGTGGGTCAGGATCAGCTCGGCGAGCACACCCGAGGCCCCCGGGAGCGCTCGTTGCGCGAGGCGCAGGGCGGACCCGAGCAGCCCGAGATCAGCTAGCGCCGCAGGTGCGTGCCTCCGCATCATCGCCTGAGTCAGCCTGGCGGCGAGGGGCACCTGGTAGGCCGAGAGATCCTTGCGGACGAACTGGCCCTCGCTCAGACCCGCTAGCGATCGGGCTCGATCCACCGCGTCGTCGAGGGCACCGCTACGATCGGCGAGCTCCCGCTGTAGCGCCGCCCGACCGGTCCACACCCGGCCCCGGCAGTGGGGCTCGATGATCGCCTCCTCCTTGCCGCGGCCGTCGGCCACCCGCTGGACAAAGCCGTCATAGAACCGCTGCAGCGAGCGGCGGAAGCGCACCCGTTGGGGCTCGGAGAAGTGGTGGGCGGCGCTGAACAAGTTGGCGTTGGGTGCCCCCAGCACCTCCCGGCTGTGCACACCGACCCGGCGCAGGCCCTCCGCCAGCACCAGCTTGCCCCCGAACACACCGATGGAGCCGGTCAAGGTGCCGGGACGGACGAGGATCTCAGCCGCGGGGGCGGCGATGTAGTAGCCCCCGGACGCCGCGGTGTCCTCGAAGGAGGCGACCACCGGTTTGATCTTGCTGAGCTCGTCGACCTCCCTCCAGATCAGATCCGAGGCCAGCGCGCTGCCCCCCGGGCTGTTGATGTGGAGCACGACCGCGCCGACGTCGTCGTCCTCCCGCAGGGCTCTGAGGATCGGGCCCACCTTGCGGGCGGCGATGCTCGGCCCCCGGGGGGCCTCCTCCACCACCACCGGCCCCTGTAGGTGGAGCACCCCCACCGAGGTCGACGGAGCGCCCCAGCGCCCGATCCACTCCCGGATCCGATCGCGGAGCGCCCACTGGCGGAACGCGAGCCTCCGAGAGCGGCTGCCGTGGCGCTCCTGGATCCAGTCTGTGATCTGATCGGGGTAGGCCAGCTGATCGATCAGCCCCGCTTCGAGGGCCTCGGAGGCCGACAGCGGGGCTCGCTCGAGCAGCGCCCGGATCGCGTCGGGGGTCTGGCTCCGGGCCTCGGCGATCCCCTCGATCAGCTGCTCGTGGAGATCATCCACCAGCGCCCGCACCGCCTCGTGGTTCTCCGGTGAGGGGAACGAGCGGGTGAAGGGCTCTCCAAAGGACTTGTAGGCCCCCGCGGCCTCGAAGTCGGGGCGAACCCCCAGGCGGCTCAGGGCCTCCCCGAAGAACGTCATCTCGATCCCGACCCCGACCAGCCCCAGCTCCCCGGTGGGGATCATGAACACCCGATCGGCCGCGCTGGCCAGCCAGGTCAGCGCGTTGCCCGGGGCCTCAAGGACGGCATACACCGGGCGCCCCGCCCGGCGCAGGGCGAGGATCGCCTCCCGGAGGTCCTGGCACGCAGCCCACCCCCCGATCGGAGCGTGGAAGCGGAACAGCACCGCAGCCACCAGCGGATCCGCAGCCGCCCGGCGGATCTGGTGGATCCACTGCTGTCGCCCGCGCAGATCCGCGATCAGCCCCACGTCGATCTCCAGGATAGCCTCAGGGCCGGTGGCGAGGCGATGGATCAGCGAAGCCAGCCCTCCAGCGGGCACAGCTGCGACGGCAGAGGCAAGGCGGAACACGCCCATTCGGACTCCTGGTGGTGATCGGTGGGATCAAGATATCCACCAGGGACCCGTCGTGGAGGGGGGGGTGACGCCTCGTGGCTGGATCGGGATCTTTGTGATCAGCGGCGTGGGGATGGGTGGGCTGGGGCTCACCTGGTCGGACTGGTTCCTGATCGCCGGCTCCATCGGATCGCTCGCTGCTGCCGCCTATCTCGTCACCCAGCCGACAAAGAGCTGACATCCGGGGGATGAACACAGCGAGCGCGGGCGTTAAGCTCCGCCCTCTGCGAGGTGGTGATGAGCACGAAGGAATGTCCTTCCTGTGGGGTCGATGTCC
>DRPG01000461.1 GCA_011376105.1 Deltaproteobacteria bacterium
CAAGCCCCCACCCGGATCCACGGGGCCCAGACCGGAGCCAGCTGCGCGAGGCCCCGCAGGAGACACCGGCGCAGCCCCGGCCCCCCCGCCCGGCCCTCCCCCCATGGACGGAGGAGATCAGGACGAGGGGCCGATCGCAGGCCCGCGCAACATCGTGGAGCAGGCGCTACCCGTGCTCGATCCCGAGCTGCCCGGGCGGGGGCCGAGGATCGCCTACATGGGGGCGATCCGCACGAGGGTCATGGCGTCGTTCCGGGCCTGCTGGGCGGAGGCCTCGGGGCCACCGGCCCAGCGACCCGCGCTGGTCTCTGCCCTGCTCGATGCTGAGGGCACGGTGATGGAGCTGAGCCTGTCGCAGGCCTCGGGCTCCGCCGCCCTGGACACCTGTGCGCTGGAGGCGTTCAGCGCTGCGTCGCTGCCTGCCCCCCCAGAGGCGCTGCTCACCAGCCCTGGGCCCGACGGTCAGCCCGTCCGTGCCTCCAGCCTGCGCACCTCAGATCTGGCGTTCGTCCCGGTCGCACCCTGAGTTGGTTAAGGCCACGCCTCCTGAGGAGCCATGCGTGCAGGTCGTCCACGGCACCCACCACCTCGAGGCGCCCCCCGGGCCCGTGCTCACCATCGGGAACCTGGATGGCGTCCACCGGGGCCATCAGGCCCTGATCCAGCAGACCCTGGCGCTGGCCGACGCGCTGGGCACGAGCTCCGCCGCGCTGACCTTCGATCCCACCCCCGGTGAGGTGCTCCAGCCACGGCGAGCACCGCCCCGGATCCAGACCCTGGAGCAGCGGCTGGCCCACCTCGAGGCCACAGGGCTGCAGCTGGTGATCGTCGAGCCGTTCACCTCCGCCCTCGGGGCGCTGTCCCCCGAAGCCTTCGCGCGCCGGTTCCTCGCCTCGGCGATCGGCACCCGCGCCCTGGTGCTGGGGCACGACTTCCGGTTCGGCAGGGATCGTGCGGGGGATGCAGCCCTGCTGCGCAGGGCGCTCGGGGTGAGGGTGGAGGAGGTGGAGGCGCGGCTGCACGGAGGGGCGCCGATCAGCTCGTCACGGATCCGGGCGGCGCTGGCTGAGGGGCACGTCTCCGAGGCCACAGCGCTGCTGGGTCGCCCCCACGAGATCTCGGGCCCGGTGGTGCCCGGTGAGCAGCGCGGGCGCACCCTGGGCTTCCCCACCGCCAACCTCTCCCCCCTCTCCGGGCTGATGCCCCGCCGCGGCGTGTACGCTGCACGGGCCACCGTCGACGACACGATCCATCCTGCGGTGGTCAACCTGGGCCGCCGCCCCACCTTCGACGGGCAGGGCACCACCCTGGAGGTCCACATCCTGGGCTTTGACGGGGATCTGTATGGTCAGCAGATCACGGTGGCGTTCGTCGAGCGGATCCGCGACGAGCGGCGCTTCGAGGGCCCCGGGGCGCTGCGCGAGGCGCTCGCCCACGACGTAGCCGTCGCCCGGGCCTGCCTGTCGTGATCAGCGGGCGCACCGCGGTGCACGCCCTGCTGGGGCACCCCGTGGCCAACAGCCCCTCGCCCGAGCTGCACAACGGCTGGTTCGCCGAGCACGGCCTCGATGGGATCTACGTGGCGCTCGATGTCGACGCAGCGTCCGGTCCGTCCATCGTCGGGGCCCTGCGCACCCTAAGCCTCGCCGGCGCCAACGTCACCGTGCCCCTCAAGGAGCACGTGGTCCAGGGGGTGGATCGCCTCGAGCTTGCCGCGGCCGCCGCCGGAGCGGTGAACACCCTGTGGTGGGACGGCCCCCAGCTGGTGGGGGCGAACACCGACGGCGAGGGTTTGTGCCTCGCGCTCGCCGCCGAGGGGATCACGATCGCCTCGCGCCGCGCCGCGGTGATCGGAGCCGGTGGTGCCGCCCGGGGGATCGCCTCAGCGCTGCTGGCGGCTGGGGTCTCGGAGCTGGCCCTGCTGAACCGGAGCCCGGCGCGCGCCGAGGCCGTGGCGGACCACCTGGCCCAGGGCCCCCGACGATCCCGGGTGCGCGTCGGGCCGATCCACTCCGACGAGATCGCTGGCGTCGAGCTGCTCGTCTCGACGATCCCCGGGATCACCGGGGCCCTCGAGCGGCTGGATCCCGAGGCGCTCGCACCGGGCTCAGTATGGTACAACGTCAACTATCGAAACACGGAGTCCGATGTCTCTTCCCGCGCTCGGATCGCAGGCCATCGAGTGCTCGACGGCTGGGGCATGCTGTGCTGGCAGGCAGCCCTGGCCTTCGAGCGCTGGACAGGGGTCAGACCAGACGCTCGGGCAGCCTACCTCCGCCGCACCTGCTAGGATGCGCCATCGGAGGGTTCGGGATGGCGGACGTCCCGGTGCTGGTCTGCACCGCGGGTGAGCTGGCCGGGAGACACATCGGTGTCCCCGAGGGTGGTCTGGGCATTGGTCGTGCCGAGGAGAACACGGTCGTCATCCACGACGACGGGGTCTCTCGCTACCACGCTCGGCTCCTCTTCGATAATGGTTCCTTGTGGCTACAGGATGCGGGTTCGCGCAATGGTGTCTTCGTGAATGGTGTGAGGGTGACGGGCCACAAGGCCCTCAAGGTCGGTGATTCCATCACGATTGCCCAGCACACGTTCGAGCTGAAGTGGAAAGCCGATCTACAGTCTGGAGGGCCAGACACCACCAACGCGGAACCTCCTCAGCAGGATGAGCGACCGCGTCGGCGCTGGTTCTGGCCGTTCTCATGACGATGGCAGGGAGTGACGCGCAGGTGATCGATTCCGTCGAGGTGGTGATCAAGCAACCTAACCAGGCAGATCGTGTGGTCCGCCTGCAGGAGGGTGCCACGCGTCTCGGCCGTGCCGAGGACAACGAGGTCGTCCTCTCAGACGTGGGGGTCAGCCGTAGACACGCGCAGGTGTACGTGAGCCGTGGCGAGGTCACGGTCGAAGACCTGGGCAGCGGCAACGGCACCTACTACAACGGCTACCGGGTCCAGTCCCAGCCCGTACAGGATGGCGACGAGATCGTCATCGACCCGTTCATCCTCCAGTTCCGGATCCGGGGCCAGGAGATGGCCTTGCCCCCGGGGGGCAGCCCACCGGGCAGCGCGCCGGCACGCCTCGAGGTCGTCGTCGGCACCGGGATGGCCGGCTCGTCGTACCCGATCCAGAGCCGGGGCCTGTCGATCGGCCGCAGCGAAGATCGAGACGTGGTGATCCCCGATCCAGCGTCCTCGCGGCACCACTGCCAGATCATGGTGCAGGGCAACGAGTATGTCCTGCGCGACATGGGCAGCGCCAACGGCGTGTTCGTCAACGCGGTCCGGGTCCGGGAGTGCACCCTGGCCGATGGGGATCTCGTCCGGATCGGCAACACCGAGATGCGGTTCGTCCGATATGATCAGCCGGCTCAGGCGAGCACGGCCCAGGTCCCGGGCAGCAACATGGGCGGGGGCTGGAACGAGCCCTATCCCTCGCAGGTTCCGCCCTCGATGTCCCAGCAGGGCGCGTCCCCCTCCGTCCAAAGCACCCAGGGCGGTGGAGCCGGGCGCCTGATCGCGATCCTGCTCGCCAGCGTGCTCACCCTCGGGGCGCTGGCGGTGGTGACCCTGATCGTGGTCGGCATCGGCGTGTACTTCCTCTCAGGGCCGCCCACCCCCATCGCGGTCGAGGCACAGCCCCCGCGCTGGGAGCTCGATCTCCCCCAGGGCCTCCCCGCTGAAGAGGTCCCAGCCCTGACCGAGCAGGGCATGAAGAACGTGATGGAGAACAACTACCGGGACGCCCTACAGGATTTCTATCGGATCCTCCTCGCCAGCCCCGGTCGCCACGGGGTGGGCACCAAGGCGTTCTCCGCAGGCCAGCTGATGGTGATGGATGTGCTCGCCGAGGACTTCAAGGTCCGAGCCGCCGAGCGCAGTGAGTACGAGGCCAAGCGCGACGAGCTGCTCAGGCAGCTGGGCCGGAGCCGCACAAAGGAGCGGGCCAAGTCCAAGCTGATCACCAACCACCGCGACGATCCGATCGTGATCGAGCGCCTGGGCCTCAAGCCCAGCGAGGAGCGCGTCAAGCTCGACACGATGATGGCTGACGCCACCTTCCAGGTGCAGGCCAAGTCCTTTGGTGAGGCCGCCGATCTGTACTCCGAGGTCCTCTCCAAGGCGACGGATCCCGAGATGCGCGCCGCCGCTATCCAGGGGCTGAAGACCAGCCGCCGCCAGCTCGCCCAGCAGTCGTCCGCGGCCTGGACCGAGGCGGTGATGCTCAAGGCCACAGGCAACAAGGGAGAGGCCAAGAAGAAGTTCAAGGAACTCATCGAAGCTTACCCCCAGCTCCCCTCAGCCCAGGCCCACCTGGAGCACTACTAGATGCTCCCAACGCAGCCCCCGGGCCGCTTAGGCCGCCGCCCGGGCCGCTGCGCGGGCCGCTGGTGAGTCGCCCGCTCCACCGAGAGCGGGGCAACGCTCAGACGCTGCCCGGAGGGTCGATGTCCCGAGCGCTCCTGTCTGTCCTGCTCCTGACAGCTGGCTGTCCCCACGACTGGGCCCCCACCATCGATCCAACACTGCCCGAGCGGCCCGAGTCGATCCCTGAGCAGGCGCCGCTGGAGGTGCTGGAGTCC
>DRPG01000462.1 GCA_011376105.1 Deltaproteobacteria bacterium
CGAGAAGCACCGCGTCTCGTAGCCGGCCTGCTGGAAGACCTCGGCCATCGTGGGCAGCTTGTCGTCGAGGTAGTCCGTCTCGGCGTGGGCGTTGTGCACCGAGGGGAAGGTGCCGGTGAACAAGCTGCCATGGGCCGGCAGCGACCAGGTCGCCGGCGCGGTGGCCTGATCGAAGCGCACCCCCTCTGCGGCGAGCTGGGTCAGCACCGGCGTGGTCTCTCGCTCGTAGCCATACGTCGACGAGCTCTGGGCCCGGACCGTGTCCATCACGATGAACAACACGTCGGGCTGGCCCGCCGCTGCGTCGGGCCGCTCGGCGAGCGCCTCGCTGCTGTCGAACATCACCGCGTAGCGCACGACCGGCATCGACAGCAGCACGACGTTGAGCGCCACCGTGCCCCCGATCAGGCCCCGGGGCGATCGCCTGGCGATGGCGTAGCCGATCGCCATCACCACCAAGGCCACCAGCGGCGGTGCGAGCCACATCTGCAGCTTGCCCGGATCCACCGCCACCCACCGCTCCATGCCCAGCCACACCAGCGCCAGGGCCGCAGGGTGCAGCAGCCGGCCCCGATCCCCCGCCAGCAGCAGCGGGGACGCGATCAGCCCGAGCAGCGCCCCCAGGATCAGCTCGGCGCCCACCGCCTTCACCGCGAACCAGGTGAGCGGGGGCATGCCCATCGCCAAGATCAACACCATGCCGATCACGAGGTGGACGGTGGAGACAGACGCACCGTACCCCAGCCCCCAGAGGAGGCCGCGGACGGGCAGCGGTTGTGGAGAGGTGGACATGGGGGCTCCGGGCTGCAGGACCGTCCCTACGTTACCCAACACCCTGCCCGTCGCCACCGTATAGACCGGCTCGGGGCCGACGACACCCCCCATGACCCGACAGGGGCTGCCTCGGTAGGCTCCCCGGGGAGGAGGCTTAGGTGTTTCCCATGCGACAGCGCCTTGGAGACATCGATCTGGTCTGGGTGACCCTCGACACCCTCCGCCTGGACGTCGCCGAGCAGGCGCTCGCCCAGAGGCTCACCCCGAACCTGGCCGGGGTCCTACCCGGAGGTCGCTGGGAGGCGAGGCACACCCCCGGGAACTTCACCCTGGCCGCCCACCACGCCTTCTTCGCCGGGTTCCTCCCCACCCCGATCGGGCCCCACCCCCACCCCAGGTTGTTCGCCTGCCGCTTCGAGGGGAGTTGTTCGATCGTGGATCAGACCGCGGTGTTCGACACACCCGACGTCATCTCAGGCCTGGCCTCCCGGGGCTATCACACCGCCTGCATCGGGGGGGTGGGCTTCTTCAACCAGCGCACGCCCCTGGGCTGTGTGCTGCCGAGCTACTTCGCTGAGCGCCACTGGTCGCCGGAGCTGTCCGTGGCCGCTCCGCGCTCCACCGAGGCTCAGCTACACCTCGCTGAGCAGATCGCCGCCCGGACCGAGGGCAGGCTGATGCTGTTCATCAACATCTCGGCGATCCACGAGCCCAACCGGGGCTACCTGCCCGGCTGCACCGCCGACGGCCCCCAGAGCATGGCCGCCGCCCTCGCCTATGTCGATCAGCACCTACCGAGGCTGTTCGACGCCTTCCGACGGCGGGGCCCCACCTTCTACATCGTCTGTGCAGATCACGGCACCGCCTACGGCGAGGACGGCCTGTGGGGGCACCGCCTGAGCCACCCCACAGTCTGCACGGTGCCCTACGCCGAGTTCCTCCTGGAGGGGTAGCCCGGGATCCCCACTGAGACAGGAGGTCATCCTGATCCTGCCCGAGCTCGGGAGATGGATCCCTGCCTGCACGATCCGAGACATGAGACCTGGACCAGACGGTGTATGGATCGCCCACGGGACCACCCTGGCCCGGGTGGTGGCCGGCGGCACCTCTGGCTGCCGGTGTCCATCGGCGTGCTGGTGTCCCTGCTGTGCGGCTGGATCTGGCGGGTGCCGGGCCTGAGTATAGCGAACGCCGATCTGGGGATCTTGGCGCGCTCGCTGGGCGAGCCCTGGAGCGATCAGCGCCACCGCTGGTAGGCCGCCAGCAGCTTGGGCAGGTGGACCTCGAGCAGCCCGCCGGCCCTCACCTCGGCCCGCGCGCCGTAGTAGGGACGCAGGGCCGCCGCCAGGTGGGGACGTAGATCGTCGATCGTCACCTCGTCGGGTCGCCCCAGGGTCCGGTACAGGGAGCGCGCCACGGACGGTCCTGCGTTGTAGCCCACATACATCAGCAGGAGGTTCCCACCGAGCTGCTCGGACAGCTCCTGCACATAGGCCACCCCAGCGTGCACGGAGCGGGACCCGTCGAAGCGCGCGTCGGCCAGATCGCAGGGGAACGCCTCCCGGTGGCGCTCGATCGCCCCCTGCTCAGTCTCCAGCGCGATCTGGGTGGCCCGGGGGACCGAGCAGTCCCGACAGCCACAGGTCGCGACCCTGCCCACGCCGAAGATGTGCCTGAAGGGTGCTCGCTGGGCGGTGCCTGAGCAGAACTGCATCAGCCCGGCACACCCAGTGGCCGACAGGGCGTACTGGCGCCCCCCCGACTCCACCCACATGAACGCCTTGGTCTGGGCGTACAGCTCCCGATCGTCGCCGGCGGCCTCCTCCAGGGAGCGATCCCAGCGATCCATCAGCGGGATTTGATCAGCGCTCAGCGGAGCGTCGAACGCGGAGGGCTCGACCAGCCCCTCGGGGGCCACAGGCGCCGCCCAGACCGCCCGATACAGCCCCACGACCGAGTCCGCGATGTGCACCGACGCGGTGCCGTCCAGCAGGTTGGCCCCCCGCGCCAGCCAGGTGCTGCCCCCCAGCCGCAGCGGCACCAGGGTGGGCTGGATCAGCAGCGCCACCCACACCACGGTGGCCGCGGGGGTGAGCAGCGTCGACAGGGCCGCTCCGATCCACGCGGGGCGCCTCCCCGGCCTCCCCGGCCTCCCCGGCCTCCCCGGCCTCCCCGGCCTCCCCGCTCCCCGGGCCGGGCGATCCCTGCGCGCCCTGTCGAGGCGTTGCTCGAGCCGCTGGCGCAGCCCCCGCAGGGAGAGCATGATTTGGCTGATCCCGGGCCCGAGGCGGCGGACCACGGTCACCACCAGCACGACATGGATCGTCGCAGACAGCAACAGGCGGACCAGATCGCTGGAGATCCCCAGCCCCGAAGCCAGCACCTGCCAGACCTCGGTCAGCTCGACGCCCACCAGAGCCGCCAGCCCCTCGAGCAGCTGGCGCAGCCCCCACGCCACCAGGGCCACGACGCCGACCACTGCGGCGAGAGGGACCATGACACGATCGTATCGTTGCTTGAGCCGCGCTCTGGGGGGGGGCTTGCTCAGGGGAACCTCCTACCTCCCAGGCATATCCTGCTCTCAGGCCCCACCACCGGGGCCGATCCCGCACCGGAGCCACCCAGGCGACGATCGTCGCCTGGTGCGGCTCGGCTGCCTGTACCTGGTCGCGATCGAGGGAGCCCTCGACACCGACGGCGACTTCGACGACGGGGCCGGGATCAGGGCCATGGAGCAGCTCTTCGCCACCCCGCCCTGAGGCCGATCCTCGTCCATCTCCCCGGGAGGGGTTGGCCAGCCCCACCGCAGCGGGCTCGGCCACGTTCCTGCAGACAACGGCCGACAGGCACGACATCATGGGGCATGCGTGCGACCCTCCCCCTGCTCGTTTTGTGTGCCTGTGGATCCAAGGCCACCGATGGCCCCCGCTGGTCCTCCACCACTTATGAGGGGTGGATCCCCACCCCACCCCGGGACACAGCGGATCCCACCGGAGGCTCCGACACCGGCGGAGACACTGACGACACCAGCGTCGATCCCCGCTGCATAGGCGGAGGCCCCGCCAGCGTGAGCCTCGGTCGGGGTGGGCAGTCGGCCTTCGACACCTACAACCCTGGTGATCCAGTGACGATCGTCCGGAGCCCAGACACCGATCAGTGGGGGTTGACCTTCGAGATCTCGGTGGAGGGCCTCGACACCACCGAGCCGGTGAGCGCGGTGATGTGGATCGACGGAGGTTTGATCGACACCACCTACCTGGGTGTGCTGCTGCTGCAGTGTAGCCCCCCCCTGCCGGACTGGGACGTGCTACACGTGGACTTCGAGCCTGAGCACCAGGGCGCGGCCCAGTCCGGAGCCCTCGCCGGCACCTGGATCGACGTGGCCCTGACCCTCACCGATCACCTGGATCGCTCCGCCAGCCAGGATCTGGTGTTGGAGCTGGCTGGCCCCTGAGGCGCCACAGGATCCTAGCTCACGATCTGTCGCTCTAGGGAGGGCAGCAGCTCGGTGACGATGGGATCGTCTCCTGGAGCGAGGCGCCGGACCTCTGCAAAGCGCAGCGCCGCGGTCTGGGGGTCGCCCGCCTCGGCCGCCAGCAGTCCGAGGAAGGCCACCGAGCGCGCCACGTGGGGGTGATCTCGGGTCCCGAACGCGTCGGTGAAGCACTGGATCGCGCCATCGAGCAGCGAGCGGGCCCGCGGGGGATCGCCCTGGACGGAGAACACGCCCAGGTTGTGCAGCGCGATCCCCGCCATCTCCTGCTCCTCAGCGGACGGCGCCTTCCTCGCGCTCAGGGCCCGGACCACGTGCTCGAACGCAGCCCACGCCTCGGGCCGCCGCCCCATGCGCCGCAGCGCCTCTCCCCGGCCGTTGTACGCTCGGAGCACCCGAAGGGGCTCACCGGCACGCTCAGCGGTGAACGCGAGCTGTGCAAAGGCGGACTCGGCCCGACGATCCTCGCCCAGCTGCAGGTAGGCGTGCCCGAGGACCTCCAGGGAGCGGGAGCGCCCGGCCTCGTCCTCCCCCGCCCCTGCGGCGGCCTCCTCGAGGAGGCCCACGGCCTCGGCCACCTGGTCCCGTCGCATCAGCACGATCCCCAGATCATGGAGCCAGCCGGGCCTCCTCGCCCGGGCCCCGGGATCGTCGGGGATCGCCTCACGCAGCAGCGCCTCGGCCCGCTCCCCCTCCCCCAGCTGATCCAGCACCACCGCGAGCTGGGCCTGGGCCGCGGAGACCTGTGGTGGGGACGAGGCGAGCTGCAGCGCATCTTCGCAGGCCGCGCGGGCGCGATCGAGATCGCCTCGCTCCAGGTGGATGACGGCGTCCTCCATCCGGCGTCGGTGGGGATCGGACACGGTGGCTCCTGCAGCTGCGGGTGGCTGTGGCGCAGTATCCGTCCGAGGACCGACCCGCAGCGGATCGGACCTGGGCCCTGCGCTGGTGTGTGCGCCCAGCGAACCGCCAGGGCTACGTAGGATGGACCGTCGCGACCATGGACGGGCGGCTGGACCAGGCTTCGTACCAGCGCGCAAGCTGGGGATGGATCCCACGCCAGGGCTCGGACGCCAGGCGGAGGTCGAGATAGGCCAGGGCACACCCCAGGGTGACGTGGGCGATGGTGGGCTCGGCACGAAGCTCCGGCAGCTCCGCCTCCAGCACCCCCAGCCCCCGCCGCACCGCGGCGAGCTGACGCTCAGATCCAGCCGCTGAGCGGGTCCCCTCGGGCCGCAGCGACTCGAGCCGGAGCGCCAGGGTCGCGTCGATCACACCCTCGGCGATCCCCGCGGTGCGCAGGACCCGCCAGCGTGCGGCCCCCGTGGGGAAGAAGCGGATCTCGTCGTGCAGCTCGTCGAGGTAGGCGCAGATGATCGAGGAGTCGACCAGCGTCAGGCTCTCGTCGACCACCAGCGTGGGCACCTTGCTGAGGGGGTTCGCCGCGACCAGCTCGGGGCTCGAGTCGAAGGGGTTGGTGAACAC
>DRPG01000463.1 GCA_011376105.1 Deltaproteobacteria bacterium
GGGGCGCTGGCGATCGATGTGCTGGGCCCCGATGGCCCCACCGACGCGCTGCTGGCGCTGTCCGGGCCGAGGATCGTCCCCCCCCGCCGGACCGGCCCCTCAGGGCACACCCTGATCGGCCTGGATCCAGGTGAGTGGCGGATCTTTGCCTCGTCCAGCCTCCTGGGTGCCACCGAGCAGGGGGTCCAGCTGCCCGAGACCGCGGTCCTGACGAGGCTGCCCGTCCAGCTCGCCCCCCGGGCCCCCACTGGAGACATCGCGGTCCTGCTGCTGCGGATCCGGGACCTCGACGGCACCCCGATCGCAGGCGCCACGGTGCGGGCGTCCGGGCAGCAGGTGCAGACCAGCGCAGGCGGCAACGCGCTGCTCACCGAGCTCGCGCCTGGACCCCAGCGGATCTGGATCGAGGGCGGAGCCGGCCTCGCCCCCCGGGAGCTGACCCTGAGCCTCGAGCCGGGCTCTCACGAGCGGATCGTGCTGCTCGAGCCTGCGCTCCAGCGCGTCCGGATCCAGGCCCACGATCAGCGTGGACGAGCAGTGGACGCGGTGATCGTCGCCGAGGGCCGGGGAACGATCACCGGCCGGGCGACGCCCCAGGGGGCTGCGGAGCTGCAGCTGGCGCCCGGCGCCTGGCGGGTGACGGCCCGGGCGGAGGAGGGACTGGGGACCCTCCCCGTCGAGGTGTTCGCGGGCGAGGAGCTCCCGGTGCAGGTGATCGAGGTCAAGCCCACGGCCAGCCTGCTGGACGTCGATCGGATCGTGCTGGGTCGTCCGGTGCCGTTCGCCCTCGACGAGTACGACCTCGGGCCCGAGGCGTCCCCGATCCTCGACGACGTGGCGCGGCTGATCCGGGCTCAGCCCTCGATCCGGACGGTGGAGATCCAGGGCCACACCGACGATCGAGGTGGGGTCGCCTACAACCAGGATCTGTCCGAGCGCCGGGCCCTCGCCGTCCTCGACGCGCTGGTGGCGCGCGGCGTGGATCCAGAGCGCCTGGTGGCCCGGGGCTATGGCCTGATGCGTCCCGTCCGGCTCGGCCGGGACGACGAGACTCGGGCGCTGAACCGTCGCGTGGAGCTGGTGGTGTTAGAGGGCGGCCCCTGAGACCACGCGCGGACGTGATCGACGCGATCGACGCGATCGACGCGATCGACGCGATCGACGCGATCGACGCGATCGATCCGTCCTGGGCGGGGGACCCGGGATCCACCTAGGGATCGGGGAGGTCCGATCGGGGCCTGTGGTAGCACGGGTGGATGGACATCGACCGACTACAGCTCGCGTTCGACGCGACCGGGCTGCTCGTCCTCAACGGGGCGCTGGCCTTCATCATGTTCGGGGTGGCGCTGGATCTGTCCCCCGAGGACTTCCGGAGGCTGGCCCGGGACCCGAGGGCGCCGGTGGTGGGGCTGCTGTGTCAGCTCCTCCTGCTGCCGGCCCTGACGTTCCCGGTGGCCCTGGCGGTGGCCCCCACCCCCAGCATGGCCCTGGGCATGATGCTGATCGCCGCCTGCCCGGGGGGCAACGTCTCCAACGTGCTCACTCAGCTGGCCGGGGGGCGGGTGGAGGTGTCCGTCGGCATGTCCGCGATCTCGACCCTGGCGGCGGTGATCACCACCCCGCTGAACCTGGTGTGGTGGGGCTCGCTGGCTCCGTCCACCGCCGCCCTGGTGACCGAGGTCTCGCTGTCTCCGGTGGACGTCGCCCAGAACGTCGCGATGGTGTTGCTGGTGCCGTGCACCGTGGGCATGCTCACCGCACGCTATGCACCAGGCCCCGCCGTGCGCCTGCGGCGTCCGATGAAGGGGCTGTCGATCGTGTTCTTTGGGGGGGTGGTCGCCAGCGCCTTCGCCGCGAACCTCAGCGTGTTCCTCGTCGCCATCGGCACCGTGGCCCTGCCCGTGGCCGTGCTCAACGCCCTAGCCCTGGCCCTGGGCTGGTCCGCCGCCCGGCTCGCCGGGCTGCCGGAGCCCGATCGACGGGCGGTGGCCCTCGAGGTCGGGATCCAGAACTCCGGGCTCGGTCTGGCCCTGATCTTCACCTTCTTCGACGGGCTGGGGGGCATGGCCGCGGTGGCTGGCTGGTGGGGGATCTGGCACATCCTCGCCGGTGGCACCCTCGCGGCGGGGTGGGCCTGGCGGGACTCCAAATTGCGAACATGATTCACTTCCATTAGGGTAGCCGGGCACGGAGGGGCAAGATGCTCGACCTCAAGATCACGGGCGGACAGGTGATCGATGGCACCGGCCGGCCAGCCTTCCACGCCGACGTGGGGATCGCAGGCGGTCGGGTGGTGGAGGTGGGTCGGATCAGCGGTCCCGCGGGTCGCACCATCGACGCAGACGGGGCGCTGGTGACGCCGGGCTTCACCGACATCCACACCCACTACGACGGGCAGGCTTCCTGGGATCGGGAGCTGACACCGTCCACCTGGCACGGCGTCACCACTGTGGTGATGGGCAACTGCGGGGTGGGCTTCGCGCCGGTCCGCCCCACCGATCACGATCGGCTGATCGCCCTGATGGAGGGGGTCGAGGACATCCCGGGCACCGCGCTGGCGGAGGGGCTGACCTGGGAGTGGGAGGGGTTCCCGTCCTACCTCGACGCCCTCGATCGGCTGGAGCACACCGCCGACATGGTGTGCCACGTACCCCACGACGCGCTGCGGGTCTACGTCATGGGGGAGCGTGCGGTGGCTGGCGCCGAGGCGACCGACGACGACATCGCCCGGATGCGGGCGCTGCTGTCCGAGGCGCTGGATGCGGGCGCCGTCGGGTTCTCCACCGGCCGCAGCGACACCCACCGGGCCGCCACCGGCGAGTATACGCCGGCTTCGGAGGCCTCGAGGCGCGAGCTGGTGGGGATCGCAGGGGCGCTGGCGGGGCGGAGCCACGGGGTGCTGCAGGCGGTCAGCGACTTCGACTTCCTCCGTGAGGTCCAGCGCTTCGACGAGGAGTTCGAGCTGCTCGACGCGATGGTCGACGCCGGCGGCGGGTGCCCCTTCTCCCTGTCGGTGCTCCAGCGCGATCACGTGCCTGCGCAGTACCTGCAGATCCTTGGGCGGCTGCAGCGGATGAACGATCGCGGCGTGCCCGCCCGGGCTCAGGTCGCGCCGAGGGCCATCGGGGTGATGCTTGGCCTCGAGGCCACCTTTCACCCGTTCATGGGCTTCCCCTCTTACAAGGAGATCGCGGGGCTCCCGCTGGCCCAGCGGGTGGTGGCGCTGCGGGAGCCAGCGCGCCGTCAGCGGATCCTGTCTGAGCGCTCGACCCCGGTGGCCGGAGACGGCTCGCCCCTGCCCCGCCTCGCCGATGAGCTGCTGGGTCAGCTCGACATGCTGGCGATGCGGATCTTCCGCCTCGGGGATCCCCTGGACTACGAGCCCACCCCCGACACCAGCCTCGGCGCTGAGGCCCTGCGTAGGGGGATCCCCTCGCTGCAGGTGCTCTATGACGCTCTGCTCGAGGACGACGGGCAGGCGCTGCTGTACTTCCCGCTGCTCAACTACACCGGCATGGATCTCGAGGCTGTCCGCACCATGCTCACCCACCCCCTGTCCCTGCCGGGTCTGTCCGACGGGGGGGCCCACGTGGGCACGATCTGCGACGCGAGCTTCTCGACCTACCTGTTGACCCACTGGGGCCGGGATCGCGCCTCCGGCCGCCTGCCGCTGGAGCAGCTGGTGCGGCTGCAGGCCCGCGAGACCGCACGGCACCTCGGGCTGATGGATCGGGGGGAGCTGACGCCGGGCCAGCGCGCCGACGTCAACATCATCGATCTCCAGCGCCTGTCGCTGGATCGGCCCCAGCTCCACGCTGATCTCCCCGCCGGGGGCAAGCGCCTGCTGCAGCGAGCCCGGGGCTACCGCGCCACCCTGGTCGCGGGTCAGGTGATCCTCGAAGACGACGAGCTGACCGGGGTCTACCCGGGCCGGGTGGTCCGCTGCGGCCAGACGCAGCAGCGCCCCCCCGGCGCTCGGCCGGGGGGGCCGGCTCAGTCTTCGAGCTCAGCGGTCCAGTAGGCCCGCCACGGCGAGTCATCGGGCAGAAAGTCCCGCCACTCCTCGGGGATGTCCACGGTGAACAAGGCCATCCACAGCACGTCGAGCTGGTTGGGGACCCGGGCGGGCCGCCGGAGCTTGATGTTCGCCTGATCCGGGGTGCGATCGGCCTTGTTGGCGTTGCAGGTGATGCAGGCGGTGGTGACGTTCTCCCAGCAGGTGACCGGTCGCGAGCCCTGCCCGATCCGGATCCGGCCACGCTCGTCGGCCTGAGCCCGGGGGACGATGTGGTCGATCGTCAGCTCCCCGAGATCGGGGCGCCCCGACGGCCTGCGCGGACGCACACCGCAGTACTGGCAGGTGTAGCTGTCCCGCGCCAGCACGTTGGCCCGGTTGAACCGGACCCGGTTGCGGAACGCGCTGTAGCGGTTCAGCGCGACCACCGCCGGGTGGGGCAGCGAGGAGGAGGCGGACCGGATCATCCGACCGGTGTACGCCTCCACCAGGGAGACCTTGTCGTCCATCAACAGACCCACGGCCCGTTGCCACGGGATCACCCTCAGGGGGGTGTAGTCGGCATTGAGAACAAGCACAGTGCGAGTCATGCTACACCCCGAGCGAGGAGATCTCGATCATCACCGTGGGAGGAATGGTCGAGGGGATCGGGGAGAGGGTAGCACTGTCGGCGGGACTCGAACCCGCTAACCACGACTTGAAAGACCGTGCGCGCGACCCTTTGCATTCGACAGCATGGACTCGAGGATGACTCTCACGAGGCATAGGGTTGGATGCCCGTTTGTACGCCTTGAGCACGTCGAGGCGCCACAGCGGGGCTGTGAGAGCTGCTGGCGGGACTCGAAC
>DRPG01000464.1 GCA_011376105.1 Deltaproteobacteria bacterium
AGACGCAGACGCAGACGCAGACGCAGACGCAGACACAGACGCAGACGCAGACGCAGACACCGACACCGGCTCGACCAGCCCCACCGGCGCCACCGACACCGCTCCCCCCGTGCCGTTCTCCCTGTGGAGCCCCGACATGATCCCCCACTCTGCCCTGCCCTGCGAGCAACAGCTGCCGCAGTTCGCCGAGTGCGGAGGCTTCTTTGGCAACGGCCAAAACCTCAACCCCCGGCTGGAGTGGGCCGGTGTGCCCGCAGGCACCGTCACCCTGGCGCTGTTGTTCGACGACATCGACTACCACCCGGGCGGGGATCCCTATGATCACTGGGGGGTGTACGACATCCCCCCGACGGTGACCTTCATTGAGCAGGGTGCATCGGGCACCAACCCCCCCAACAACATGCCCGAGGGGGCCCAACAGATCACCCCGTACAACGGCTCGTGCTCGGGCGGAAACAACACCTACCGCTGGCGCCTGATCGCACTGGACGCGGCCTCCCCCGGCCCACCCCAGGATCTGGCGGCCATCGAGGCCTTCGCCGTCAAGCACGCGATCGCCGAGGCCACGATGTGCCACTGCAACGAGAACAACTGCACCAGCTATTGACCGCTACACCACACTGCGGACCTTGGTCCTTCCACCGTCCTGTGTCACACTCGGGGGGGGGGTCGGGATGGCACAGGGAGGATCGACACCGCTCCATCCCCACCGGGATGATCTCGACGACATCGCCACCGAGCTGGTGAACACACCCTACCTGCGCGTCAGCGAGGAGGGGCGATATATCCTGGTTGATCCCACCCTTCCGCCGAGGTCCGCGGGGCTGGATCTCCCCGGACGGCGGCGAGAGCGCCCGGTGCGGGGGGACGTGCTGGTGGCCTGGTGTGCGACGGCGCTGATGGTGGCGCTGTCGTGGGTCATGCTCCTGGCGCTGTCCGTGCTGCTCGCTGCGAGCATCCTGCTGACCTGACCCGAGGCTGTCGCCGACCCCCCCAGCCCCACCGGGGACAACGCCCTGCGCTGCCTGCGGCCCCTGGAGGCCGGGTGAGCCAGGCCTACACCGGCAGCCCGCAGCTCCCAGGGGCTCGGCGAGCGCCCGCCCCCCCGCTCGAGCTCAGCGCCTCGGGATCGACTCACCGTTGGCCTCGTACCAGCGCTGAGCGTCCCGGGTGGCCGCGAGGATGTCGAGATCCTTGTAGCGGAGGTTGATCTCTCGGTAGACGAAGGGCTCCTCGAGATCGGCGGTCAGCCGCTCGAGAGCCCGTAGGTGCGCATCGTCGACCCGCTCGAGGCGGGAGCCCACGAACTCGAGCCGCGCCCGCTCGCCGTCGATGCGGGTCCAGGGCAGCATCCGCCAGATGTTGGGCTCGCGATCGTCCAGGCGGCGCACCAGCTCGTGGATCGCCTCTCGATAGCCCATGTCCGCCAGTGCATCCGAGGCTGCTGAGCGGGTGTAGGGGTGCTTGTCGTCGAGCAGGCCCAGGATCCGCCCCTGGACCTCGTGATCTTCTGGCTCCAGCCGGGCCAGCGCGAGGGCGGCAAACCCCCGGATGCCCGGATCGATGTCTCCGGCGAGGACCATCGCAGCAGCCCGGAAGCGGGGCTTGTCGATCAGGGTCAGCCCCACCCCCCGGAACCGCAGGCGCTCCAGCGCGATCGCGGTCAGGGAGGGCAGGGTGTCGGCCATCAACGCGTCGTAGAACGCGATCGAGACCTGGGGCTCCAGGCTCCAGGTTCGGCCGTCGAGGACGTCCAGGGCAGCGATCCGCAGCGGCATCCCGTGCTCTGAGATCGCCACGTCGACCACGCCCTGCACCAGGGCGTCGCCGGGCTCGAGCTCCGGGACGAGGGGAGCGGCCAGCAGCAGGGCACCCCCCACTACCGCTGGATCGTCGTGTCGCATCCGCCCGATGGCGACCTGCCGAGCGTCGGGGGGGTGCAGCTGCTCCCGGCAGCCGATCATCGCCCACAGGGCCGCGGTGATGACCTCGGGCTCGTCGTGCCGGGCCGCGAGCCAGGTGAAGCGCTCGGCGTGGGCCTCGCAGTCCTGCGCGACCTCGCTGGGGAACCGATCCCCCACGGCGCGCTCCCCCAGGGCAGCCGCAGCCAGCGCTGAGCCCTTCTCGAGATCGTGCTCTAGTGGGATCGGCAGGAACGAGGGCCTGAGATCCGCTAGCTCGGGGAGCTCGGGGAGCTCGGGGAGATCGGGGAGATCGGGGAGCTCGGGGAGCTCGGAGAGCTCGGGGAGCTCGGGGAGCTCGGGGAGCCCGGCGGGCAGCCCCGCGCACGCGAGCTGGGCCCCCGCGATCGCAGAGGCGAGGAGCAGGCCCGAGCTGGTTCGCCGACGATGCACCCGACCTCCGTTTGTGGACATCTTATGCAGCAGCGTTAGGTCGCGCCCCGCTGGAGAGACCATGGGCCGCCACCTCCTGCTCCCAAGCCCGGACATGGAGCGAAGCCTCCACCTGTGGGCCCATGGACACTTCGGATCACCGGTCGTGGTGTTCCCCACCGCCGCAGGGTCTGCCCACGAGTGGGAGCACCAGGGCATGCTCTCTGAGCTACAGCCCTTGCTCGAGCACGGGCGGATCAAGCTGTACTGCGTCGAGTCCAACGTGTCCGAGGCCTGGACTTGTCACGACAGCGATCCTCGCTGGCGCATCCGGCGCCACCAGGCCTACGAGCGCTTCGTGCTGAACACCCTGGTGCCCTTCGTCCGCGCCGACTGCCGCTCGAGCAGCGTCCGGATCGCTGCGGCGGGCTGTAGCCTCGGAGCGATGTACGCCGCCAACATGGCCCTGAAGCACCCCGAGATCTTCTGGTGGTCGCTGTGCATGAGCGGCCGGTACGAGGTCCGGGCCTTCACCGGGGGCCTCGACGATCGCGACGTGTACCTCAACAACCCCCTGGCCTACACCTACAACCTCGAGGGCGAGGCTCTGCAGCGGGCCCGGGGTACGTCCCTGACCCTGGTGTGTGGTCAGGGCCAGTGGGAAGACGACTGCATCGAGGAGACCATCGCCCTGGCGGAGGTCCTGCAGCGCAAGCAGATCCCCTGCGAGCGCGACCTGTGGGGGCACGAGGTCTCCCACGAGTGGCCCTGGTGGCGGCGCCAGGCCCGGCACCACCTCGAGCGGAGGCTCGGTGGGGTGGCTTGATCAGCTGCGCGGCGCTGCCATCGCCGTCGCCCTGGTGGCCCACGGGATCTACGCCCTGCCGCTGCCCACAGCGATCAATGAGAAGGCCGTCAAGGAGCCCTGGCGCCAGCGGGATCTCGAGCTGTGGCAGGAGGCGCTGCAGTCTGTGGGCATCGAGATCGAGAAGCGCACCCTCGAGCGGTGGCTGATCGAGAGCACCGGGTCCGCCCACGATCTCCACCAGAGGCTGAAGAAGCCCTTTCGGCCTGTGTTCAGGCTCACCGCCACCAACCAGGCGTGGGCGCTGTTCGCCTCCGCCACCACCCGCCCGGAGCGCTTCGTGATCGAGATCCGTCCCCGGGGGCAGATCACCTGGGAGCCGATCCACCGGCGCCTCGATCCCTGCTGTCGCTGGCGGGAAGATCTGATCCGGTACCGGAGGATCCGGGGGATCTACGACGGGCAGGCCGATCGCCTCCGCCCGGCCTACCGCAACCTCACCCCCTGGCTCGCCGGGCTCGCCCTCCGGGATCACCCAGACGCCGACGCTGTCCAGATCTACGTCGAACAGAGCCGCTCGACCTACCCGTGGGAGCCCGACGATCCAGCCGTCGAGATCCGCAACCGGCGGATCCACCTGCGGGAGCAGCCCTGATGGTGCAGCGCGTCCTTGAGCTCTGGCGACGCTGGGTCGGGTTCTGGGCCGAGGTCGAGCAGCCCCACCCCCTGGCGTTGGTCCGGATCTGCCTCGGGCTCGTGATCTTCTGGGATTTCATGGAGATCTGGAGCCTGGATCTCGTCGTCCCCCTGTTCGGTGCAGCGGACATCGGCGGCCTGTCCGACTCAGCCCAGCGCCCCAACCCACCCCTGGTCTACGAGATCCTGCCCGCCACGGTGGAGGGCGCGAAGATCCTGCACGCGGTGATCACCGTCTCTGCGTTCTCGTTCACCTGTGGCCTGTTCACCCGCACCAGCGCGCTGGTCCTCCTGATCTCGTGGGCTCAGTTCTCGCTGGTGCTGCCCGCCGCCGATCGGGGGATCGACACCCTGTGTCGCGATGTGCTCTCGATCTTCGTGTTCGCCCCCGGCGGGGCGATCTGGTCGGTCGACGCGATGATCCGCACAGGTCGGTTCTCCGGCGACGGCACCCCCGTGGGCGCATGGGCCCGGCGTCTGATCATGCTGCAGCTGGTGGTGATGTACTTCATGGCGGGGGTGCAGAAGAGCGGGATC
>DRPG01000465.1 GCA_011376105.1 Deltaproteobacteria bacterium
GGCGGGTGGGGGAGGCGGTGCTGGAGCCTGATCCGGGCTGTGTCTCCGACGGCACCGGGCTCCCCCGGATCGAGATCCGCCCCTGGGAGCCCGCCCTGCTGATCCGGGCGCCGGGGCAGCAGCCGATCCCGCTGCCCTGTCCCAAGGACAGCAGCGTCGAGGCCCGGCTGCTGCCCGACGGTGAGACCGCGCTGATCTATGGAGGCCACGGGGCGGTCGAGGGGGGCTTTGTCTGGTTCGTCGAGATCGACAGCCTCGCGATCCGGTGGCGCCACGAGGCCAGCAGCCCGGTGCGCGAGGTGTGGGTCGAGGCACCGGAGGGGCCGGTGGTGGCGCACACCCACGACGGGTTCGAGGCCTGGATCAGCGGCCGGCACCGGCGCCTGCCGCACCTGGGGCGGGCCGGGGCCCTGTCCCCCTCCGGGCGACACCTCGCGACGCTGAGCGACGAGGGGGTGTTACAGCTCTGGGATCTGGAGCAGATGCGGATCGGACCCCCCGAGGCCGAGGGCTTCCCGACCTGCTTCGATCCCAGTGGGCAGCGCCTGCTGTCCGGGCGCAGGATCTACGACGGGCGCAGCGGGCGGCTGCTGTACGAGATCCATGCGGCCTCGGGGGAGGGGGGCTCGGCGCGTCCATGGTTCCACCTCGGAGAGCGCTACCTGATCAGCCTCCACGGGCGGCTGCAGGTGTGGGACACCCAGGGGGGGCTGTCGCTGATGGTCGGTGCCCAGGTGAGCCTGCCCCAGTGGTACGCCGTGGCCTACGATCGAGCCGGTGCACACCTCGCAGCCCTCCGGATCGGTGGCACGGAGGTGGTGATCCGCTCGATCCCTGACGCCACGGTGCGCCGAGAGATCCACCTCAGCAGCCCAGGGCGGGCGATCGCGATGTCCCCCGATGCGTCGGTGGTGGCCGTCGCCGGGGGGGGCACCGTCGAGATCCGCTCCGTGGCCGATGGTGCACGGCGGCTGGTGGTGTCCCATCCGATCCCCGGGGGGATGCGCTCGGGTTCGTCCAACGACTCGCTGCGGTTCTCCTCCGACGGTCGCCGCCTCGCGAGCTGCCTCGAGCCCGACGGCTGGCGGATCTGGAGCCTCGAGGGCGAGCCGGTGGGCCACCACCCCGGGCCCCGGGGGCTCGAGCGCGTCGCCGGGTTCTCCACGCTGTTCCCCGGGGACTGGGCGATCGAGGGCCGGGGGGCCACGGTGTTCCACCACCTGCCCAGCGGGGTCCGGCTCGCGCTGCCGGTGGCGGGGCCGTGGCAGAGCAACCCCGCGAGCCCGGCGTGCATCGCCAGCGATCACTTCCACCTCGAGCTGTGCGTGCCCTGATCGCTGTGCCGGGGCCGCCGGCCCCGACCCACCGCCGGCCCACCGCCGGCCCACCGCCGGCCCACCGCCGACCACCCCAGCGCAACGCTGATCGCTGTGCTGGGGCCGTCGGCCCCGGCGCTCCCCCCGCTTCCCTCCCTCCCTGGTGGGCTGGTGGGGGCAATAGGTTGGCGACCTCCTCCGTACAGAGGGATCCGGGGGCCCGGGCGCAGGCCGGAGGAGGTAGCCATGGAGCAGCGATCGGAGGCGAGGGACTTCATCCTGGGGTTCGCGGTGGGGTTCACGGGCTCCTTCCTCGCCCTGCTCCTGGGCCTGCTCCACCGGGACTACCTGCCCGGGATCCTCTGTGGGTTCATCGCCTCCCTGTTGATCGGCGTGGTGGCCGGGACCGCGGTGCTCATGTTGCCGGATCTCTTTGGGATCCTCGATGTGGCGGCTTCAGGGGGAGAGCTCCAGCAGATCAACCTCGACGGGAGTCTCGTTGGCTCGGGGCCGTCCCTGGCCTTGATGGCGGCGATCGTCGTCGGCCTCGGGCTGGGGGCGCTGGGGACCCTCGGCGCGGCGATCGTCGCCCTGGGCGGCGGTGGGGCTGAGCAGGGCGCCTGAGGCGGCCTGCCTGGTGTCCTTAGCCGGGGTGGAGCCAGCGAGCCCGCCTCCGTGGCCTCCACCGGCCCCGGACGATCCGGGGCTTCTGTCCGTCGTGGGGGGGGCTGGACCACAGGCGGCCTGGATCGCCCCTGAGGCGGCCGGTGACACAGACCCCGAGGCCTCCTGCTCTTCGGTCGCGGACGTCCCCCGCTGGGACCCGGGGGGGATCCGTCGAGGCTGGGCCGCTCTCCCTGCAGGGTTATGTGGAGGCCCGAGTGGAGGCTTCATGAGATCGTTGTTGCTCGCGCTCACGCTCACAGCGTGCAGTGGTGGCGTGGACAAGCCGGGGACCACAGGGGACTCAGGGGATCCAACCGGCACCCCAGCCCCCAGCGAGGGTTGGTGTGCGGTACAGGGCGTGTTCAACGCGAACTGTATGCAGTGCCACTCGGCGGCCTCCGCCCTCGGGGGCCTCGATCTCGAGACCTCGCCCTACACGGCCCTCGTCGGGGTGACCAGCCAGGCCTTCGGGCGGGTGCTGGTCCAACCTGGTGATCCGGCTGACTCGCTGTTGTACCTCAAGATGTCCGGGAGCAGGGCGCCTCGGAGGGTGATCCAATGCCGCCGACGGGGGTGCTCGACGCCGCCACGGTGGAGATCGTGTCCCAATGGATCGCAGACGGCGCGAGCGACCTCTGCGATCAGACGCCCTCTACGCCCCCCACGACCGAGGGGGTCCACCCAGACGGCTGGGAGGAGCCCACGGCGCACGGCCTGGCGACCAAATTGCAGACCGACGCGGACTGTCGTGATTGTCATGGTGTTGATCTCGAGGGTGGGACCTCGGGGGTCGCGTGTGGATCCTGCCATGAGACCGGGTGGGAGACCAACTGCACCTATTGTCATGGTGGGATCGACAACCCGTCCGGTGCCCCCCCCGAGGACATCGACGACAACACCGATCCGGACACCATCACGTTCCCGCCACAC
>DRPG01000466.1 GCA_011376105.1 Deltaproteobacteria bacterium
CCCCCACCCCAGCCCCGCGCCCAGCCCCGCCCGATCCCCGAGGGCATGAACGATCCCGATCTGGCGGTGGAGGCCGCGCTCGCGAGCGGCAACAGCGCCCCGGATCCAGACAGCGGGCGGGCCCGGAGCCGCGCCAGCAAGCCCCCCCGCCCGAGCAACAGCAGCTCGACCCGGGTCGATCGCGCGCCTGTCGAGCGGTTCGTGCAGGTCACCGGCCGGGGGGGGTTCTGCAAGTACTATGCCTTCGACTTCATCACCGCCGGAGCCGAGGCGGCGGTCCGGGCCACCGGGAACCTGCACCTGCTCGCGGGCATGGAGGCCTACGCGGTCAACCGCGTCCTGCCCCCTGAGCTGGCTCTAGAGCGGGGGGTCCTCACCGAGTGGAACACGATCTTCCCCTTCAACGTGGGCGCGGTGTACAAGGTCCCCGTCGGCATCGCCGAGCCCTACGTCGGGGCCGACGCCATCTTCGTCCAGTACTACCGCGACGCCGTCGGCTCTGACTGGGCCGGCGGGGCTAGGCTCCGGGCCGGGGTCGATCTGATGTTCGTCCCCAACTTCGGCCTGAACATCAACCTGGCGGCGGGGGGCTGGTCCGGTCAGAACTGGGATCTGATCGAGCAAGGCGTCCAAAGCAGCGGGTTCCTCCCGCAGATCAGCGGTGGCACGGTCATCGCCTTCTGACCGAGCCGCCCTCGACCACCGACCTACCCTGCCTAGGGTGCGGGGGATGCGATCGCCATGGACGCCCTTGGCTCCCTGCTGTGCCTGATCCTGGGCAGCGCCATCCCGATCTTGTTGTTGTTCCTGCTGATCCGCAGGGGCTGGCGCCAGCTCGCGGTGGCCGAGGCCTACCACAACGTCTCAAGGCGGCTGGGGCTGCCGGTGGACACCCGGGGCGTGTCGCTGCACGGGCACCTCGGAGAGCAGCGGATCTGGGTTGGGCAGGTGATGGTCGGCCACGGTCCCGCCCGCCAGATGCTGTGCTGGGGCGTGCTCGATCACGAACGCCCCCTGGGGCTGGGGCTGCTCCTGCGGCGTAGGGGGCTGTCCGAGCAGCTGTGGCGCAGGGCCCGGGGGCCCGAGATCCAGATCCAGCCCGAGCTGGAGCGCCGACTCGAGGCCCAGGGTGACGAGGCCTCCCGGATCCGGAGCCTGCTGGATGACGAGGTGCGAGCGCTGCTGATCCGGATGCTCCGCAGGTGGCGGGATCTAGTCGTCACCGATCAGTCGGTGCGGGTCCACCTCAAGCAGCCCCTGGTCCATACCCACGAGCTCCAGACCCTGGTGGACGATCTGCGGGCCCTATCGTCCGCCCTCAGCAGCGCCCGCGCCAAGCTGCCACCCCCCACGGCCCTGGCCGACTCCACCGAGGGATGGGCGGAGCTGGCCCAGCGCCACGGGCTGGAGCTGGAGTCGGCCTACCCCGCCGCCGGAGGCAGCGTGGACGGCCGCAAGGTCCGGGCCGGGCCGGTGCGCACCCAGAAGGGCTACCGCGCAGAGATCCGGCTGCTGTTTCGCCCCCACCGCACCCATGGCCTGCACCTGCAACCTCAGATCGATCCCGACGGCTACTGGTCAGTGGGCCAGGATATCCAGGTCGGTGAGCCGAGCTTCGACGACGCGTTCGTGATCAAGGGCTACGATCCAGAGGCGATCCGACAGCTGCTGTCGATCGAGGTCCGAGAGCACCTGGCCGCCCTGGGAGCCGCCGGGCGCCTCGACATCGACGACGTCCGGCTACACCTCTCCGGGATCGAGATCGATCCCGAGGTGCTCGATGAGCTGCTCACCCACGCCGTCGCGGCCGCCGTCGCCATGGGCTGGTAGCGTCCGTGGGCCGGCAGCGCGCCGTGGGCCGGCAGTGCGCCGTGGGCCGGCAGTGCGCCGTGGGGTGGCGCGGTCGCGGACCGGGGCGGTGCTCGTCGGCCTGAGCCACGTGGGGCGCTATTCGTCGGCCTGAGCCACCTTGCGCAGCACGGACTCGACCTCGCGCAGCTCGACGGTCTCCTCCTCCTCCCCCAGATCGAAGGGCTCCCGGGAGCGCAGGGCGGTCTTTCCGTCGACCTGGTAGGTCTCGACCTGGCCCGCCTCCATCAGCCGTTGGATCGCCTGACGGCGGGCCTCGGGTGCATCGGGGATGGCGTGACCCTTCCAGCGGTGGATGAAGTAGTGAGCCCCGACGAAGCCCCCCCCGGCGAGGAAGTGGGCCTCGGCGCGCTTGAGCTCCCTGACGATCTCTCGATCGATGTCCTCGGGGGCGGCGGGAGCGGGCCCCTGTGCGGCCTCCCCCAGGGTGGGGTGGGCAAAGGACTCGATGTGCGCGAGCAGATCGATGTGGGACCAGGCCTGGCGCACCAGGCTCCTCGAGAGGCCGAAGTCACCGAAGGTGGCGATCCATGCGGGCTTGCCCATGGCGGACAGCGCCGCGAGCCCCGGGGCGATGTCGAGATCACCGGAGAACACCACAGCGGCGTCGAAGGCATCGCGCATCCCCAGGAGGATCAGATCCGCCACCAGGGAGGTGTCGACCATCTTCTCCTCGGTGTAGGAGATGATCTGGGCGCAGTGGGGGCACTCCCGGGTGGTGGCGCGGCGGTTGAACCGCCGCACGTAGAAGCCTGGACGCTTCTCCAGCTCCTCGAGCAGATCCGACAGGGCGTGGCGCTCGCTCTGATCGTCTTGTGCGGTGGGGACCCCGGTGTAGTACCAGGCGCCCGCGAAGCGCTCACCCCCGACATGATCGACGATCCACCTCGCCAGGGCGCCGTGATCGAGCCATCGGTCCTGGGCAGCCCGCCGCAGGTCCTTCATGTGGTTCTTGCCATCGAAAAAGAGCGCGACGCGCATCAACACAACCCGACAGCGACACCAGAGGGCGTCAGCACAGAGAGCGTAACCGCTGGAGCCAGCGAGCCCCAGCGGTGCGCCCACCCAGATCAGCTCAGGGCAGCCTTCGAGGCCTTGACCAGCAGCTCCTGGAGCCTGCGTCCCATCGCTGCGGGCTCGGTGACCGTGCCCTCCAGCAACAGCGCGTCGTCGTACAGCATCCGCGCGAGATCGGCGGCGGCCTCCTCCTGCCCCTGCGCCCGCAGATCCGAGAGGTTGCGGATCAGGGCGTGGCGGGGGTTGAGCTCGAGGATCCGCTGGACCTTGAAGCCCGAGGCATCGGTCTGGCTCTGACGCAGCAGGCGCTCCATGTTCGCCGACATGCCGTCGTCGTCGTCGACCAGGACCACCGCGCTGTCGGTCAGCCGGGAGGACTCCCGGACGTCCTTGACCCTGTCGCCCAGCAGCTCCTTGACCCAGGGTGCGAACTCGCTCAGATCGGCCCGCTCGCCGGCCTCTTCGTCGTCGTCGTCCAGCTCCAGCTCTCCGCGGCTGACGGACTTCAGCGGCACCCCTTCGTAGGCATCCAGCACCGAGACCAGCCACTCGTCGACAGGATCGGTGAGCAGCAGCACGTCCCAGCCCCGCTTGCGGAACGCCTCGAGGTGGGGGGACGCCAGGGCGGCCTCACGGGACTCAGCGGTGAAGTACCAGATCGTGTCCTGAGCGGGGGGCATGGCCCCGCGGTAGTCCGCCAGGGACATCAGCGCCGAGCCATCGCTGTGGGACATCGCGTTGAAGCGCATCAGCGGCAGCAGCTGATCTCCCCAGGCCGAGCGCTCGTGGTAGTAGCCCTCCTTGAGCAGCATCCCGAAGTTGCGCCAGAAGTCGTCGTAGGTGGCGGGCGGGGGCGGCGGCAGCGCGGGCTCTTCCCCCTCGGCGGGCTCCGGCTCCGGCTCCGGCTCCGGCTCCGGTGCCTCAGCCCAGCGGTTGAGGTCCTTGAGGATCCGCTTGGTGAGAGCCTCACCGATCTTGCGCACCACCGGGGTCTTCTGGACCATCTCCCGCGAGACGTTCAGCGGGATGTCCTCGGAGTCGACCACCCCCCGGACGAACCGGAGCCACTCGGGCAGCACCCCCTGGGCGTTCTCCTCGATCAGCACCCGGCGCGCATAGAGCTTGGGGCCCCGACGCGCGTCGGCGTGGAACAGATCATAGGGACGGTTGCGGGGAACGAACAGCAGGGCCGAGTACTGCAGCGGCGAGTCCACCGACACATGGATCCGCCGCGCTGGATCCGACCAGTCGGTCGCCACCGACTTGTAGAACGCGTTGGCCTCCTCCTCGGTGACCTGGGACGGGGGCTCGACCCACAGCGCCTTGCCGGAGTTCGCCTGCTCGTCACCGACGAAGATCGGCCAGGGCAGGAAGTTGCTGTGGCGCCGGACCGTGGCGGAGACACGGTGATCCTCGGCGAACTCAGCTGCGTCCTCCCGCAGGTGCAGGGTGATCGCGGTGCCCCGCTCGCCCCGGCTGCCCTCTTCCAGGGTGTAGGTCCCCTCCCCTCCGCTCTTCCAGCGCACGGGCGTGCCCTCGGGCAGGGCGGAGCGGGTCTCGACCACGACCTCGTGGGCCACCATGAAGGCCGAGTAGAAGCCAAGGCCGAACTGTCCGATCAGCTCGGGCGCCTCCGCGCCGGCCTCGCGGGCGGCCTCGAGGAAGGCGCGGGTGCCCGACTTGGCGATGGTGCCCAGGTTGTCGATCACCTCCTCCTCGGTCATCCCGATCCCGTCGTCCTCGATCGTCAGCGTCTTGGCCTCGGCATCGACGGTGATCCGGATCGCGGGGCTCTCGTGTGCGCTCTCGATCAGATCGCTGCGGGTCAGCCCGAGGAAGCGCGCCTTGTCCAGTGCGTCCGCTGCGTTTGAGATCAGCTCACGGAGGAAGACCTCCCGATCGGAGTACACCGAGTGGATCATCAGGTTGAGGAGCTGTTGGACCTCGGCCTTGAACCCGTGCTCGACGGCAGACATCAGATGACCTCCAAGAGGATGTTGAGGCCGTCGAGGTAAGCACTCTGTCGAGCGTGGCAACCGTCTGGTGAGCCTCGTGGTCACGCCCACCGCAGCTCCCGGCTCCGGCGATCGGGCCGACGAGAGGCTACGCTCCCCTCCACGCCGGAGCACCACAAGCCCATGTCCACACCCCTCGTCGAGCGCCTCCTGTCTTTCCTCGATGCCTCCCCCACCCCCCACCATGCGGTGGCCAACAGCTCAGCCTTGCTGCAGGGCCTCGGGTTCACCGAGCACGCCCTCACCGATCCCCCGGGCCCGCTGCCCGCGGGCTCGCTGGGCTATGTGCGCGACGAGGGCTCGCTGTTCGCCTTCCGGATCGGCACCCGGGCCGCGACCGAGTCGGGCTGGCGCGTGATCGCGGCCCACACCGACTCCCCCAACCTGCGGATCAAGCCCCTGCCCCTGCAGCGCTCCCATGGCTATGTGCGCCTCGGTGTCGAGGTCTACGGCGGGGTCCAGGTGCCCACCTGGGTCGATCGCGATCTGGGGATCGCGGGCGTGGTGCACACCCGCGACGGCCAGGGCGTCCGCTCCCACCTGATCGAGGTGCGCAGGCCCGTGGCCCGGATCCCGACCCTGGCCATCCACCTCAACCGCGAGGTCAACGACAAGGGGCTGAAGCTCAACAAGCAGACCCAGCTGCCCGCTGTCTTCACCCTGGACGAGGGGCCCGATCCGCTGCTGGAGCTGCTGTCCGAGCATGTCCAGCGCGATCCCGAGGAGGTGCTGGCCTGGGATCTGTCCCTGTTCGATCTGACGCCCGCGGCCCTAGGGGGCGCCCACGAAGAGTTCGTGTTCTCCGCCCGCCTCGACAACCTCGGCTCGTGCCATGCAGCGCTCGAGGCCCTGATCGCGACCCTCGACGCAGAGCCCCCAGAGGCGACCTCGGTGATCGCCCTGTTCGATCACGAGGAGGTGGGCAGCCGGAGCCACCGGGGCGCCGACGGTAGGGCGCTGGAGCTGGTGCTGTCCACCCTGCTGCGGGACGCCGGACCCCAGGGACAGGGGGGCCTGTCGAGGGCCCTGGCACACAGCTGGCTGGTGTCGGCCGACATGGCCCACGCGCTGCACCCGTCCTTCGCCGACAAGAGCGATCCAGAGCACGCGCCGCGGATGAACGCGGGCCCCGCGATCAAGCTCAACGCCAACCAGCGCTACACCAGCGAGGGCTCCACCGCCGCCCGCTTCGCCCTGCTGTGCGAGCAGGCCGACGTGCCCCACCAGTGGTTCCTCACCCGCGCTGACATGGCCTGTGGCTCCACCGTGGGCCCCCTGCTGGCGTCGCGGCTCGGAGTGCGTGGGGTGGATATCGGCAACCCGATGCTGTCGATGCACTCGATCCGGGAGCAGTGTGGAGCCCACGATCAGGCACACATGGCGCGAGCGATGCAGCGCTTCCTCGTGTCCCCGCTGACGTAGCGCGGTGGGCGCTCAGCGCTCGCTCACCAGGATCCCGAGCTCAAGGGCGATCCGCACGTAGTCGGCCCGCTCAGACAGCTCGAGCTTCTCGTTGACCCGGCGCCGGTAGGTGTCGACGGTCTTACCAGAGATATGGAGGATCCTGCCGATCCGGCTGCTCGGGTGGCCGAAGGCGACCAGCCGGAACACCTCGCGCTCCCGATCGGAGAGGGAGTCATAGCGCCTGCGCAGCTCGCCCTGAGCGCTGCGCCGGGCCCAGCCCGCGGCGAGGATCGGGGCCGCGTCGGGACGGACCCAGGTCTGGCCCCGGGCGACGGCCCGGATCGCCTCGAGCAA
>DRPG01000467.1 GCA_011376105.1 Deltaproteobacteria bacterium
ACCCCACGAACCCCACGAACCCCACGAACCCCACGAACCCCACAGACCCGACCGACGCCACGACCCTCACCGGAGACTACAACGGCTCGCTCCCCACCGAGCCCATCCCACCGCCGGTGTTCACCGCGATCAACCGCGACGGGACCCAGCGCACCCAGGCCGATCTGCTCGGCCAGCCCACCGCGCTGTGGTTCTACCCGGCCGCCTTCACCGGTGGTTGAACGGTCGAGGGTTGCGGGTACCGCGACCTCTACGACGAGTTCACCGCGCTGGGCGTGCAGATCGTCGGCGTGAGCTTCGACAGCTACCAGCGAAACAACGACTGGGCGATCCAGGAGGGCATGCAGTTCGAGCTGTGGACCGACGAGAGTCGGGAGCTCGCGCTGTACTATGGCGCCGCCTCCAGCCCGACCCAGGGCTCCGCGAGCCGCATCTCCTTCCTGCTCGACGAGGACGGCTACGTCGCCCTCGAGTACCCCCAGGTGAGCACCGGGGTCCACCCCGCACAGGTCCTCGAGGACTGCCAGGCCCTGTTCGGGGACTGAGGCGAGCGGCGCTGTGGCACACCACAAGCGCTCAGGTTGATCCCGTGGCCCGTGGAGCCCTCGAGCCCCGTCCGCGCTGATCTGAGCAGGCCCCCCGCACACCAGAGCGCCACAGAGGCGATGACCCGCAGGGGCAGCGACACGGCGGCGGTGACCACGCTGCCCCTGCCGCCGGGGCCGATGGTGCCACGCTCCCCTCGATCGATGCCCCGTCGTCGGATCCACGGATCACCCACGCTCCAGAGCGGACGCTTGACACGTCCGGAGGTCTCCCCTAATAATGACAGACATGTCATAAATGACATGTCTGTCACCAATGGAGCCTCCGATGACCAGAGCTGTCCTGGGGCTAGTCGGGTTCGTCCTCGGCCTGATGAGCGCCAACGCCTGGGAGTGGTTCATCCACAAGCACGTGCTACACGGGATCGGCAAGAACCGTCGCAGCTGGTGGTCGTTTCACTTCCACGAGCACCACCGAGCGAGCCGCCAGCACCAGATGATCGATGCCGACTACGCCCGCCCGATGTTCGGGCTCCACGCACAGGGCAAGGAGGCCCTGGGGTTGCTGGCGAGCGCGGTGATCCACCTACCCCTGTGGCCGATCTCGCCGGGCTATGTGCTGGGGGTATGGGCCTCGATCCTGCTCTACTACCACCGACACCGCAGATCCCACGAAGATCCGGGCTGGGCCCGGGAGCACCTCCCGTGGCACTACGATCACCACATGGGCCCGGATCAGGACTGCAACTGGTGCGTGACCTTCCCCTGGTTCGACCACCTGATGGGCACCCGGGTGCCCTACGCAGGCACCGAGCGGGAGGCGGCCGACGAGCGCAGGCGCCTCACCCGCCAGCGTCGGGCAGAGGCAGCGGCTGCCTCGGCTGCACGGGCAGGGTGAGGTAGCGCTCGGCGAGCTCGGTCTGGCGGCTGCGCAGCGGCACGGGGGCGCCCTCGATCCACAGCCCCACCAGGGAGGTCGACAGCTCGAGGGGATCGCCCGACCACAGGGCGAGATCCGCGACGGCGCCGGGCTCGATCCGCCCGCGGGACTCAGCGCCGAACACCGCCGCGGGGGTGGCGGTGATCGCCCGCAGGGCCTCGCCATGGGGCAGCCCCCCCCGGACCGCGTTGCCCGCAGCCTGTCGCAGGGTTCGTGCGTTGTGGGACACCCCGAAGCCCGCGGTGAGGATGATCTCGACCCCGGCCTCGGCCAGCAGCCTGGCGTTGTCGGCCCGCGCGCCCCGCTGATCGAAGCCTCCGGGGCCGTACACCAGCGGATCGAGGATCACCGGGATCCCTGCCTCGGCGAGCTGATCCGCGAGCATCCAGCCCTCGGCGGCGCCGACGAGGATCACGCGGATCTTCAGCTCGGACGCCACCCGGATCAGGGCCTCGAGCTCCGACGCCCGATCGGCGCCGATCAGGATCGGCAGCGCTCCCCGGCTCACCGGACCCATCGCCTCGAGATCGAGGCGGCTGGCCCCCTCGGGGAGCGGCCGGCTCCGCTCGAAGGCGGCGGGGTTGCGCGCCCAGTCGCGTGCCTCCCGGATCAGCTCGGACAGCTGCCGCAGCCCCTCAGCCGACGAGCCCGACGGCAGCGAGACCGCCATCGCGACGCGCCGGGACAGGATCGTGTCGGCCTGGGTGCTGCCCCGCAGCACCACCAGCCCCGCGGCTCCGGAGACAAACCCTCCACCCGGCACGATCACCGAGGTGGTGATGCCCTCGATCCGGCTCACCGGGATCAAGGTCGAGCGCGGATCGTAGGCATCGACGATGTCCAGGGATGCCCGGATGGGATCGTCGGTCCCGGGATCGGAGGAGCGGGTGGAGGGCTCCAGCCCGATCTCCACCAGCCCGATCTGGGTGGGGACCGCCACCAGCCCCGCGGTGAGCTGCTTGCCACCGGCCTGGACGAAGGCACAGCGCCGTCCTTGCCAGGTCGCCCCCGAGACCTGCTGCTGAGCGTCGAGCTCCAGCGAGAGCCCCTCGATCCCCCGACCGGTGGCGACGATCTCGGCGTCCTGGACCACGACGGTCAGGCCCTTCTGGGGACCCTCGGGGGCGTGCACCGTGGCCCCCGCGATCACGGTGCAGGCCGCGGACGCCAGCGAAGAGAGGATCCAGGCGATCACGGGGACACCTCCTGACCGAGCATGAAGTCCGAGCGCACCCGGGGTCGCTCGCGGTCGTAGCGCAGCACGCCATCGATGAACACCCACTGAGCGCTGCTGTACACCGACAGGGGCGCTCCGTCCCACACCACGAGATCGGCGCGCTTGCCGACCTCCAGGCTGCCGACCTGATCCTCGATCCCCAGCGCCCAGGCGGGGTTGACGGTGATCCACCGCACCGCCTCCTCCTCGGACAGCTCGAGGCCCAGCTCGCGGCCGGCCCTCAGGGCCTTGGCGGCCTCCTGGTTGAGGCGCTGGATCCCGATGGCGGAGTCCGAGTGGATGATGGCCCTCCCCCCGGCGTCGGCGATCAGGGCTGCCCCGGCGGGGATCGCGTCGTAGGCCTCGAGCTTGAAGCCCCACCAGTCGGCCCAGACGCTGGCGGCGACCTGACGCTCAGCCAGGATGTC
>DRPG01000468.1 GCA_011376105.1 Deltaproteobacteria bacterium
AGGGGGCGCCTTGGGGGCGTCCTTGCCCGGAGAGCGGAAGTACACCACCACCCCCTCCTGACGATCGATGGTGTAGCCATCCTCCCCCATCAGCATCAGGTAGCCCCCACACTCGAGGGACGGGAACTGGCTCGGTGGCGGATCCTTCTCGGGGATGCAGCCTGAGGGAAACTCCCCGAGGATCACCCACCGGCCCTCCTCCGGGGCCTCCGGATCCAGGGTGATCACCGCCCCCCCGACCTCCCCCAAGCGGATCCAGATCTCGGAGACGCCGTCTTGATTGGCGTCGGTCACATTCTTGACCGAGATCTCCCGCGCTAGCACGGCCCGGGCCCGGATGAACCGGAGATCCACAGGGATCCGCTCCAACCTCTGCTCTCCCACCAGCACCGGCTCGTCCAGCTCGATCCAGGCGCGTTCGTCGCGCCCGGGGAGCATCAGCCCGACCACGATCAACAGCCCAAGGAACCCGATGGTTCCGACCATGGCGAGCAGGAGCAGGGGCAGGCACGAAGGGCGGGTGCGCTTGAAGCGGACCTCGAGCACCGTGTCGCCAAACCGCAGCATGGTGCCGACCCCGATCGGTCGGGAGGCCTTGCGGATGAACTCCTCGTCGACCCAGGTCCCGGTGGCGGAGTCGAGATCCTCGATCACATAGCCACGCCTGCTGCTGAACGAGATCTCAGCGTGCTGGATGCTGACCAGGGGATCGAGGAGCTGGAGCCCCCTCGAGCTCCTCCCGATCGCGAGCACACCATCGTTTGGGATCTCGTGCCGGGTCCCGGGCTCGATGTCGCCCTCGATCGCGACGAGGACGAGGTCCATCTGGTTGGATTTTGTGCGTCGTGCCATGTCGTCCGAGGAGTGACGTGTCGTTTGTACCCCAAACCATGTCCCGTTACTGCCCGGTGGAGGGCACGGCATGTCCAGAGGCAATCCACAAGTCCAGTACGCTATCCCCACCCCAGAGCCATGGCAGCGCAACCTCTTGATTGCTCTGTTTGGAGCGTATGTCGTCGAGCTGGTCCTCCATAACCTGGGGATCCCTCTCTACCGGTTTCTTCCCTGGTACAACTGGTCCGGCAACTTCGAGATCTGGCAGCCCCTGACGCGATATCTGGTGCAAGGAGCCGATCGCGGTGCGGTCGTGCAGGTGCTGCTGTCGCTGTTCGTGCTCTACTTCTTCCTGCCCGCGATGGACACGATCACCGACCACGCAACCTTGTTGCGGTCGATCCTGGCGGGGGCCATCGGCGGAACCCTGGTTCCCTTCGTCCTCGATCTCGCCGGGGTGGTCTCCGGTGGCGTCATGGGCTGGTCGGCCCTAGTGATGGTCCTGCCGGTCTTGTTCGGGATCGCCCGCCCGGATCAAGACATCCTCTTGCTGGTCTTCCCGATCAAGGCCAGGTGGTTCCTGTGGGGCTCCCTCGTCATCGCCCTGCTCTTCATCCTGGTGGATCGGAGCCTGGGCTCCTTCGAGCACCTCGGCGTGTGGCTCGGGGTGTTCGGCTGGTGGCACACCCTCGGTCCGGGTCGGCGTCGACGGGATCTGCGGCGCCAGGCGTCGGGGATCGAGCGGGAGCTGAAGCGGTTCCAGGTCCTCGATGGAGGGCGCAGCCAGGGGGGCCAGGGCGGCTCCGACGACTGGATCCACTAGGGGGCCCAGCGCCCAGGCGGGCCCAGCGCCCAGGCGGGGCGTGCAGCGCGGGTCCGGGCGTGCCGCGACGATAGAGGGCCATGGACTTGTCGCCCAGAGGCTGCCCTTGCCTGCTCCGCCCTACCTCCAGGCCCGCGGGATCCCCACGGAGCTCGACACCTACCTCAAGCCGATCGCTCGGCTGACCCAGCTGATCCTCGTGATCCCCGCGACCGGTGTGCTGTGGTGGCTCGGTCTGTGGTGGTGGCTGCCGGTGCCGGCGGTGGTCGCGGCTGTGGGCCACGAGCTGCTGTTCTGGTCCAGGGGGGATCGACCCACCCTGCTCGAGCTGGGCCCCGAGCAGATCGTGCTGTCCGATCCCCTGCGGGATCAGACGCTGTCGCTGCCCCTCGCCGAGATCGAGCTGGCCACGGCGACCTGGCGGCGCCGGGGGCAGGGCAGCGAGGTCGTGGTGCTGCTGGCGGACGCGGTGGGTCCCCGCCTCGCGATCAACTTCTGGCTCGACACCCCTCCCCAACCCGGCCCCCACGACGTCGACGCAGACGCGGCCGACGAGCTGCTGGGGGGCCAGGCGGGGATCCTCAGGGCGCTCGCTCCGTTCGATCGCACCGCGCGGCAACACTTCGCCGATCCCCGGGCGGTGGACTGGCTGCGGCGGCACGTCCCCGAGCGGGCCTGGGCCCGCACCGGCCTGCGGGTCTGGCGGGGGATCGCTCCGCCGCTGTCTCCGTTTGGCTTCTACCTCGAGGAGCCAGCCGGGTGGCTGGTCCTCGACGGCCCCCGCTGGTCGCTGATCGCCGCCGACGGGGCCACGGCGGACAGCGGCACCCTCGATCATGTCGAGGTGAGCGCCCTGCTCCGCCGCGCGATGCTGATCCAGCGCACCGAGGAGGGTGCCGAGGAGCTGCTGACCACCATCCCCCTCCTCGGGCTCGGGCTCGGGGCGGGCGCCTGTGTCCACGTCCCCGCCCCGGTGGCGGTGGCGGTGGCGGAGCTGGAGCCCCGCAACGCCAAAGACGACGATCTGCACACCCACGCCCCAGAGGGCGCTGCCCTGGCCACCCACCTGCAGCGGATCCTGTCTCCGACCGCCCTGCCCGCGGTGCTGCGTCGACGGGTCGAGGTGGATACCATGCTTGCCCCTGACCGAGCCGGTGGATGACCAAGCACCTCTCCGAGACCGAACGCAGAAGCCAGATCCTCCGTGCTGCACGAGCGGTCTTCATCGAGAAGGGCTTCCTCGCCGCCCGGGTCGAGGACGTGGCCCGGCGCGCGGGGCTGTCGAAGGGCGCCGTGTACTTCTATTTCTCCTCCAAGCGCCACCTGTTCCTGGCCCTGGTCCAGGAGGAGCACGAGGCCACCTACAGCTTCCTCGACCAGGCCGAGGAGGACGGGCGTCCGGCCGCGGTCAAGCTGCTCGATCTGGGCCAGAAGTACCTCGACTACTTTGCGGGCCTGAAGTCCCCCCCCAGGTTCTTCCTCATGATGTGCGAGCAGGGGATCCGAGACGACGAGATCCGGGAGGAGTGCCACGCTGTCCACGAGCGCTTCGTCGACGCGGCCGCCCGGATCCTGGCCCAGGGCATGGTCGAGGGCGCGTTCCGGCGGGCCGATCCACACGCCGTCGCCCAGATGCTCAAGGCCCTGATCGACGGCATGGCGGGCCAGAGCGCCATCGGGCTGCGCCCAGATAAGGAGAGCCTCCTGACCGACGGCATCCAGATGATCCTCCATGGCATCCTCGCCCCGGGGGCCCCCCCGGAGGTCGAAGCCGAGGCCTTGGGTTAGAGCGTTGCACCACAGCCCCACCGTCGCCCACCGAGGCCACCGAGAGAGCGATCCCGTCCACCCACCCCAGAGCACCCCACCCGCGCGTGCGCACCCCGGGTGGGCCGGCGGAGCTCCCCCGGTGGAGAGCACCGAGCCGGAGGAGCCCCACACACCGTGACGCTCCCTGCTCCGGAGCCGGCCCCCGGGCCCGGCCCCCGGGCCCCGAGCCCCTGCATCCCTTCAGGATCCTCCCCCGCTCCCTGCGGTCCCCACAGCTCGCCCTCCCCACCCACCTCCAGACCGAGCCCAGCGTGCAGCCACCCTCCTCCCTCGCCTACGTCGACGACAAGCGCCAGCTCATCGTGTTGGACCCGTCGGGCACTCAGCGCGCGCTGTCGGGCGGAGACGATCTGCTCTGGGCCACCTGGGGCCAGAGCGCACCCTCGGATGTCCACTCCTGGCCGACCTGGTCCCCCGATGGGCAGCGCCTCGCGGCGTTCCGGATCGCCAAGTCCGGTGATCACAGCCGGGTCTGGGCGACCGACATCGACGGTGTGCACAGCGCAGAGATCTCGGCGATGGGGAGGCGGATCCCGATCTACCTGCAGTGGTCGACCGACGGCAGCCGCCTGGCGGTCCTGTCCCAGGACGACAGCGAGCTGGTGCTCCAGGTCGCCGATCCCCTCGCCGAGGCCTCCGACGTCGAGCTGCTCCGGGGGAGCCCGCTGTTCTTCACCTGGGTCTCAGGCGATCGCCTCGCGACCTTCGTGGGGGAGGGCACCCCCACCAAGCCCCACCTCGCGGTGCTCTCCCCCGGCGGGGCTCGGCTCGATCTGCCTGGCGCGCCCGGGAACTTCTGCGCTCCGGTCTCGCTGCCGCGGGGGGTGGCCTACGTCGCCCACGTCCACCAGCAGGTGGTGGTCATGGTCTCGAGCCTCGACGGGCGGCGGATCACCGAGCTCGAGGTGGTGGATGGCCTGGTGGCGCTGCTCGCCTCCCCCGATGGCCGGTTCCTCGCCCGTGCGATCTCCCCCGATGGCTCGGGCTCGCCCTACCACCAGCTGGAGCTCCTCGAGGTGGCCACCGCCCGGGCTCAGCCGATCACCGACGCCCCATGCGTCGCGTTCTTCTGGCTGCCCTCGGGGGAGGGGCTGGTGGTGGCCAGCCGGGAAGGAGATCGCGCCGAGGTGAGCTGGAGCTGGATCGAGCTCGATGGCACGAGCCACCCCCTGATGGAGCTGATCCCCAGCCGGGACACCCGGGTCTACCTCCGGTTCTTCGAGCAGTACGGCCCGTCCCACCCGATCGTGGATCCAACCGGGAGCGTGCTGGCGCTGTGTGGGACCCGCCCCGGCGAAGACGAGGGACCCTCCAGGGTCTACCTGGTCCCCCTCGATGGTGGGCTCCCCGAGGAGATCGGTGGTGGGCTGTTCGCCACCTTCGCCCCCAACCCCTCCGCTGTGGAGCCCTGATGGCTGTCCGACAGAGGTTGTCGTCGATGCTGCGCCGTGCGATGCGCGATCCGGTAGAGCCCGAGGCGGTGGATCTGAGCCCCATCGAGGCCCGCTTGCGCTCCCTCGAGGCCCGCTCCTCCGAGCTCGAGGCGCTGCTCGAGCGTGCAGCCGCCCTCGAAGAGGCTCAGGGTGTGCTCGAGAAGCAGATCTCGATGTCGATGGGGGCGATCCAGGCCGCCACGGCCCAGCTGGTCCTGTCCCGGGATCAGGTGAACCAGGCCCTGAACCAGGCCCAGCAGGCCGCTCAGCGCGCGACCACCGCCCAGGCCACCGCCGAGGCGATCGCAGACGGGGTCAGCGGCGTGGAGAGCCGACTCGACGCGCTGACGGCCCGGATCGAGGCCCCCACCCGGGCCGATCCGGGTGGATCGTCGGAGGAGTAGGCGCTCACAGATCGAAGGTCACGCCCTGAGCCAGGGGGAGCTCCGCCGAGCCGTTCAGGGTGCAGGTCTGGCGGCGCATGTACGCCTTCCAGCTGTCGGATCCAGCCTCGCGGCCCCCGCCGGTGTCCTTCTCACCGCCGAAGGCTCCGCCGATCTCCGCCCCGGAGGTCCCGATGTTGACGTTGGCGATCCCGCAGTCCGAGCCCGCGTGGGACAAGAACCGCTCGGACGCCCGGAAGGAGTCGGTGAAGATCGCCGAGGACAGGCCCTGATCCACGCTGTTCTGTAGCGCGATGGCCTCGTCCAGATCGCTGTAGGTGAACACGTAGAGGATCGGAGCGAAGGTCTCCTCAGCCACGATCGACATCTCGTGGGACGCCCGCACCAGGGTGGGCTCGACGTAGGAGCCGGGGCGCGCGACGCGCTTGCCCCCGCAGAGGATCTCGCCGCCCTGCTCGGTGATCGTGACCAGGGCGCGCTCATACATCGCGACCGCGTCTTCGTCGATCAGGGGCCCAACCAGGGTGCTCGCCTCCAGCGGATCACCGACGCTCAGGCTCTGGTAGGCCCGGACCAGGCGATCGAGGAAGGGCTGGGCGATCGACTCGTGCAGGAACACCCGACGGGTGGAGGTGCAGCGCTGGCCCGCGGTGCCGCAGGCCCCGAACACGATGCCCCGGAGCGCCAGATCGAGATCGGCGTCCCGGTGCACGATCACCGCGTTGTTGCCTCCGAGCTCCAGCAGGGTGCGGCCGAGGCGACCGGCGACGACCTGGCCCACGTGGCGCCCCATCCGGGTGGAGCCGGTGGCGCTGATCAGCGGCAGGCGGCGATCGGCGATCATCGCCTCGCCCACGTCGGCGTCGTCGCCGATGACCAGGTTGAGCACGCCCCCCCATCCGTGCCGCTGGAACACCGCGTCGCACACCTTGTGGGTGGCGATGGCGGTCAGGGGTGCCTTGAGGGAGGGCTTCCAGATCGTGGTGTCGCCCGCGATGGTCGCGACCATCGCGTTCCAGGCCCACACCGCGTTGGGGAAGTTGAACGCGGTGATGATCCCCACAACCCCGAGCGGATGCCACTGCTCGTACATCCGGTGGGCGGGGCGCTCGGAGTGCATCGACAGCCCACAGAGCTGGCGGGACATGCCCACCGCTAGATCGGCCATGTCGATCGACTCCTGGATCTCTCCGAGCCCCTCAGACAGGACCTTGCCTACCTCGTAGGTCACCAGGCGGCCGAGATCGTCCTTGTGCTGACGCAGCGCCTCTCCGACCTCACGGATGATCTCGCCCCGCTTGGGCGCGGGCAGCATCCGCCACCCGCGGAACACCCGCTGAGCCTCGACGACGACGTGCTCGTAGTCATCGCGGGTGGCCAGGCGCACAGCGGCGATCGGGGAGCCATCGACGGGGCTGGTGATGGATCGCTCCGGCCCGGACGTCTCAAGGAAGCCGGTGGTGGTGGCTGCTCCGGAGTTTGTGGGCTCGATGCCCAGACGGGTCAAGAAGTCGCGCATGGGGCCTCCAGGGCCCGCAGGCGTATCCGCTGGCTTAGGATGCGGCCACCGCAGCTGCCGCAGCCTCGATCGCACACTCCACCGGCCCGGGCTCCCCCAGGAGCTCCCGACTGATCGCGACCAGGGGGGTCGAGGTGGGCAGCTCCAGCGGCAGCCGGTGCAGCCCCGGCCACACCTGGGCCAAGGGCGCGGGCAGCACCGCGAGCAGCCGCCCCCCCATGCACAGCTGCACGCCCAGCCCCTGCCGATCGCTCTCCACCAACACCACCCGGTGCAGCTCGGGGGGCCACCCCTCGGGGGTGCGGCCCGTCTCGTCGGGGGGGGGCGCAACGAAGGGGTAGGCGATCACGTCCTCGAGATCGACGTGATCTCGATCGTGTAGCGGATGATCCAGGCCACAGTAGATCCCGTTGGGGACCCGCCCCAGGGAGGTGGTCACCAGACCCCTGTGGAAGAAGGGCACGCTGGTGAACAGCACGTCGAGGTTCCCCTGGAGGAGATCGGCGGCCGCGTTCGAGGGCACGGAGGTGCGCACCTTCGGCAGGATCCGGGGGTAGGCGTCGAGCACCGCGTGCAGGGTGGGCACGAGGAAGCTGGGGGTGAATAGGCCCAGGCTACACACCCGCAGCGGGCCGGTGTGGCCCCCCTCTAGATCGATCAGCGCGTCGTGGACCGTGCGCATGGCGACGCGGACCGCGGCCAGCAGCGTGGCGCCGGAGCTGTTGAGCTTCAGCCCCCGCCCCTCGCGATCGAACAGGGCCTGTCCGACGTCCTCCTGCAGCACCTTCAGCGTGCGGGACAGGGCCGGGGGGGTGACGTGCAGACCCGCCGCCGCGGTCGGCAGGTGCTCGGTCTCCGCCACCGCCCGGAACGCGGGCAGCCAGTTCCACACCCGTGCCACGCGACGCATCCGATCCATGGGCTCCTCAGGAGGCCTGTGTCGAGCCGCCTATCACGCCCCGCTCGATCAACCGGGCCCGCTCGGCGTCCAGCACCTCGCGGGGCAGCTCAGCCAGGGGCCCCCGCCGCTCGAGCCCCTGGAGCTCAGCCAGCAGCCCCAGCGTCGCCAGGGACGGGACGAGGTGGGTCACCCCGAGGCGCCACCGGTGCCGGTAGATCAGCAGGGTGCAGGGTGAGCCAGGCTCCACCGGACCCTCCTGCGCCGGGACGAGCTTCGCCTCAAGCCCGATCACGTCCACCGGGTAGTGGCGGAGGAACACGCGCTGATCCATGCCCAGCCCAGGCTCATCGGGGGCGGTCCTGGCCAGGAACCGTGTCCAGGCGAGATCGGCGAGGCACTCCAGCGCCACCGGCTGCTCGGGGTGCTCGGCACGCCGGGCGACCAGCCAGTCCGCGAGGTGCTCCCCCACCCCAGGGACGCTGTAGCCCCCAGGGGGCCAGGCCGCGACGTAGGCGGCGACCAGCGTCCCCCACTGCAGCCCCTCGGTGCGATCCACCAGCGCCCGCAGCGCCGGACAGAGCTCAGAGAGGATCCGCTCCTGATCGAAGGCCACCAGCCAACGATAGAACCGGAGATCCGCCTCGGGGGAGGACGAAGGCCCCGCCACCGCCAGGAACTCCTCCAGGGAGCCCTCGCCGGTCAGGAAGGGGTGGACCGCGTCGAAGAAGCCCTGGAGGCTCACGCCGACACCTCCTCAGCCTGGATCGCCCGGATCATGTCGGCCTCGTCCAGCACCTCGTCGAGGGGGGGGATCCGGGTGTCGCGCTCCAGCAGGGTGGGCACGCTCCCCAGGCGCCGGGTGACCTCCCGGTAGATCGCGATCACCTCTGGGCAGGTCGGGGCGCCGTGATCATCGATCAGGCGACAGCCCTGGCGGGTGTGACCCGCGATGTGCACCTGGTAGACCCGATCGAGGGGGAGCCGCCCGAGCTGCTCCAGCGGCTCCAGCCCGTGGTTGGTCGCGTTGACGAACAGGTTGTTGACGTCGAGCAACAGCCCGCAGTCCGCCTCCTCGCACACCGCCCGGACGAAGTCGGCGTGCAGCATCTCGGTCCCGGGCATGTGGGCATAGTAGCTGATGTTCTCCACCGCCACGGGGACCCCGAGGAGCCCGCGGATCCTGCGGATCCGGGCCGCGGTGTGGGCCACGGCCTCCTCGTTGAACGGCAGCGGGAGCAGCTGGTGGCTCTGGAAGCCCCCCACGGTCGTGTAGCAGAGGTGATCGGTGTAGAACGGCACCCGGAGCTGGTGCAGCAGCTCCTTGAGCTGCGCCAGGTAGTCGGTGTCGAGGGGATCGGGCCCGCCGAGGGAGACCGAGACCCCGTGGACCAGGATCGGCCAGCGCTCGCGGCAGGCGGCGAGGTGGTAGGCATCGAACCCGCCCCGGCCTACGTAGTTCTCGGGGCAGATCTCGAGGAAGTCGAGGTGACGCTCGGTGTCCATCAGCCCGCGCACGTGGGGCGGACGAAGCCCGATGCCCACCCCCCGGGGACGTGGGGTGCTGTGGGGATCCGCGACGGCGTCAGGCGGCATGGTGTGGATCATGGTTCCCTCGGCTC
>DRPG01000469.1 GCA_011376105.1 Deltaproteobacteria bacterium
GGGGCCTTCTTCCCGGGGCGCTGGCTGTACAACGTCGTATACGCCATCCTGATCGTGTTCTTCGCGTTCTTCTATACCGCCATCACCTTCAACCCCGAAGATGTGGCGGAGAACCTGAAGAAACAGGGTGGATACATCCCCCGGGTCCGCCCGGGCAAGGACACGGCGGCCTACCTCGACTGGATGCTCACCCGGCTCACCTCCGGCGGTGCGGTGTACCTGTCGGCGATCTGCATCCTGCCAACCATCCTCATCTCGACGTTCAACGTCCCGTTCTACTTCGGTGGAACCGGCCTGCTGATCATCGTCGGGGTCACCCTAGACACGGTGGCTCAGGTGGAGGCCCAGCTGGCGACCAAGCACTACGACGGAGCGATCGCGACCAAGGGCGGCCGGATCCGAGGGCGCCGGCAGCAGCTGGGCGGCCAGGGCCCCTGGCTCTGACCCATGGCGACCGTCAAGGACCCGTGGGAGCTCGCCCTGATGCGGCAGAGCGGTCGCCGCCTCGCTGAGGTGGTGGCCCTGCTGCGTGAGTCCGTCCGCCCAGGTGTCACCACCGCCGAGCTCGACGACATCGCGGAGCGGGCGATCATCGCCCGCAACAGCAAGTCGTCCTTCAAGGGCTACACCGCCGGCGGGACCATCCCGTTCCCCGGCACCATCTGTGCCTCCCCCAATGAGCAGGTGGTCCACGGCTTCCCGAACGAGGTCCCCCTGGGCGAGGGCGACATCATCAGCATCGATGTCGGACTCATCTACGGGGGCTACCACGCAGACTGCGCCTTCACCGTCGCCATCGGTGAGGTGGCCCAGGATGTGCAGAGGCTGCTTGACGAGACCGAGCAGAGCCTTTACAAGGGCATCGCTCAAGCCAGGCCTGGGAACCGCATCGGAGATATCGGGCACGCCATCCAATCCTTCATCGAGCCAAGAGGCTACGGCATCGTTCGCGAGTTCGTGGGTCACGGGATCGGGAGGCTCCTCCACGAGACCCCCTCCGTCCCAAACTACGGACCCCCAAACCGGGGGCACCTCCTGATGGAGGGCTTCTGCCTCGCGATCGAGCCCATGATCACCATGGGCCACCACGAGACCGATATGCTCGACGATGGATGGACCGTGGTCACCGCCGACGGCAGCCTCGCAGCCCACTTTGAGCACACCGTGGCCGTGACCCCCAAGGGTCCAGAGATCCTCACGGTCCTCGACGACTCCCTCTCGCACCCAGGATAGAGCCGTGGCACGCATCGAAGGTGTCGACCTTCCCCGCAACAAGCCGATCTGGATCGCCCTGACCTACATCTTCGGGATCGGCCAGGTGACCGCACGCAAGATCGTCGCGGCTGCCCAGGTCGACGAGATGACCCGCGTGTTCCAGCTGACGGACCACGAGGTGGCCCGGATCCGAGAGACCATCCAGAACAACCATCGGGTGGAGGGCGAGCTCCGGAAGGAGGTCGCCATGAACATCAAGCGCCTGATCGACCTGGGCGCCTACCGGGGGATCCGCCACCGGAAGGGGCTCCCGGTCCGGGGGCAGCGCACCCACACCAACGCACGGACCCGCAAGGGGCCCCGCCGCGTCGCCGCCAAGCGCAAGTAGCCTCCTCCACCGCACCACACGAGAAACACCATGGCTGGTTCACGTCGCTCGCAGAAGCGCAAGGTCAAGAAGAACATCCCGGCCGGGATCGCACACATCCAGGCCACGTTCAACAACACCATCGTCACCATCACGGATCTGACGGGCAACACGGTCGCGTGGAGCTCAGCTGGGGTGATGCGGTTCAAGGGCTCCCGCAAGAGCACGCCGTTCGCGGCTCAGCTCGTCGCCGAGGACGCCGCCCGCAAGGCGATGGATCACGGAATGAAGCAGGTCGGCGTGTTCGTGAAGGGCCCCGGCACCGGGCGCGAGTCTGCGCTGCGCGCGATCGCAAACACCGGCCTGAAGATCACCCACATCAAGGACGTCACGCCGATCCCCCACAACGGCTGTCGTCCCCCCAAGCGTCGGCGCGTCTAGCCGATGTCTGCTCCGGGGCCCCTGCGGCCCCGGAGCAGCTCTGTGGAGTCGCCCGGGCTGGTCCGCCCGGGCTTGCTGCCTCTACAACCCCACCACCCACCGCGTGAGCTCCGGCGGACCCCGGATGCAGCAGCGAGGGAGGTCCCCATGACCATGGAACAAACCGTCTACAGCAACTGGCGCTCGCTCATCAAGCCCAAGCGGGTCGAGCGGGACACCCACTCGTCGCAGACCTACGGCAAGTTCGTGATCCGTCCCCTCGAGCGCGGGTTCGGCACCACCATCGGCAACTCGCTGCGCCGGATCCTGCTGTCGTCGCTGCAGGGTGCGGCGATCGTCAGCGTGCGGATCGAGAGCATGCTCCACGAGTTCTCGTTCATCCCCGGGATCGTGGAAGACGTCACCAACATCATCCTCAACATCAAGGGTGTGCTGCTCCGCACCAGCTCCACCGAGACGGTCCGTGGGCACATCCACCGCAAGGGGGAGCCCGGCAGGACCGTGGTCGTCCGGGCGTCCGATCTGTCCTTCGATGCCGAGTGTGAGGTCCTCAACCCCGATCACCCGATCGCCACCCTCACCGAGGAGGGGGAGTTCGAGTGTGAGGTGACGGTGGAGATGGGCAAGGGCTACATCCCCGCCACCCAGAACAAGTCCGAAGAGCAGCCCATCGGCACGATCCCCGTCGACGCGATCTTCAGCCCGATCCAGCGGGTGCGCTACACCGTGACCAACGCCCGTGTGGGGCAGCGTACCGACTATGACAAGCTCACCCTCGAGATCTGGACCGACGGATCGGTCGTGCCCGAGGACGCGCTGGCCTACTCTGCGAAGATCCTCAAGGAGCAGCTGCAGATCTTCATCAACTTCGCCGAGGAGGAAGAGCCGGAGGCCGAGGAAGAGGAAGATGTCGAGCAGGAGTTCAACGAGAACCTGTTCAAGCGCGTCGATGAGCTCGAGCTGTCCGTCCGCTCCCAGAACTGTCTGCAGAACGCAGGCATCGAGTACATCTACCAGCTGGTCGAGAAGACCGAGGCTGAGATGCTCAAGACCAAGAACTTCGGCCGGAAGTCGCTCAACGAGATCAAGGAGATCCTCGGAGACCTCGGGCTGTCCCTTGGGATGAAGCTGCACAACTTCCCGAAGCACAAGGTCGGCTGAGGCCGGTTGATCGGGCCTGGCCCGTGAAGAGAGGACCCGATGCGTCACCGCAAGAGCGGGCGAAAGTTTGGAATGGACAGCTCAGCGCGCAAGGCCATGTTCCGGAACATGGTCACGTCGCTGCTGCTCCACGGTCAGATCAAAACCACCGAGGAGCGCGCCAAGGAACTCCGCAGGCACGCCGAGCGGCTGATCACGATCGGAAAGCGGGCTCCGAGCTCTGCAGATCTGTCGGCCCTCTCGGGGGCCGATCTCGCCCGGGCCAAGGCCCACCGGGTGGCCGCGATCCGTCGCATCCGCCGGGTGGTGCACAGCGACGAGGCGGTCGATCTGCTGATGGGTGGCTACGCTGAACGCTACCGAGAGCGCCCGGGCGGCTACACCCGCGTGGTGAAGCTCGGGCGCCCCCGGGCGGGCGATAACGCACGGATGGCGGTGATCGCGCTGGTCACCGAGGCGCCCGGCGAGAAACGCTATGCCGATCGCCCCGCCGCCGCAGAGGCCCCCGCCGCAGAGGCCCCCGCCGCAGAGGCCCCCGCCGCAGAGGCCCCCGCTGCAGAGGCCCCCGCTGCAGAGGCCCCCGCTGCAGAGGCCCCCGCCGCAGAGGCCCCCGCCGCAGAGGCCCCCGCCGCAGAGGCTCCTGCAGGGTCCGGGGCGTCCGAGGGATAGGGGGCGTCTCCGCACGTTACCTACCCGGGCAGGAGGTGTTGTGGAGGAGAGCGAGCAGCTCGAGAGGTTCAAGGACTTCCTCACCTCCAAGGGCCTCCGGCTCACCAAGCAGCGACAAGCGATCGCCGAGGTCTTCTTTCGATCCTCGGCCCACCTGTCGCTCCCCGAGCTGCTCGCGCTGGCTCGGCGCGAGCACCCCTCGGTGGGCTACGCCACCGTCTACCGCACGATGAAGATCCTCGCCGAGAGCGGGCTCGCCACCGAGCACAAGTTCGCCGAGGGCAGCGTGCGCTACGAGTCCTCGATCAAGGGCGAGCACCACGATCACCTGATCTGCGTCGACTGCGGTCGCATCGTGGAATATGAGGACGACGAGATCGAGCGTCTGCAGGAGGAGCTCGCGCGAC
>DRPG01000470.1 GCA_011376105.1 Deltaproteobacteria bacterium
CTTGAGGGTGATGGTACGGGCGTGCACATCGCGCCAGCGCGCGCGGCAGCAGACCCACTCAGCCAGGGAGCGCAGCTGATCGACGAGCCTCCGACGATCGCTGGTCTGGGTGTGCAGGGTGCGCTCGTGGGAGATGCTGTGGGTGGTGCCCCAGAGCGGATCGTCGTGCTCCTGGAGCACGGGGCGGGCCCGACCCAGGCACAAACCCCTGCGGCCATCGAGATCGCGACGGACCGAGCGGGACAGGCTCCCGAACCGGGCCCGCAGCGGCCCGGAGCCAAGCTCCATCAGCTGGCCCAGGGTGAGGATGCCGGCCTCCTGTAGCCGGGCCTGAGCCACCGGGCCGATGCCGGGGAAGGTGGAGATCGGCAGCGGAGCGACGAACGAGTACTCCTCGCCGGGGGGGATCACCCGCACCCCGGTGGGCTCGCCCTGGCTGCTCGCGATCTTGGCCACGGCGCGGGTGGTGCCCACCCCCGCGGAGGCCGACAGGCCCAGCTGCGACTCGATGTCTTGGCAGATCCTGCGCACTACCCGTGCGATCGCCAGCTCACCGTCGAGGTCCTCGGGATCGCGCCACAGCAGCTCACGCCCGCGGAGATCGAGGAAGAACTCGTTGACGCTGGCGGCGCGGACCACCGGCGTGTAGCCCTTGAGGAGCGCGCGGACACGGCGCGCATAGGCCCCATAGATCTCGCGCCGGCTCGGCAGGAAGGCTGCGCCGGGGGCCCGGCTGCGGGCCTCCGCCAGGGACATGCCCGCATGGATCCCCCGGCGCTGAGCCTCGTGGCTGGCCGCCAAGACCACGCCGTGGTGACCCGGGGCCCCGCTGAGCACCACCGGACGATGGAGCAGCGCTGGATCGAGCAGCCGCTCCACCGAGACAAAGAAGGTGTCGAGATCGAGGCAGCAGATCCGAGCCGCCGGCTCGAGGGGGGCCATGTCTGCGCTCCTGTACTGAACTACCGTACAGTATCCCTGGATCAGGGAGCACGCAGAAAACAACCCCCAGCGAGGGCGTGCCGCCCACATGGCCGAGGCTCAGGCCGAGGCTCAGGCCGGGGCTCAGGCCGCCGCGGCCGGGGCTCAGGCCGGGGCTCAGTGGGGCTGGGCGGTGTAGGAGATCGTGATCACGGTGCCTGCGGGGGGCGGCACGTCAAACCGGACCTGGTTGCCGTCGATCGAGAACGCGCTCGGGCTGAGGATCAGCTGGCCACCGTCTGGATCTTCGACGCGCACCTCGACGGTGCCGGGCTCGGGCAGCTGCCCGAGGAGGAACGAGTCGCGCAGGCTGCTGCTGGAGAGGTCTAGCCCCAGCTCGGAGGTGTAGGGCGCGTAGGAGGGTGAGCAGTGATCGAGCATCAGGCCGTTGGAGTGCTCGGCGAGCTCCATGAAGCTCACACCCTGATCCTCCTTGGCGCTCTTGCCCCAGCAGTCGGAGGGGGACGTCTGCACGATCGCGTGGGCGGACCAGCGCCCGGGGCCCTCGAGCTCGTCGAGCATCGCGATGACGCTCTCGAGCCGGGGCAGGCTGTGATCCTCAGTGGTGCTGAGGTAGACGATCGCGAGCTCTACCCCGTCACGATCGAACTCGTTCCACTGCCGGTTGTCCCACAGGGTGCGCCGGGTGATCTGGCGCGCCCCCAGCTCCCCCTCGGAGGGAGGCAGCTGCATGCTGTTCTCGAGCCACAACAGCACCTCGTCGGGATCGTCGTTGGCGCTCTGGAAGTAGGTGACGTCGGGGCTGTCCACGTCCATCGACACGACCCCGAAGCGCACGCTGCGGCCGTCGCCCACGAGGGGAGCGATCAGCTGGGGCAGGGCGGTGATGAGGCGCTGCTGGGCGAGATGAGCCGTGTCGCCGGGCTCGAGCACAAAGAGCAGATCGAGGGATCCACTCTGGTGGAAGGTCTCGAACACATCGCAGACGTCACCCTCGTTGTTCTCCCCGTCGCAGTCGTTGTCGATCAGATCACAGATCTCGACGACGGCGCCGATCTCGCTGTCTTCATCGTTGCAGTCGAGATCCTTGGTGAGCCCGTCTCCGTCTCCGTCGAGGACGGCGCCCGACCACCCCGGCGCGTAGGGATCGAGCCCCACCGGGACGTCGATGGTGCATCCACTGACCAGCAGCGTCAGGATGGGTGCAGCCTTCACGATTCCCCCCAGGTGTGCCCACGTCGCCAGTGTACCCAACTAAGAGACTGTCCCCAAGTGTCGGGGAAGATCCACCGCCGGGCCCCCTCCGGCGTGGCGCGGGCGAAAATTATTCCGATTGTAACGCTGGTTCCTGGAGCAGGCCTCCCCCCCCAGTGGGCCCGCTGGGGCCCGCCGGTGGCCCCGCCCGACCCGGCCTAGAGCGCTCTAGGGCCAGGGTCCCTCCCGGCTGGGACGCACCCAGGGGGGGGCAGCCGTCCGGCCCGACCACATCCTGTCCGCTCCTGCACCACCGGCCGGGAGCGCCGGGGCATCGCTACAGCCTAGACCCGCTCGTCGGGGCCGGGTTGTTGGGGGCAGATCCGGGAGCTGGCCGAGGTGCGCTTCGTGATGTTCGCCGAGGCGACCACCCGGGCTTATAGCGACGCGCTGAGGCGCGGAGCGTAGGCCC
>DRPG01000471.1 GCA_011376105.1 Deltaproteobacteria bacterium
ATGTGTTCGGCGTGATCGTCTCCCACCGGATCAGCCGGCGGTTGTTCGACGATCCGGTGTGGGCGAAGCGCAGCCAGATCCCGATGACCGCCATGATGGTGGCCTTGTCCGTCGGGGGGCTGTGGCTGATGAGCCTCGACATGAACATGCGGGGACGCATGTGAGGCGGGCCCTCGAGGCGCTGGTGGGCGCTCCCCCCCCCCGATGGCCCCGGCCCCCGGGCGCGCTGGAGGAGCCGAGGTTCCTGGAGCGCTGCACCCGGTGCGACGCCTGCTTCGGGGCCTGCCCCCACAGAGCGATCGGGCGCCTCCGGGACGGCACCCCGGCCCTGAACCCGAACGCCGCTGCGTGCCACCTGTGCGCCGATCTGCCGTGCATCGCAGCGTGTGACGAGGGGGCGCTGTTGCCGACCCCCGCCGACGGGATCTTCCTCGGCCTCGCGGAGGTGCTCCCCGATCGCTGCTTCGTGGGGGCGGGCCCCGAGTGTGGCGCGTGCGTGCCGGCCTGCCCCGTCGGGGCCGTGGCGGGGGGAGCCGTCGCGGTGCCGACGATCGATCCCGACGCCTGCGTGGGGTGTGGCCTGTGTCGCGAGGCCTGTCCGGTCTGGGACAAGGCCATCTCGATCCACTGGTGACAGGCTCCGATCGGCTGCCGAGCCCCCACGCAGACAAAACGAGACCTCTCCGGATCCTTTCACCCCCCTCCCGACACTGACGGGGTACACATCCCCGGGCTTCACCGGGAGCCAGCTCCGACTCGATCCCCCACGGACAACCCTCACCAGGACACTCCACATGTTCAACCGCACGATCTGGGCCGTCGCGGTGCTCTGTAGCTCCTGCAGTGGTACCACAGACGATCCTCTGGACACCGGCATCCCAGGCGCCGCCCGGTGCGGCAGCACCGCAGCCCCCGGCGTGTTCCTTGGGCAGGGCGTGGGCGGAGCCTTCGCGGCGCTCACCGACGGGGCCACGGTGGGCCTCGACATCGCCCCCCAGGGAGGGTTTGGGGTCAGCGTCCAGGTCGAGACCGTCGGCTTGATCGGCGAGGCCCCCGCGACGGTCACCGTCCGCACCGAGATCGACGGAGCCCCCAGCGGCTCGTTCACCTTCGAGGACGACGAGGGGCAGCCCACCCTGCAGCTGTTCTGCAAGGACGATGGGCGCGCCACCCTCGGCAGCGGGGTCGCGGTGGGCTTCGATCCCGAGCGCTGGAGCCAGGACAACCTGACCGATCTCGACAACACCACGGCCGATCTGATCGTCGAGGTCACCGACGTGGACGGGACGATGGCCGAGGGCCGCTCGACGGTCCTCATCGTGGTGGGGGGTTGATCATGTTCCTCCTGCTGTTGACCGCCGGGCTGGGGTGCAAGAAGGATCCCCCCACGACGGACACCGACACCCCGACCTGGAGCGGGCAGGGTGACGCGTGTCTGTCTTGCCACGCGGGCGCTGAGCCGATCCATCCCGATCCGGTCGACGTCGACGACTGCACCGCCTGCCACGGGGGCGACGATCAGGCCCTGACCAAGGAAGAGGCGCACGTCCAGCCACCGGACGACTACTGGGCCATCCGGGGCGACGGGCTGCCGATCGCCCCCGAGGGCTACATCAAGGACTTCGCGCCCAACCAGCTCGATCAGCTCCCCGTGGAGTACGTGCAGTTCATCAACCCCGGCGACATCCGCGCCGCGCCGATGGCCTGTGGGCAGGCCAGCTGCCACCCCGACAAGGTCGAGGCTGTGGAGCGCTCGATCATGAGCACCAACGCCGGGCACTACATGCCCACCCTGTTCCTCGCAGGCTACGGCGATCGGGAGGCTGTCTACGGCTCCACCTCCGTCTCCGATCCAGGCTGCGATCCCGACGCGGGCGATGGCTCGGTCTGCGAGCTGGGGCCGCTGGTCCCGCCCCCCCGGGCCGACTTCGACGCGGCCCTGGCGGCCAACGATCTCGACGAGATCGAGCACATCGCCAACGAACACTACCTGTCGAAGAGCTGCGACACGTGTCATGCGGCCGGGTACGGGGACAACAACGCGCCCCACAAGTACCGCAGCACCGGCTGCTCCAGCTGCCACATGGTCTACGACAAGACCGGGTTCTACCTCGGGGACGATCCCACGATCCCCTCGGCGACCAGCTCGTACCCTGCACGACACGAGCTCACGGCCGCCATCCCCACCGAGCAGTGCGCGACCTGCCACTTCCAGGGCGGTCGGATCGGCTTGTTGTACCGAGGCATCCGGGAGGCAGGCTTCAGCGGCCAGCTCCCGCCCAACGCCGAGGCCTGGGAGCCCGGCGCCTATGGCAAGGCAGATCCCTACTTCTACCTCTCGGACGAAGACACGACCAACGCCATCGACGAGAGCCCGCCGGACGTGCACTTCGAGGGCGGCATGCACTGCGCGGACTGCCACGTAGGCAGCGAGGTGCACGGCGACGGCCGGCTGTACAGCACCTCCAAGCAGCAGGTCGATCTGCGCTGCGAGGACTGCCACGGCACGGTCCGGGAGCCCGCCACCCCCGGCGACGACGGGGTGTTCCGCACCGCCTCGGGGCGGCCCCTGCCCCAGCTGGTCCAGCGGGGCTCCACGATCGTGCTCGAGGGGATCGACGGACAGGATCACACCGTCACCCAGGTGGTCGCGCAGCTGGCCCAGGCCGCGCCCGACTCCCCGATGGTCCGGGCGATGGGCGTCGACGCCCAGGGGTTCTCCCACACCGACGCGGTGACCTGCGACACCTGTCACACGGCCTACAACCTGCACTGCCTAGGGTGCCATGTCTCGATGGACATGCGGTTCACCCAGCGCGACGCCCAGACAGGCCTGCCGTCGGACGGCCTGGTCCGGGGCAGCCGCGAGTACTACAGCCTCGATCAGCTGTTGCTGGGCACCGCAAGCGACGGGCGCGTGCAGAGCGTCATCGCGTCCCAGCAGGTCCAGATGGCCGTCGTCGACGACGCAGGCGACGTCGTCCTCGGAGCGGAGGATCACCCCGACACGGACGCCACGGTGGGCGTCTTCCGCAAGACCCCCAACTCCGAGGTCAACAACGGGTTCCACGTCTTCTTCCAGCACACCACCACCCGCTTCGCCACCATCTCGCGGGACTGCAGCGCGTGCCACCCCCGAACCAACAGCCCCGAGGAGCGACAGCGGATCCGCGGCGTGTACGGCTACGGCACGGGTGAGTTCATGCTCGAGGCCCCGGACGGGGGCTACGTCGACGCCATGCAGTTCCTCGACGCAGACGGCAACCCCACCACCGAGTGGGTCCACCAAGGCACCGGGCCGGTCGATCCCGATCGCCGGGCGCGGGCCATGTCGATCTTCCTCGACGAGCTCAGCCCATGAGATCGCTGCTGTGGCTGTGGGGAGCCTGCGTCTCGAGCGACGGGACCCCGACGGACACCCCGACGGACACCGGTGACGAGCCTCAGCGGTGGCACCTGATCGCTGATCAGCTCCCCGGGGGGGTGATGCTCGCCGCCACCACCGTCGGGGATCAGGTGCTGATCAGCGGGGGGAGCTACGAGTCGGCCGGCACCCTGTGGCGCTACGACGGCACGTCGCTGTGCGTCGAGGAGGACGCGGCCGAGGCCGCCCTGTGGTGGGTCCACGGCCGCAGCGCGGACGACTGGTACGCGGTCGGCGAGCACGGGATCGTCGTGCACGAGGTCGCCGGCGTGCGGACCCGCGAGGATCTGCCGTCGGACATCACCTTGTTCGGGCTCTACGACGACGGCACCGCGGCCTGGATCGTCGGGGGCGCGGTCCGAGGAGACCAGACCGGCGAGATCTGGCGCAAGGTCGACGGCGGAGACTGGGAGCTGCTCTCCACCACCCCGTCGCTGGCGTTCAAGATCTTCGACGGCTGGGTGGTCGGAGATGGGTTCGTCTGGTGGTGGGACGGATCGGGCTTCGTCGATCGGAGCCCCCCCGACGCGCCGCGGCTGCTGACCGTGCGCACCCGCGGCGACGACGACGTGTGGGCGGTGGGGGGGCTGCAGCAGGCTGAGTTCTGGCACTTCGACGGCGCGGCCTGGTCTGAGCCCGAGCTGGAGCCCCGCTGCGCAGGCCAGCCCCTCAACGGGGTGTACACCGCCCCCGGAGACGACGTGTGGCTCGCAGGCAACTTCGGCACGGCCGCGTCGTACGGCGCGGACACAGGCTGGGACTGTGCGCGCGCCCCCCTGACGGCGGATCACTTCCACGCCACCTGGCGCTTCGGTGAGGAGGTCTTGATGGTCGGCGGCAACCTCTCCTCCCTCGAAGACCACCATGCCACCATGGTCCGCTTCGAGCCCACCGGGCTCGCTGAGCCCCCCACCTTCGACGGGGCCTGCGGGGCCCCGTAGCGCCTCGGATCCGGCGATCGGGGCCTCCGCCTCCGATCGATCGGAGGCTGGGCCCTCCGTCATCGGTGAGGTGGCCCCGGACAGAGTCTCCGTGCTGTACACATGTGGAAGGAGCGCCAGGATGAGGGCAGCGGGACAGGCCCGGCGCGTCCCCCCGCGACGCTGACGAGGCGGAGCCTGCACCAGATCGTTACCCCTGTGCGGTGACGCCGCCCTTCCCCCACGCTGGCGAGGTGTGTGCCCTGCTGGCGCCGTTGTGCTGGGCGGTGGCGGTGATCGGGTTCCGCCACAGCGATCTGCCCGCGATCTCGATGAACCTGTTCAAGAACACCGTCGCCCTGGTGCTGCTCACCGCCACCATGGGGCTGCTGGGGATCGGGTCCCCCGCCGATCGCAGCGCGGCAGACTGGGGGATCCTCGCGGTGAGCGGGGTGTTGGGCCTGGCCGTGGCGGACACCCTGCTGCTGGAGGGCCTGCGGCGGATCGGGGCCGCCCGGCTCGCCCTGGTGGACACGACCTACGCGCCGATGATGGTGCTGCTGTCCTGGCTCTTCCTCGGGGAGCAGCTGACGGCGAGCTTCCTCCTCGGGGCGACGGTGGTGGTCGCGGGCGTCGCGATCGCCACGGTGGATCTCCGCCACGCGGTGGCACGCCGCGAGCCAGGGCTGGCCCTGGGGATCGCGATGGCCCTCGGCGCGATCTGCGGCACCGGGGCGTCGGTGATCCTGGTCAAGCCCGTCCTCGAGGGATCCAACCTGATCGAAGTCACCTGGACCCGGATGCTGGTGGGGATCGGGGCCCAGGCGCTGTGGGTCACCACCTCGGGGGGCTGGCGCGGGGCGGTGATCGCGTTCGTGCCCTCGGCCCGCTGGCGCTCCCTGGTCCCGGCCGCGGTGATGGGGACCTACGTCGCCTTGGTGCTATGGCTGGGCGGGTTCAAGTGGGCCGACGCGTCGGTGGCGGCGGTGCTCAACCAGCTGGCCACGGTCTACATCCTGGGGCTGGCCTGGGCCGTGCTCGGGGAGCCCGTTGGCCCGCGCCAGGTGATCGGAGGGCTGCTGGCGGTGGTGGGGGCCACGGTGGTGGTCTCGGTGTGAGCGCCTCCGAGCGACGTAGCGACGAGCGCCTCCGAGCGACGAGCGCCTCTGAGCGACGAGCGCCTCTGAGCGACGAGCGACAGGGCCGTGTGCGGGCCCGGAGCCCGCCCAGCACCGGGGATGCTGCGCCGGCCTGCAGCTGCCACCGTCCTGGCTCTCCGCGTCCGCCCTGGGGCGACGTACGCAGCTCCGGGAGCTCGTCGAGGCCGTCCCCGCCGGGTCGTCCGGGTCGTCCGGGTCGTCCGGGTCG
>DRPG01000472.1 GCA_011376105.1 Deltaproteobacteria bacterium
AAAGGCCCCGATCCAGCCGGGGTGTGGGCCCTGATCCGCTCCAACAGGCTGCCCTCGGTGCTGGGCAACCACGATCAGCGCCTGCTGGATCACCTCGACGGCCTCCGCCCGGGGGACAGGGGGGCCCGGCGCTGTGTCGCCGCCCTCGACGCCTCCGATCCAGGCTGGCGGCGCTACGTCCGTGAGATGCCGCTGTTCATCGAGATCGCCGGGGTGACCGTGGTGCATGCGGCCCTACACCCCTCAGGCTCGCTGCAGGACACCCCCCGACACACCGCGACCGTGCTGAGGCGCTGGCCCGACGACGCACCCGACGATCCAAGGTGGTGGTCGATCTACCACGGCGAGCGCCGGGTGGTGTTTGGCCACGACGCACGGGTCGGCCTGGTCCGGGTCGAGCGCGGCGGCGTGCCGTGGGTGATCGGGCTGGACACCGGCTGTGTGTATGGAGGTGCGCTCACCGGCTGGCTGATCGAGGACGATCGCCTGGTGCATGTCCCTGCGGCTCGCCCCTACAGCCCGATCCGGTAGCCGGCGCCCACGGCGCCCACGGGCCCCGGCCCGGGGGCTCACCGTAGGGCTCAGCGAGCTACTTGGGCTGACGGATCAGCTTGCGCTCCTTGGGCACCGGCTTGCGGGGCGCCACCGGGCGGGGGCGGGGGCGGGGACGGGGGCGGGGGTTCGCCTCTTCGCCGCCTCCGTCTTCGCCGCCTCCGTCTTCGCCGCCTTCGTCTTCGCCGCACGCTCCGTCCTTGTCGAGGGGGACGCACTCTCCGACACCGGCGCACTCAGAAGGCGTGGTCAGCTCCAGGGCCAGCTCGCTGTCTTCGTCCTCGGGATCCGAGGGGGCCTCACAGCAGCAGGGCGTGCACTGGGTGCCGCTCACCCACCGGCCGTCACGGTCCTCGAAGGCCGAGTTGCAGTCACCGGGCCCATCGGTCAAGGCGAAGCGCTTCTGCTCCTCCTCGTCGACGTACTCGCAGCACCAGTGCTCCTTGTCCTCGCCCTCCGGCACCGGCACGACGACGATCTTGTCCTTGGCACCGTCTCCTCCGTCGGGGGCACCATCTTCCGTGCCACCGGAACAGGCCAGGCCGACGGCGAGCACCACCGAGCAGGCAAACCACAAGCGCTTCACGATGCCTCCACTCCCTGAAGCTTGACCCGTCGTGCCCCCCCACGCCAGCCCCCCATCAGCCAGACCACGTGATCCAGCCTGTCCTGGCCCCACACCAGCGCGTCTTCGCCGATCCGGAAGGAGGGCACACCACAGATCCCCAGCTCCTGTGCCCGCTGGGTGTTGATCCGCAGCTGTTCCTTGACCCGCCGGTCGGCGGCCCGCTCCAGCAGCCCGGCCCCGTCCAGGCCCACCTCGTCGAGGACCTCCGCCAGGATCCTCGGGTCTCCGATGTCGCGATCCTCGACCCACGCGGCCCGGTAGAGCGCGGGGCAGGCCTGGGGGGCGAGCAGCAGGATCCGCAGCGGGACGACGGTGCGTAGCGGGAACGCGCCGGGGAACCGCAGCGGGACCCCCCACCACCGGGCCCAGGCCTCCAGATCCTCGCCGACCCAGGCCCGGCGAGCCGCTGAGAAGCTCTGGAGCGGGACCATCGGCGTCCCGATCCCCCGAAACAGCGCACCGAGAAGGATCGGGGTCACAGTGGGGGCGATCCCGAGCCCTGCCTCGAGCCTCGGGATCTGGGTCGAGGCCAGGTAGCTGAACGGAGAGGCAAGATCGTGGAACCACTCCCACGTCGCCCCCTCGGCCGCGGCACCGATCGGAGCCGGATCGACGGGCAGCCCCAGGCGCTGCTCTAGGCGGTGCAGCCGATCGACGCCCCAGATCGTGGTGTCCCCCACGGTGAAGGAGGGGGTGGCGAAGACCCCCGCAGCGCGGGCCTCGGCCGTGAGATCGGCGCACCCATCCCCGATCTCCCCCACCACCTCGAGGGGATCGAGCCCCTCGCCCCACACCGCCCGCAGCACGCGAGCGACGCGATGGGGCGGATCGGAGCGGGTGGCCAGGCGCCGGGTCGCGGCCCTCGCCGCCTCGGGATCGAGCTGGGTCCGGGCCAGCTCGATCCCCGCCCGTGCAGCGGTCCGCACCAGATCGATCCGCCGCATCGCGGCCCGGGCCGGAGGCGTCGGGCTGTCGGGCGCGAGCACCACCGGACGGGGGACCCAGGCCACACCGGCGCGGGCCGCCAGCGGGGACAACCGAACAGAAGCCAGGTAAGACCAAGGATCTGCCACATCGAGCCAGAGCTGGATCACGTCCCCCATGCGTCCTCCTGCTTGACGCATCTACCCGAGGGGATCCAAGATAAAGCTGTACTGGCTGGCCAGTAAAGGAACAGACCCTTGGTCCGAAGGACGAGATCCCAGATGAGCCCCACCACCCGGGGCGCCCGCTCCATCCAGCGGATCCTCGACGCTGCGGCGCGGATGTTCGGCCGCGAGGGGTTCCGGGGGGCCTCGATGAGCGCGGTGGCGCGGGCGGCCGGGGTGAGCAAGGGGCTGCTGCACTACCACTTCCAGAGCAAGGAACACCTGCTGATCGAGGCGGTCCGGGCCACCTTCCGCCAGCTCCACCATCGGTTCGACGAGCGGTTCCAGCGCGGCGAGCGGGGGCTGGGGCCGACGGTCGAGGCGCTGGATGCGCTGTGGGCCTCGGTGTACGACATGCGCAGCTGGGCCCCGTTCATGGTGGAGACCATGAGCCTGGGCACCCTCGCCGGCCCCCTGCGCGACGATCTGTTCGCGTTCTATGGAGAGAGCGAGCAGATGCTGGTCGACGGGATCGGCGAGCTGTTCGACGGTGCGCCGCTGCTGCAGCTGCCCCCCGAGCGCCTCGCCCGCCTGGTGCGGGTGTGTCTACACGGGCTGGTGGTGGAGCTGTCCTACGCTCAGGACGACGACGATCTCGCTGAGGTCCAACGCGCCTACGACGATCTCCGCGCCCTGTTCATCCGCCTGGCCGAGGCCGGCGCGGATCACGATCCATCGAGGGAGTCCCCATGATCCGCAGCATCGCTCGCAGGATCCTCGCTCCGCTGCAGGCCCCGAGGCGGGCGCGGGAGAAGCTTAGGGGGGTCCGCCCCGACGTCCTGCTCCCGTTCGACATGTTCGACGAGGCGCTGACCGGAGCCGAGGCCCGCAAGGCGAGCAAGCTCGAGAACATCTACCACAAGGGCCAGCACCGGGCCTGGAACGGGAAGGAGCTGCTGGCTCAGCTGCTCGAGCGGCACGGAGGGATCCAGCTCTCCGACGAGCGGCGCGCAGCGGTGCAGGGCCTGTTTGCCGTGATCCTCTGGGGGGAGCTGGCGGCGTGGAAGATCAGCGCAGATCTCGCGCTCCGGCTCGAGCCGCTGGAGGCCAAGCTCGCCGCCACCTCCCAGGCCCACGACGAGGCTCGCCACTTCTACGTCATGCACGACTACCTCGTCCTGCTCGGGGAGCTTCCGCGGGGGCTGGGTCCGAGGACCACCCGCGTCCTGGCGGGCACCCTGTCCGCCAACACCCTGGCGAAGAAGCTTGTCGGCATGCAGCTGATGATCGAGCCCATGGCGCTCGCGCTGTTCCAGATGATCCGGGAGTCGGAGATCGAGCCAGTGCTGGTCGATCTCCTCCGATACTATGAGCGCGACGAGGCGCGGCACGTGGCCCTCGGGGTGCTCCACCTCCCCCGCCTGATCCAGGGCATGACGTCGGCTGAGGCCGCCGGCCTGTGGGCCTGGGAGTTTGGAGAGCTGTGGGCCCAGCTGGAGATGATGCGGGAGCTCACCCCCCACTTCGAGGTGCTGGGCCTCGATGTGCGGCGGGTGCTCGAGCTGGGCCGGGCCAAGCAGATCCGGGCCAACCAGATGCTGATCGAGGAGATGGGGAGCCCGATCCCGGTGTTCGATGCCTTCATCCGCTTCTTCGACGCCAGGTGTGCCTGGCACTGGCCCGACGATCCCCGCGCCGATCTCCGGGGGAGGCTGCAGGAGGCGCTGCGCGCCGCCAACCAGGGGATCGGTGTGATCCCCACACACCTCTCCAACGTGGCGACCTGAGCACATCCAACCCCCGGATCCGTGTCCACCCCGGGCCATGGAGGGAGGTGGAGATCGTGCTCCGACGGGAGGGTGGGCGAGGACAGGGGAGGGCGCACGCCGCGAGCATGTGACCGAGCGACGACGAGGGGCAGCGGTCCATCAAGTCGCGGGGCGACGGGTGTGCGCTGTGGGGCCCTACTCGTCCCCATCGACCAGGGGATCGAGCTCGGGCATGTCCCCCAGGGTCCAGATCTCACGCCCGGTCTTGAGGTATTTCTTGTGGATGCTCAGGTGCTCCACACCCTCTTCGCGGGCCATCCTGCGGATCTCCTCCTCGTCCTCGTCGGTGCCGTCACAGTAGCCCATGGGCCGATCCTGGCCGGGCAGCAGCAGCTGAACCCGCACCTTCTCCCGGTTCCACAGGCTGAGGGACTCATCGCTGTACATGCGGATCAAGGGCTCCTCCAGCTCCTCCGTCCGCTGCTGTATCGCGCGGGGAGGTCAGGTTCCGTCCCCGAGCGTCCCCGCCGGGGTGCAGCGGGGCGACGCACCCCATCCACGGTGGGCCCCGAGACGCAGCGCGACGGCCGCAGCGCGACGGCCTCAGCGCCCGGCGGTCCGGGCGTAGGCCTCCCTCACCACCGTGCTCAGGCCCACCTCGTCCTCCGCCCGGGCGGCGGCGGCGATCGAGGTCCAGGGGGGATCGGGGATCGGGATCTGAGCCACCTCCACCCCCTTGACCCTCGGCGCTCCAAAGCGCGTGCCGTACCAGGCCGCCACCTCCCGGGACAGGAGCAGCCCGAGGATCCCCCAGGGATCGGCGTCAGCCCGGGGGTGCAGCACATAGCAGCTGTCCATCGGGAAGCGACGGTGGGTGTCGACCGCGGCCACGAGGCGACGACCGGTCGTGCCGGCGAGGACCACCTTCTCGGGGACGTCGAACAGGCCTGCGTGCTTTGGGGCGACATAGGGCTTTCGCCGCAGCATGTCGCGGGGGAGATAGCGGACGAACAGATCCGTGTCGATGATCCGCCAGGGCCGGACGTCCCGCCCCCGGCAGGTGGGGCGGTCCTCGGGGTAGCGGCGCTCGTGGTGCACATACCGGGGGTAGTCCCCACAGACGATCCCCATGTGGACCGAGGCGATGGAGCCAAGGAGAGATCCGGGCAGCTGGGGCAGCGGCCCGTCGGTGGACCAGGCCTCGGCTCCCACGTGCAGGGTGCCGTGGACCTCCACCCCCCCCGATGCGGTGATCTGGCCCGCCTCGCGTCGATCGTCGGGGCCACACAGCAGCACGACCGTCTCGACGGCTGCGTCGAAGGTGCTCTGGGGGAGGGTGAACACGCCGTCGAGGCCGCTGGCTAGGATCCGACGCCGGAGCGCCCCGGAGCTCACCAGGGACAGGAACGTGTGACCCAGCACCAGCGCCACCCGCGGAGCCCACTGCAGCGCACGCTCCACGAAGCAGGCATACAGATCGCTCTTGTCGGTGGCCACTGAGAACCGACGCCACAGGGCGGCGGCCTCGTCCCGGGGCAGGTGCTGGGGCCGGACGAAGGGAGGGTTGCCCACCACCGCGTCGGCTACCTCCTGCACGCGCTCCCCCAGGCTGTCTGCGCAGATCAGGCGTGCGGTCACCCCGGCCGCAGCCAGGGTCCGGGTCGCGGCGTCGATCGCGGCTGGATCGATGTCGTAGCCCACCAGGCGCGCCCCCGGGAGCCTGCGGGCCGCAGCGATCAGCCAGCGCCCGTCGCCACAGGCTGGATCGACGATCGTGGGCTGGGCAGGGAGATCGGCGGCCAACCGATCGATGACCGCCTCGCAGACCCAGTAGGGGGTGACCCACTGCCCCCGCTGCTTGCGCTCTCGGGGGGTGCGGGCCGCGAGCCAGCGTGCGGCCGCGCTAAAGTCCGGGTTATTTCCAGGCACCCCACCTCTTCCAGGCACCTCACCTCTGTAACCGACCTGTGTCACAGCGACGCTGGAGCCTGGAGCCCCACCGATGTACAAGACCCGACCGACCTACGGGAGGCTCCATGTTGCTCGCGCTGCTCGCCCTCGACGCCACGGCGATCACGCCCCCGGCCACCGGGGCCGTGGCCCTACCGGGGGGCGTCGATCTCACCCTGCCGTTCCCCGACGAGACCCCGGTCCGGGTCTCCTGTGGCTATGGCCCGGGCTGCTCAGTCTTCCACAGCGGCACCAACGCGCCGGGCTCCACCAACGACTACCACGCCCTGGATCTGGTCCGGGATCAGGCCGGGGGCGGAGACGGGCTGCCGGTGGTGGCGGCGTTCTCCGGCACGGTGGTCTATGCCGACTGGGCCACCGGGGGCTGGTCCACCTTTGGGCGGATCGTGCTGATCGAGCACGATCTGGGCGACGGCCACACCTACATGTCGCTGTACGCCCACCTCTCGTCGCTGTCCGTCTCGGCGGGGGAGGTGGTGGCCGACAAGGACGAGGTCGGCACCATGGGGGGCTCGGGCAACTTCGGCGACAACTACTTCACCCCACACCTACACTTCAGCCTGTACCGGGACGCAGCCTTCGCCGGCGGCCCCTATGGAGGCAACGCCGTCGTCCCTGAGCTGATCGATGGCTATGGCGATCTGGTCCAGGGGGATCTGCTGGTGGCGGGCCCCGGAGCCGGCAGCGTCTCCGCCGTCATCGTCGACAACAGCGATCCGGGCTTCGCCCTGTCGGGGCCCGCGACTCAGCACAACAGCGGCGGGTACCGCTCCTCCTTCTGGTACGAG
>DRPG01000473.1 GCA_011376105.1 Deltaproteobacteria bacterium
AGGGGCTTGTCCATCCGGCCCCGCGCCGCCGGGGCGGACGCGCCGCCGGGGCGGACGCGCCGCCGGGGCGGACGCAGCCTGGAGAGGCCCGGGGGCGGCATCGACAGGCCGCCGGGCCTCACCATCATCGCCGCCACCTGCCCGGCGGTCAGGGCTCAGGTTCCCGAGCCACCCTCGCGTTCAGGTGCTATCGTGCACTGTGAGCTGCACCCCATCGAGGCCTTAGCCCGCTCCGGAGGACCCGATCTTCCAGCCCCTGCTCCCGGGTGCACCGCCTCCTGGCTCCACCGTGCACCGTCGCCTCCAGCGGGGGGTGACCTCCGCCCTTGGGATCACGCTGTGCTGTGCAGCGTCGGGGTGTGTGCGGGTCTACCAGCCCCTGTCGGGCCTCCACCAGCCGGTGGTGGTCGACGTCCGCGCCGCGAACCTCAAGGACGTGAACCTGACCGTGCACTGCGTCCCCGGAGGGCTGCTGAGCCTCTCGGAGGCGAGCGTCCTCTGCCAGAAGGTGCAGACGCTGTTCGAGAACCAGGGCGCCCAGGTGAGGACGGTCATCGCCGCCCACGAGGCGTGGGACGACACCCCCTCGGAGGAGCCGCAGGGGGAGCCAGGAGGCGGGCGCGGCGCCCGGGAGACCCCCACGGCTGAGCTGACCCTCGAGCTCAGAGCGAGGAAGGTCCACGAGGCGAACAACCCGGTGCTGTGGGCGCTGTGCATCGGGACCTTCACCCTAGTCCCCGCCGTCACCGAGTCCACCTTCGCCCAGGACGTCCTGATCCGTGACGGGGAGGGGTTCCTGCTCGTCTCCGACACCCTCCAGGGCCGGCTCGTGCAGTACTTCGGGGTGGGCACATGGCTCGGCAACAAGCTCCTCGACATGACCTGGCGCAGCGAGGAAGACAAGCTCACCGGGGCTGTGGTCGAGCGAGATCTCTCCACCGATCTCTACCGACAGCTCAGCCAGCTGGTGTTCAACGCCAAGGTGCAGTGGCAGGTGCTCCAGCAGTCCCCCGCCAGGCGTGGGGGCTAGATATGCCCCCGACAGAGCGCTTCAGCCGCCCTCACGGCCCCAGCTACAGCGAACCCGTCGCCGTGGGCGGCGCAACCCTCCAGGGAGCGACGTGGAGATCGTCTTACTGATCTCGTTGGTGTTGCTGCCGTTCGTGGTCCCAACGGATCCGGCACCGGGGCTCACCCGCTCGAAGACCCAGTCCCGCCGCCTGGAGTGCGAGCGGCTGAGCGCTGAGATCGCCAGCCGGCGCTACCCCGGCCGGATCGTCACCTCCGACGGGCGCGGCGACTTCACCGAGCGCAGCGTGGTCGTCTGCCGGGAGCGGCTGCTCCGTCCCGGCCTCCGCACAGCCCACGACGAGGCCATCCTCTCCTCCCTCGACGCCCGGGTCACCGAGCTGGCGATCGCGGCGGAGTCGCTGCGGCCCGATCTGGCTGATCGAACCTGGCTGGTCGAGGCGTACTACCCGAGCGCTCCGGTGACGACGAAGATCTCCTTCGCGGCCAAGAACGCGCTCATGAACCGGGGGCTGCAGGTCTCCGATCGGGTCCCGATCCTCGCCACGGGGGACGTCGAGGTCCTCACCCGCATGGCGCCCGACGAGGCCTACCCCGCCGCGTGCCAGCGCTACCTCGCCACCGGCGGCCTCCGTGAAGACGACGTGTTGTTCGCCCTGATCAGCCGGGATCGTCGCGAGACGAACCTCCACGCGGGGCTGTGTGCCCAGGGCCAGTGGGTCTGGCTAAAGTGAGGGGCCCCGGGATGGTGTGGATCGCGCTCGCCTCCGGTGTCGCCGCGCCGGCCCTGGGGGCGGGGCCGATCGAGGAGGCGCAGCAGGCCGAGCTCGATCGGGTGCGTGCAGAGATCGCAGATCAGGTACACCTCGCCGCCTACGATCTGATCGATGAGCTGATCTATGGCCTGG
>DRPG01000474.1 GCA_011376105.1 Deltaproteobacteria bacterium
GCTCGATGCCATCCTGAGAAACGATCCAACCCTGAACGTGCACCTGATCGATGCACCCGCCGGCGACACCGTCACCCACCTCCACGAGCAGCTGGGCCACCAGGGCGGGGGCTGTGGAGCGGTGCTGCGTCCCAGCGACGCGGGCTGGTCGCTGGTGCAGGTGGGCCAGTGCGAGGAGCCCCAGCCCCTGCAGCCGCGCATGCTCACCGTCACCTACTGGGAGCCCCGGGGGCTGTCCTTCCGCTGGAACGAGAACATCCTGCCCGGCGCGGGGCTCTCGATCCTGCTCGACGGCGCCTACCAGATCGACGAGACCATGCTCGGAGAGTTCGGGCCCTCCTGGCGGGTCCTCACTGGGTTCGATCTGTCTCAGGGGCCGCTGGCGGGGCCCTACGTTGGCGCCCGGGGGGGGGTGCGGCACGCGACCTTCAGCGGTGACGAAGATCTGGATGCGATCGTGCAGATGGTCACGGGCCGGAAGTGGGTCGCGGGCACCACCGCGATCCAACTGGGCGGAGGCGTGCTGGTTCGGGTCCCCATGGGCGAGGGCATCCAGGACGAGACCATCCTGCCGTCCCTTGAGCTCCGCTTCGGGGTCGCGCCGACCCGGCGGTGAGCTGAGGCCTGCGGCGGTGAGCTGAGGCCTGCGGCGGTGAGCTGAGGCCTGCGGCGGTGAGCTGAGGCCCTGGAGCGGCTGGGGTCCGGCGGGGCCACCAGCGGGGCGCCTCGGTGGGGCATGGAGGCTCGAGTGTAGGCCATGTGAGCCTAGAGCCGGGGGATCCGGGGTGGGCCGCCCGGGGCGGTCCAGCCCAGGGCAGCAGCAGCCCTCCAGAGCGATCCAGGGGTGTCTGCATGGCAATAAATCGCCCAAATGTGACAGATGCGCGGCCCCTGCGTCGGTCCCGCGGAGGGGAACGAGGTTGCGGTATGTCTGTGATTTTCAGCTTGAACACTTGACTATAGCGGAACCGATCCAGTGATGGGTTTGCATCTGTCCCGCTCAAGCAACAAGACTGCCCCCTTCAGTCACGAAACGTTACTTCCGCGAGAACCCACTCACTGAGGGGGGAGACGACGATGAAACGACTCTACGCGTCGGCGGTTTTGGCAGGTCTTGCCGCCTGTTTGAACCAACCCACGCTGGTCTCCATCAATCCGGAGCACGCCTACGTCGACGGCTGTGTGGACGTCATGGTGCAGGGGCATCACCTCGGCACCACGGCCACAGCCGACATCGGGGGTAGCCCCCTGGAGTTGATCGCCGCCGAGGCGGATCCCGATGGGCTTGAGCATGCTCAGGATGTGGGCTTCCTGTACACCGGTCAGGTCCCGCCTTCACCGACGGGGGAGCGGGGCTTCTTCGACGTCAACCTGACGGTGGATGGGGAGCTCCTGACCCTGTTCAAGGGCTTCTACTACCAGACCTGTCCCGCCAGCGTCGTCGCGGACGACTGGGACATCCCCAGCCCCGCCACGGTGGGGAGCACCTTTAGCTTCGTTGGCTGCAACCTCACGGCTGAGAACGTCCAGGGCGTGTTCTACGACGCGGACTGCGTCGAGGTGGCCACCGCGCCCATCACCCCGACCTGCTCGACGGCCCAAGCCGACATGGTCGTGCCTCAGCTCGACGACGGCACCTACACGTTCAACCTGCGCCACACCGACGGAACCATCGCTGACTTCGGCTGGTACACGTACGACTACTACTACGGCACCACCGCGGACACCGCGGCGATCGACTGCCCCGGAGCCACCGTCCAGATCGGTGCGGCCGCGACCACGACGGGAGGTTCCAAGTGAGCCCCTTGATGCCCACGCTGCTCACCATGATCGCGACCGTCCAGGTCGCTGAGGCCCGTGAGACCGGAGCTATCCAGGGCGTGGTGGAGGACGAGGACGGCCTCGCGGTCCCCAACGCCACCGTGGCGCTGTCCGGGGTCGAGCTCGCCGGCCAGATCGTCACCACCACCCGCGCCGACGGCAGCTACCGCTTCGACAACATCGCACCAGGTTCCTACGAGATCTCGGTCACCCTCAACGATGCGCTGCTCGCCCGTGCTGAGGTCCGGGTCGCCCTACAGACCACCACCAGCGCCCGCATCACCGCGATCATGAGCGGGGTCAGCGAAGAGATCAACGTCATCTTCAAGCCGGTGGTCGACATCACTCAGTCGGCGTTCTCCACCTCCCTGGGCGAGGAGAGCATCCAGAACCTCCCCGTGGGGCGGAGCTATCAGGACGTCGCACAGACCATCCCCGGGGTCACCGGTCGGATCAACACCAGCACCGGCGGTGCCGGCAACGGCAACCCCAGCGTTCGTGGTGAGGGTCAGTACGGCAACAACTACACCCTCGATGGGGTCTCCACCCGCGATCCGGCCACCAAGGGGGTCGGTCAGAGCCTGAACTTCGACGCGATCGAGGAGATCCAGGTCTACACCGACGGCGCCCCCGCTGAGTTTGGCCAGTTCACCGGGATGCAGGTCAACGTCGTCACCAAGGACGGCGGTGACGAGCACCATGGCAGCGCCGCTGCGTTCTACTCTCAGCACGCGTTCTTCAACCCTACCTACGACATCTTCGACATCGGGTGGGACGGAGAGGGTGATCTCGAGACGCCCGTCACCAAGGCACGCAACCGTACGCCGGTGCTCAACCTCACCGCTGGTGGGCCGATCATCCCCGAGAAGCTGTGGTACTTCACCGCGCTGGATCTCAACCACGACTGGTATGTGCCCGAGGGGCTGAAGATCGAGGGTGACGATCTCGAGCCTGGGGAGGTCCCCACCGATCCGATCGTCACCAACAGCGGTCGGTTCCTCGGCAAGCTCACCTGGTTCGCCAACGACAAGCTGACCCTGCGCTACTTGTTCTCTGGGTACTACTCCTCGGCGGCCAGCTACGACGCCAGCCAGTTCGTGCTGCCCGAGGCCACCAGCAACTCGCGCTCGCTCATCCTGACCAACGTGCTCACGGCGAAGATCCAGGCTTCGGACAACGATCTGTTCGAGCTCCGCGGTGGCTTCACCAACAAGAACGTCGACGTGGTGCCCACCAGCGGCGATGACACGACCCCCTCGCTGCTCGACGAGAACGGCGTGCTGCGCAACAACGCGACGCGGTACGACTACAACGATCGGAACCGTTTTGGCGGTGGGCTGGTGTACGAGCGCCTGCTGCAGGACGTGTTGGGCGATCACAAGATCCGCGCCGGCGCCGAGTACTGGGTGCTGCTCGAGCAGCGCGAGATCGTCAACACCGGCGTCGATCAGATCCAATGGATCGACAGCGATGGCAACCCCTCGGTGCTCCCCAACGGCGATCCCGACATGCGGGACGTGGGCACCAGCTACACCACCGGCGCGGGCTACCCGTGTCAGTCCCCCGATGGCTCGGACTGCGCCTACCGGGAGCACTGGACCAACGTGGGTCCGCTGGGCAACAAGGTCAACACCGCCTACTTCTTCCTGCAGGACGAGTGGCAGCCCCTGCACAACCTGACCTTCAACCTCGGCGCCCGCCTCGACATCGAGGACGGCCGCAACGACGTGAACCAGCGCCCCTCCACCCAGCTGGTGGAGGAGTTCAACCTCCCACCGGAGGAGCGCTCGGTCCCCTGTGCGGTCCCCGATCCCGACGATCCAGGCACCCTGGTCCCGGCTGAGGGTCCGTGTGACTACGACGGCTTCGCCGGCCCGCTGTTCATGCCCGCCCCCCGCCTCGGGGTGGCCTGGGATCCCTTCGGGGACTCCAAGACCAAGGTGAGCGCACACTACGGCCAGTACTACGATCTGGCCGGGCAGAACCTCTGGGCCTGGGCCAACGCGCGCTCGTCCGCGGGCTTTGTGCGCTACGGGCGCAACAGCGCCGGTGACTGGGCCTGGAACAACACCCAGGATCCCGAAGGCAGCCCCCTGATCTACGACGAGGGCCTGAAACCGGCCCGCCTCGACAAGGTCAACGTTGGGTTCCAGCGCGAGGTCATCCCCGATCTGGCCCTCGGGGTCCGGGCGATCCTGTCGCGCACCTCGGGCCTGCCCGAGGACATCAACACCAACTGGGATGACTGGTACATCATGAACTCGCCGCTCAAAGAGCGGCGCTACCGAGCCCTCGAGTTCACGGTGAACAAGGAGTTCGATGAGCAGTGGCAGCTGTTCGGGGCCTACACCCTGCAGGAGGCCTACGGTCACACCCCCGGGCAGTTCGAGCTGGCCCCGGGCGCAGACTCCGGCTCTGACGGAAACAACGTCGGTGTGTACCTCGACGACATCGGCGATCGGCAGACCCGCGCCGACTGGTACGAGAACGGCCTGGGCTGGGTGCTCGACGGCCTGAAGGGCCTCGGGCGCTATGATCCCGACAACCCGATGTTCCGCGATGACGCGGGCTTCTTCGGGTACATGCCCTACCACGCGTTCCACTCGATCAAGCTCAACGGCTCGTACTCGGCGCCGTTTGGCACCAAGTTCGGCCTGGTGTACGAGTTCAGCTCGGGCAACGCCTGGCAGAAGCGTGGCACCGTCGGCTTCTACGGCCCTGGCTACTCCTTCCCCCAGGGCCGGGGCAGCCGGTTCATGCCCGCGGTGCACTACGTTGACGTCCGCGTCGCCCACCAGCTGGGTCTGGGCACTGAGCACCAGAGCCTCGAGGCCACCCTCGATGTGTTCAACCTCCCGGGCTTTGCCCAGGCGATCACCTACTTCGAGAACGACGCACCGGGCTTTGGAGCGACCCTGTACCGCCAGGCGCCCCGCTCGATCCGGCTCGGGCTGAAGTACCGCTACTAGCACCCCCCGGCCCTGGCGCTGCGCCCTGAGACCGGGCCGGGCCAGGGCCGTGCTGCGTCTGGCCCCCGTCGCGATCTCCTGCGTCGGCCGTGGGGGCCCCGATGTGCCCGGCCGCGTCGCTGCGGGCCCACCCGGTGCCTCTGGCCCCCGTCCCGGGGCTCCGGTTAGAGCAGGGGCCCTGGAGGATCCGGATGCAGCCAGAGCTCGAGGGCAAGATCGCGATCGTCACCGGAGGCAGCCGCGGCATCGGTCGGGCCATCGTCGAGCAGCTCGCGGGGGCGGGGGCGAGGGTCGTGTTCAGCTACACGAGCAGCGCAGACGCCGCACAGGCGCTGGCGGAGGAGGCCAGAGCCACCGCGGTCCAGGCCGACGTGGGCCAGCCCGACGACTGCACCCGGCTGCTGGCCACCGCGGAGGAGCTCGGAGGTGTCGAGCTGCTGGTCAACAACGCCGGCATCACCGACGACGGGCTCGCGATGCGGATGCGCGACGCCCAGTGGGAGCGGGTGCTCGAGATCAACCTCGGAGGTACCTTCCGGATGTGTCGCGGAGTGCTGCCGGCCATGGCCCGCAGGCGCTCGGGCGCCATCGTCAACATCGCCAGCGTCTCGGCGCTGCGGGGGAACCCCGGCCAGGCCAACTATGGTGCGTCCAAGGCTGCGGTGATCTCGCTCACCCGATCGCTGGCCCTGGAGATGGCACGGCGCAGCGTCCGGGTCAACGCTGTTGCGCCGGGCTTCGTCCAGACCGACATGACCCGGGCGCTGTCCCCGGCACGGATCGACCAGGTGATCGAGGCGATCCCGATGCGACGCATGGGACAGCCCGACGAGATCGCACCCCTGGTGGCGTTTCTCTGTGGGCCCCGGGCCAGCTACATCACCGGCCAGGTGTTCGTGGTCGATGGGGGCCTGTCGGTCTAGGGATCCATGGTGGAGCCGGTGCTCGATGACGATGGCGACACCTCCAGCCTCACAGGTGCACCCCTCTGCCCCCGACGGGGAGGGCTATGGCGCGATGCTGTCCCAGCCGCAGAGGGCCGCGACCAGGCGATCGAAGCCCAGAGCGATCCCGCTGGTGCGGGGCATGCGGCCCACCGCCTCGATCAGGGCCTCGTCCACGGGGTGTGGAGGCTCTCCCGCGGCGAGGCGTGCGGCGTTGGCGGAGGCAAACCGACGCCGCTGCTCGACTGGATCGAGCAGCTCGAGGAAGGCGTTGGCTAGCTCTACGCCGTGGAGGTAGGCCTCGAAGCGACACGCCACCGGCCAGCCCGGAGCCTGGCGCACCTGGGCCAGGGCCGCCTGGGACGCGGGCCAGTCGGAGACGAACAGCGCACCCCGCATCGCCGGCTCGACGTCCGAGACCCAGCGGCGGAGGAAGGCATCATCGAAGGACTCGTCGATCCCCGACAGCTCGTCGGCGGACGCGATCGCGGGATCGAGGCCGGTGGCCTCGCTGAAGATCTCGCGCACCGTGGCCCTGCGCCAGCTCGGGGGCCGGACCCCCAGGGCCCGGGCGACCTCGTCGACCAAGGCCTCGACCTCGTCCATCAGATCGCCGAGCTCAGCGCCGGTGCGGTACCACTCGCACATCGTGAACTCCCGGCGGTGCCAGGGCCCGATCTCCCGATCGCGAAAGCAGGGCCCGATCTCGTAGACCCGGCCCAGGCCCGCGGCGATCACCCGCTTCAGGGCGAACTCGGGGGAGGTGCGCAGGAACGCTCCCCCCGCCTCGATCGGGGACAGGTGCTCCTCCATCGCTGGGCTGGGCACCAGCACCGGGGTCTGGATCTCGAGGTAGCCATGTGCCTCGAACCAGCGACGCAGGGCGGCCAGCGCCCGACCCCGCGCCCGGCAGCGCTCCGCCCGCATCAGCGGGGCAGGTCGAGCTCGACCTGAGCCTGCTTCCAGGCGGCCATCGACGCTGGATCGGAGGCATCGACGAACGCAGGCAGATCGACCTTGGGCTCCGGGGCCTGGGCCTGGAGCTCCTGCAGCTGCAGATCCTTGAGCTTGAGGGCGTGGCGCTGCTGCAACAACGCCATCGCGGCGATCCCGCCGACCCCGAGCAGCATCAGCAGGACAATGAACAGCAGGGCAGTCGTCAGCATCGTTACCTCCTCACGCGCTCGACGTAGTCGCCGGTTCGGGTGTCGACCTTGACCCACTCCCCCTGCTCGATGAACAGCGGCACGTTGACCGTGTGGCCGGTGGACAGGGTCGCGGACTTGGTGGCGCCCTGGGCAGTGTTGCCCTTCACGCCGGGCTCACAGTAGGTGATCTCGAGCTCGACGAAGTTCGGCAGATCCACGCTGACTGGCCGATCCTTGTAGAACATCAGGGAGACCTCCATCTCCTCGACCAGGAAGTTCCTTGCGTCTCCCACGGACTCAGGTGTGAGCTCCAGCTGATCGAAGGTCTCCATGTTCATGAAGTGGAACGCCTCGCCGTCGCTGTAGAGGTACTGGTGGGTCCCCTCGGTGATGTCGGCGGGCTGGAGCGTCTCCCCGGTCTTGAAGGTGCGGTCCAGCACGTTGCCCGAGAGCAGGTTCTTGAGCTTGGTCCGCGTAAACGCCTGGCCCTTGCCCGGCTTCACGAACTGGAAGTAGGTCACGATGTAGGGTTGTCCGTCGATCTCGACCTTGAGTCCGTTGCGGATGTCGGACGTCTGATACATAGATGGGCCCCCTCGGAGGTGGCGCGGAATGTATCACGGCCCCCCCGGCCCCCCACCCCACGACTCGAACGAGCCCGTCGATGACCCCCGGACAGAGCAGCGGAGCCGGATGGTCCGTCGCCCTGAGATCACCCGGCAGCGGCCCGATCTAGCGCCGTCCTGGGATGAGGTGGGCGCGAGCTTCCCCGTCCGGATCACCCGATCGTTCTGGCGACGTCTCGATCCCGCCGATCCAGACGATCCGCTCGCGCTGCAGGTGATGCCCGATCCCAGGGAGCTGGAGACGGATCCGGGGGACGTGCCGGATCCAGTGGGGGACGCAGCCACGAGTCCGCTTCCGTGGGTGGTGCACAAGCACCCCGATCGGGTCTTGCTGCTGGTGACCAAGCGGTGTCACCTCTACTGTCGGTACTGCTTCCGGCGGAACCACGCGCCGTCCGAGGCGATGGATCCAACCCCCGGGGAGTGGGCCGCTGCGCTGCGCTATGCCGCCGCCTCGGGGGCCAGCGAGATCATCCTCTCGGGTGGAGATCCCCTGATCCTGCCTGATCGCGCGCTGCTGGCTACCCTCGACGCCCTGGAGGGGGTCCCGGTGCGCAGGATCCACACCCGGGCCCCGATCACCTTCCCAGAGCGGGTGACCGAGGCGCTGGTCTCGGAGCTGGCGGCTCGCCGGCCGGTGTGGGTGGTGGTCCACTGCAACCACCCCCGGGAGCTCTCGGACGAGGTCGACGAGGCGCTGGCACGCCTGATCGACGGGGGCGTGCCGGTGCTCAACCAGGCCGTCCTCCTCCGGGGGGTCAACGACGACGTCGAGGTGCTGGCGGCGCTGAGCGAGGCCCTGGTCCGACGCCGGGTGTTCCCCTACTACCTCCACCTCACCGATCGGGCCGAGGGCAACGCACACCTGCGGATCGGAGCTGAGCGGGGGCTCGCGCTGTACCGGGCGCTGCGGGGGCGGGTGAGCGGGATCGCCTTGCCCCGCTTCGTGGTGGATCGACCCGATGGGAGCGGTAAGGTCGATGTTGAGACCCTCGTGGGAAGTAGCGTGGGAGAGCCTGGGATCCAGGCAGACATGGGTGAGGTGTGATCGGTCGCTCGATCCGGTATCCGGCGACTCGCGGTATATATCTCCGGGCCCGTCACCTCATGGAGGAAGGGGTATGCATCAATGGATCACCTACAGCATCCTGAGCCTGCTCCTCACCGGGTGCGGGGGTAAGGGTCGGGCCGGGCCCATCTCCAACACCGCCACCGCCAACGACTTCACCGGAGGATCCTTCGTCGACATCGACATCGACGTCGGGATCGAGGCCGAGTCCCTCGACGAGCTGGATCTGGCTGAGCTCCGCCGCACCACGGTAGACTGCGGGGATCTGATCAAGCTCGAGCCCTCGTCCATGCTGGGCCAGCTGACCGATCCCGAGATCCGCTGCCTGCACGGTGCGCTGCGCGAGGCTGAGCGCCAGACCGCAAAGGACAAGATCAGCAGGGTGCTGCTGACCGATGCCTGGGCCAAGGGCGACGAGCACCGCTGGGAGGGGATCGCACGCCGCCACCTGGAGGTGATCGATCGCTCGGATCCCGACATGTGCTACAAGTTCGCCTACTACCTGGCCAGCCGAAGCCCCGATCGGATGGACGAGGCGATGAAGTGGGCTCAGATCGCGCTCGACAACCGCAACCGCTGGGAGGGGGATCTGCACGTCACGCGGGTCTATGCGCTGCACAAGCTCATGACCCGGGCCGCGGTGAAGAAGTGGAGCTGGCTCGAGAACGAGCACGTCCGGACCCCCAGCGAGGCCTCGATGACCGCCGCAGCCGAGGCGAGGAACGAGGCGAAGACCGTCGCACGGGAGTGGCTCGACTACGCCCGGCGATCCGGGATGGACGAGACCGCGGCGCTGCAGATGTGCGAGACCACGTCGGGCACCATCGACTTCTGCTCGCCGGGGATCGAGGAGCTTGGGGAGCTGTAGGGGCTCCCTGGTCACGTTACTCCCGCTGTCCCTCCTGGAGGTAGGCGTGGCACGGACGAGTCTTGAGGGGCGACACGCCCTGGTGTGTGGAGCGAGCCGGGGGATCGGGCGTGCCGCAGCCCTGGCCCTGGCCGCCCGGGGGGCCTCGATCACCGCCCTGGCGCGATCCGCGGATCGGCTCGAGGCGTTGATCCCCGAGCTCAGGGCCGCCGGAGCCCCCGACGCCCGGGCGCTGGTGGCGGATCTCGACGATCACCAGGCCCTCGCCGGAGCCCTCGATCAGCTACTGGGGCAACATGGAGCGGTGCACGTCGTGATCAACAACACCGGCGGGCCCCCGGGGGGGCCGCTGTCCCAGGCGAGCCCTAAGGAGATCCTCGCGGCGCTGCACCGACACCTGCTGTCAGCCCACCTGATCCTGCAGCGCACCCTGCCGGGGATGGCCGAGGCTGGCTATGGACGGTTTGTCCAGGTGCTGTCCACCTCGGTCCGGGAGCCGATCGACAACCTCGGGGTCAGCAACCTCACCCGGGCCGCGGTCGCGTCATGGGCCAAGACCCTGTCACAAGAGCTGCCCTCCGGCGTCACGATCAACAATGTCCTGCCCGGCTTCACCGACACCGAGCGGCTGGGCTCGCTGAAGCAGGCCAACGCCCAGCGCACCGATCGCACCCCCGAGGCGGTCGAGGCGGCCTGGCTCGCGGGTGTGCCGGAGGGGCGGCTGGGGCGCCCGGAGGAGCTGGGGGCGGTGATCGCGTTCCTGGCCTCGCCCGAGGCGAGCTACGTCCGGGGCACCTCGATCCCCGTCGACGGTGGCAGGCTCCGGAGCATCTGATGCAGTACGACGTCTTCTTCTCGATCTCCCAGACGCCGGTGGACGGGTACCTCCCGTCCGAGGCCGAGATGTTCCGCAGCTTCTTCGCTCAGGTGGAGGCCGCCGATCGGCTCGGCTATGGCTGCGCCTGGATCGCTGAGTCCCACCTGTCGAGCCAGGTCCAGAAGCAACACCGGGAAGCGGTGATCCCCCACTGGGAGGGGGAGGTGGGGCTCAACGTCGACTTCTTGCAGCTCGCCGCGCAGATCTTCCGGCGCACCGAGCGGATCGAGGCAGGCTCGGCCATCCTGAACATCCTGTGCAACGGGGGCCCGGTCGCCCACGCTGAGCGGATCGCGGCCTTCTGTGCGCTGCACGGGCTCGATCCCGAGGAGAAGCGGAGGATCCAGATCGGCTTTGCTGCAGGTCGGTTCGACTTCATGAACCGTGCCTACGGGATCGGCCCCCGCAACGAGCTGGAGCGGCTGGCCTGGCCTGCGCTGAAGGGTCAGGTGTTCCGCCGGGCTGCACAGATCTTCACCCGCCTGCTGCGGGGAGACGTCCTGGCCAGCGCGCAGATCCCCCCGATCCAGCTGGCCGCCGAGCACTTCCGCAGCCCCGAGCGGTGGTCGGAGGTGCTCGCCCTCACCGGCCCGGTCGAGGTGATCCCGATCGAGCCGTTCTTCGACTTCGAGGTGCTGAAGATCGTGCCCCAGGAGTTTCGGAGGGACGTGCTGCAGCTGGTGATTGGCTCCCACGATCCAGTGGTGCAGCAGGAGGTCAACGAGGTGCTGCCGGTGCAGGTGTTCAACCTCTCCATCACTCGCCCCGACGTCATCGAGGCGACCCACGCCCGGATGGCGGCGGCCTACCACCCCGACGGAGGCCCCTGGCGGCGGGGCTACATGCCCCGCACGGTGTTCGTGTTCCTCAACGAGCAGCCCGGGCGCTCGCCCGAGCAGCGCCGCGCCGCCGCAGAGGAGGAGGCCAGCGCCGCCCTGGGGGCCTACTGGCGCGCGCTGGATGGCACGATCGATCCCGCTAAGGTCGCCCGGGCCGCAGACAACGCCCTGATCGGAGACGTGGAGGCGGTGGCGGAGCAGGTCCTGCGGCGGTTTCACCCCGACGATCGGCTGATGTTGTGGTTTGACTTCTTCAACCACGACAACGAGCGGGTGATCGAGAACATGGTTGCGTTCGCCGAGGGGGTGATCCCGAGGGTCGAGGCGGCGCTGCGGGAGCGAACGTGAGGATCCTCTCCAACCACATCGGGGGCCAGGATCAGCCCGCTGCCTCCAGAGAGACCCTGTCCGATCTGGATCCCTCCACGGGCCGGGCCATCGCCACGATCCCCGCCTCGGGCGCTGACGACGTCCAGCGCGCGGTCGAGGCCGCCCGGGGCGCGCTCGATGGCTCCTGGGGGCGGACCTCGACCGCCGAGCGCGCCGATCTGTGCGACGCGATCGCCGATCGGATCGAGGCGGAGCTCGAGGTGCTTGCTGAGCTCGAGTCCCTCGACACCGGCAAGCCCATCTCCACCGCACGCACGATCGACATCCCCCGGGCGGTGGCGAACTTCCGCTTCTTCGCCGGGGCGGTGCGGCACAGCGCCACCGGCCTGCACGAGATGGCGGACGCGATCAACTACACCCTGCGCAGGCCGCTGGGGGTCGTGGGGCTGATCACCCCCTGGAACTTGCCGCTGTACCTGCTGTCGTGGAAGGTCGCCCCGGCCCTGGCCACCGGCAACGCCGTGGTGGCCAAACCTAGCGAGCTGACCCCCCTCACCGCGTCGGCCTTGGCCACCCTCGTCACGGAGCTGGGGGCACC
>DRPG01000475.1 GCA_011376105.1 Deltaproteobacteria bacterium
AGCTGATGAAGTTGAGGAACGAGAGATCGACCTCGGCCAGGGACGGGCTGGCCCAGGCCAGCGCCCCATCTCCCAGGAGGAACTCGTTCAGCGCCCAGTTCGCCGGGGCGGTGATGGTGAGGACGAAGATCACCGCCAGCCCGAGACCGATCGCGGTCTCCACCTTCTTCGACACCGCCAGGAAGGAGCACATCCCGAGGAAGTACGCCAGCAGGATGTTCTCGACAAAGATCGACTTGATCGCGAGCGAGAGATAAGCCTCGACCATCTCAGTCCTCCTCGGCGTAGCCGGTCCAGGTACGCTGGGCCCAGATCATGAGGCCCAGGATGATGAAGGCACCGGGCGCCAGCACCATCAGGCCGTTGTTGGCGTAGCCGAGGTTGTACAGGGCGGCCGGCACCACCGGAAAGCCGAACAGGCTCCCCGAGCCGAGCAGCTCCCGGAAGAAGGCGACGGCCACCAGGATGGCGCCGTAGCCCAGGCCGTTGCCCAGCCCGTCGAGCAGCGACTGCCACGGGGGGTTCGCCATCGCGAACGCCTCAGCGCGACCCATCACGATGCAGTTCGTGATGATCAGCCCCACGAACACCGACAGCTGCTTGCTGATGTCGTACAGGAACGCCTGCAACACCTGATCGACCACGATCACCAGCGAGGCGATGATCGACAGCTGGACGATGATCCGGATGCTCGGCGGGATGTAGTTGCGGATGAGGGAGATGAGCACGTTGCTCGCAGCCACCACCGCGATCACCGCCGCGGCCATGACCAGCGAGCGGTTGAGCTGGATGGTGACCGCCAGCGCTGAGCAGATCCCGAGGACCTGGACCGTGATGGGGTTGTTGTCCATCATGGGATCGACCAGGATCTGGCGCTCTTTCTTCGTGAACTGGATGATGGGTGCCGCTGGAGCCGGGGCTACATCGGTCTCGATGGCCGGGGAGCTCATCGCTCAACCTCCTCAGAGGCCAGAGAGGTAGGGGTCGTACCACGCCAGGGCCCGGGCGACCATGGCATCTACGCCCCGGGACGTGATCGTCGCACCGCTGACGCCATCGACGCAGTGCTCGATGTCCTCGGGACAGAGGTTCTTCGCCTCGCCCTTGACCACCCGCACGGTCTCGATCTTGCCTGCGTCGTCGACGACTTCCTTGCCGATCCACTGGGACTCGAAGGGGACCTCCATGATCTCGGCCCCGAGGCCTGGGGTCTCCTTCGGCGCGAAGAAGGTGGCGCCGGTGACCCTGTCCCCCTTGGGATCGAGGGCGAGGTAGCCCGACAGGGGGCCCCACAGGCCATTGCCGACCATGGGGATCGCCAGCGCAGCCAGCGCACCGTCCTCGATCCGGACGTAGACCCCGAGCAGCGGAGGGGTGGCCCCGGGCCGACCCTTGACCGAGTCAAAGGCCACGTCGAGATCCTCAGCGTCGAGATCGCCGTCTCCGTCCTGATCCAGCTCGGGCCCGGCGGGTGCGCCGGTGGGGGTGATGAACCGCTGCTGGACGTACTGCTCCCAGGCTGCGTCGATCTCCTCACCCTGGAGCTCGCTCCCGTCCTTGGGCAGGCCGAGGGCGGACAGAATACTGGAGCGCAGATCCCGCTCCTTGTTGAGATCCTGCCGCTCCCGCAGCGACATCGACACACCGGCCACCGCGACGCTGCACACCACGCACACCGCGGTGGCGAAGCCGAACACATAGCCTTGCGAGAAGCTCGCCATGGAGATCTCCTATGCTGCCGTGGTGGCGAGCCGGGCGACCCGACGACGGGTCGACCGCCTCACCACGAAGTAGTCGATGAGGGGCGAGAACACGTTCATGAACAAGATCGCCAGCATCATGCCCTCGGGGTACGCGGGGTTGACCACCCGGACGAGGACACACAGCGCCCCGATACAGATCCCATAGATCCACTGGCCCACACGGGTCGCGGATGAGCTGACGGGATCGGTGGCCATGAAGATCGCCCCGAAGGCAAAGCCTCCCACCACCAGGTGGTAGTGCGGGGGGAGGTGGAAGGCGGCCGGGGAGGTGTCTCCGGCGAAGAGGTTGAGCACCGCCGCCATCCCCAGCAGGCCCAGCACCGACGCGGTCATGGTCCGCCACGAGGCGATGCCCACCGCCACCAGGAACAGCCCACCGGCCAGGGCAGCCACCGCGCTGACCTCCCCCATCGAGCCAGGGATCGTGCCCAGCGCTAGATCCGTATAGCTCCAGCCCATGGCGTCGAGGGCAGCCACCGCGTTGGGGCCGGGCTCGGCGCTGGCCACCGCCAGCAGGGGGGTCGCCCCGGTATAGCCATCGACCAGGGCAGCGGCCTCGTGACCCGGCCAGGGCCGGCCACCGACATCCCACACCTTCGCCCCGGAGATCGCTGCGGGGTAGGTGAAGAAGACAAAGGCCCGGGCGGTCAGGGCGGGGTTGAGGATGTTCATCCCCACCCCACCGAAGACCTCCTTGCCGATCACCACCCCGAACACGATCCCCGCCGCGGCCATCCACAGCGGGATCGTGGGCGGCAGCGTCAGCGGGTACAGCATGGCGGTGACGAGGAAGCCCTCGTTGATCTCGTGCTTGCGCACGATGCAGAACACCAGCTCGGCGATCCCCCCCGCGGTGTAGGAGGTGAGGATCAGCGGCATCATGTGCCAACCACCCCGCAGGATCGCATCCAGCGCGCTGAAGTCGGCCACCCCCTCGGCGAGGAAGCCCTGCCGGCCGACGTTCCACCACCCCATGAGGATGCACGGTGTCAGCGCGTACAGCACAAAGATCATCAGCCGCTTCATGTCGAAGGGATCCCGGACGTGGGCCCCCTCGTGGGTGGCACGGCCCGGGGTGAGCCAGAAGGTCTCGGCTCCCTCGAACAGGGGCCACGCCCAGCCGAGCCTCGCGTCCTTGCCCTCGAACAGGTGACGGTAGCTGTCGAACAGGCCCTCGATCGTCGACTTCACCTCAGGACTCCTTCTCGTAGTGCTCGAGCCCTTCGCGGAGCAACACGTCGAACTCGAACTTCGAGGGACAGATGTAGGTACACAGCGCGGCCTCTTCCCCGGTGATGTCGAGCAGGCCCAGCTGGATGCTCTCTTCTAGATCTCCGGCCTTGATCGACTTGAACAGGAACTCAGGGAGGATGTCGGGGGTGGCCACGACCCGATCGTAGACCCCGATCGGGATGATGGCGCGCTCGCCACCCCACAGCCCGGGCCGCATATCGATCCCGCCCTCGGGGCGGGCCCCCACGAGGCCAGAGAGGAAGGCCCGGTGGAAGGACCAGGTCCCGAACATGGGCAGGGCCCAGCCAAACAGGGTGCGGGGCACCTCGCTCGGCAGCACGTGCACCGCCCGGGAGCGGAAGGGGGCCCATCGCTCGCTGGAGACGGCCTCTCCGGTGAGGACCGAGCCACGGATCCAGCGATGCTCGCCCTCGGTCACCCCGCCCACGACGTGGCGCAGCGGAGCCCCCAGCAGGGTGCGCACGAGCCTGGGCTCAGCGACGCCCTTGCCCACCGCTGCGTACACCCGCTCGGCGGCGAACTCGCCCGACAGCAGCGTGCGGCCCAGCGCGGCCGCGTCCCAGGCGCGGATGGTCCACACCTCCTGGCCCCCCCTCGGAGGATCCACTAGGTTGACCTGGACCCCGGGATCTCCCGCGGGGTGGGGCCCGGAGAAGGTGTGGCGCTCGATCCCCTCGAGGCGATCGAGGGCTGGGTGGGCTGCGCCGGCCTGCACCGCGAGGTGCACCTTCGGGGTGATCCGGCCGAACAGGGTGATCGCGGCCTGCAGGGCGTCAGCGTCGTCTCCGGCCAGCAGGGCCTGGGGCCCGGGCTGCAGCGGACCGGTCTCCATCGCCCCGATCAGGATCGACTGGGGGGTCCGGGTGGGCACCGGCACCTTGTCCAGCGGGCGGGTCGACAGCGCCGGCCACCACCCGGAGGCCAGGGCGACCTCGATCGCGCCCGCCCGATCGAGCTTGCGCAGATCCTCGAGGGTGTAGCGCTCAAGGGGCGTGGCGTCGCCCCCGCTGACCTCCACCACCACGTCGGTGATCACCCGACGCCGGCCCCTGCGGATCTCCCGCACGGTCCCCGCGGCGGGGGAGCGAAACACCATCGAGGGGTGGGCCTTGTGGAAGAACAGCGGAGCACCGCGCTCGACCGAGTCGCCCTCCCGCACCGCGGGCTTGGGGATCACCCCCCGGAACTCCGTGGGGGCGTACCCCACCGTGTCGGGGGGCTCGAGCTGGACGATCTCTCCCGCCGCTCGCCCCGCGATCGGGATGTCCAGTCCTCGCCTGATGACATGGTCCGACATTGAGCCTGCTCCCTCAGGGGCGAGGCCTTATCGATTTCGATTGGGAAGTCCACTCGCTTCAGCCTTGTCCCGGACCAGAGCGGCCAACGGCGGGCTACCCTCCGATCATGGACCTCGACACGATCTACGACCGCCTCGCCGCCGGCGGGGCACCCGACGAAGATCTGCTCCTCCTCGTCCCGGGGCTGGCCCGCCGAGCGCTGCGGCGCTCGCTGGAGCCGGATCCAGGCGCTCGGCTCGCTGCGTTGGCCGTCGCACGGGCCCTGGGGCCGGCTCCGGGACAGGCTGTGGTCCGCGCCCTGATCAACGATCCGGAGGAGGCCGTCCGGGCCCGGGCCCTCGAGCTGGCCCTCGAGGCGGGCCCCGATGGGATCGGCGCCCTGCGGAGCGCAGCGACCGGCAGCGATCCCCGGCTCCTCGCCGAGGCGCTGCTGCGGCTGGGCCGGATCCTGGATCCAAGCGCAGCACCGGCGGCCCGCAGGGCGCTGGCCCACCCTGAGGCGCCGGTGCGCAGCGCCGCCGCCTACCTCCTCGGTCGGATCGCCGGCCCCTCCACCCAGACCACGCTGGAGGCGCTGGCCACCAACGATCCAGATCCAGGGGTCCAGCGGGCGGCCCACGACGCGCTGGAGCGCATCGCGGGACGTCGGGCGCGCGGTGGGGCCGAGCCCTGGTGGGGCTCGGGGGCCCTGGATCGGGGGCCCGGATCACCTGCGTCGCCCCCGGCCCCCCAGCCCCCCCCACCCCCCGATCCCCGGGCGCTCGCACGGCTCGTTGCGACCACCTCGGGGCGGCGGCGCGCCGAGGCGCTGTCGAAGCTCTCCGCGGGGGAGGTGACCGAGCTGCTCGGCTCCCGATCCGCCGAGACCGATCTCCACCTCGGCCGGGGCCTGATCCTCGCGGCGGTGGCGCTCCGGCTCTCCACCGCCGCGATCCGGCTGCGGCAGCTGACGTCTGCCCCGGAGCCCGGCGTCCGGGCCGCCGCCGCCGCCGCGCTTGGATCCCTCGCCGGCCCGAGCATCCTGCCTGCCCTCACCCGCCTCCTCGACGATCCAGCGGAGCAGGTCCGGGCCTCCACGATCGAGGCGATCACCGAGGTGTCGATCCGCGCCGGGAGGGCAGACTTCGCCCAGGGGGTGTTGGATCAGCTCGCCTCCGGGCAGCCGGCCCGTGTCGCAGAGGCTATCTTGGCTGCGCGCAGGGAGCTGGAACGGTGAAGATCCTGGGGATCGACGAGGCTGGGCGGGGGTGCGTCCTCGGAGATCTGGTGATCGCTGGTTTCCTCGCGGAGGCTCCAGACGACGAGCTCCTGCGGAAGGCCGGCGCGGCCGACTCGAAGGCCCTGAGCGCCAAGCGGCGCGAGCTGGCCCGGAGCCGCCTCGCCGACCTCGGCCAGGCGATCCTGCGCCGGATCACCCCCGAGCAGATCGACGGAGGCAACCTCAACACCCTCGAAGAGTCCGCCATCGTCGAGATCGTCACCGAGACCCGGCCCGACGTGGTCCTGCTCGATGCTCTGGGCCACCCCCGCACCCTGCCGGCCCTGAGGGCTCGCCTGCAACGGCAGCTCCCCGAAGATCTCGAGCCCCGCTGGACCATCGAGCCCAAGGCCGACGCCACCTACCCCATGGTCGGCGCCGCCTCGATCTTCGCCAAGACCGCCCGGGACGGGGCGCTGCAGTCCCTGGTCGACGCGTTCGGCGAGCTGGGCTCGGGGTACCCCTCAGATCCCAAGACCAAGGCCTGGCTCACCGCCTGGGCGCGCACCGGCGCGCCCTGGCCTCACTTTGTGCGCACCCGCTGGGCCACGATCACCGAGCTGGCACAGCAGGCTCTGCTCTGACAAAGCGAGCAAGCGGCCTCTGACAAAGCGAGCAAGCGGCTTATGGCAGAGCGGGCGAGCGACTCATGAGCGCGATCTCGCTAGATTTCCGCCCTTTTAGTGGCCACAGGCGCTCGATCCGATCAACTTGAACCTGAACCAAACCATGCCCGAGAGCTTCCATGGATCTTCGCCATATTGCCATTATGTACGCCCTCGCCCCCACCACCGCGTGGGGTCAGGCCTATGTCGCCTCAGATCCAACGCAGCACCCCTACACCACGATCTCAGAGGCCCTGTCCAACGCCCAGCAAGGCGACACGATCACGATCACCGCCGGGCTCTACAGCGAACAGCTCGGCCTCACCGGGGACATCAGCCTGATCGGGGAAGGCTCGGGCCTGGTCATCCTCTCGCACAGCGGCAGCGACCAGGGGGTCATCGAGCTCGATCCAGGCGTGTCCCTCACCCTCTCCGGGATCACCCTCACCTCCAGCGATCGCCGGGGGATCTTCGCGGGTAACGCCAACACCCTCGTCCTGTCGGATGTGGTGTTCGACGGCACCATGACCTCGGCGCACGGGGGTGGGATCTCAGCGAGCGATCCAGCCACGATCCAGCTCGATCAGGTCGAGTTCCGCTCCACCAGCGCGGGCGGCTCCGGAGGGGCGCTGTACCTGAGCAGCAGCACCACCGCGCCCGTGTCCCTGACCGAGGTCCTGTTCGACGGCACCACCGCCGACGCATCAGGGGGCGCGATCTGGGCCTCGGGGGTGGATCTGAGCTGCACCGACTGCACCTTCGACGCCACCGTCGCCGACACCTCGGGCGGAGGGATCCACCACGACGGCGGAGGGGCGCTGTCGATCTTCGACTCGCTCTTCCTCAGCACCCGCGCCAGCGCAGAAGGCGGAGGCGTGAGCGCGCTCGAGGTGACCGATCTGCTCGTGATGAACAGCACCCTGTGCGACACCAGCGCAGGGACCGGCGGGGGGATCTCGGCGAGCGTCCTCGGGCAAGCCACCCTGAGCTACAACGCCCTGGATCGCATCCTCGCCAACGACGCCTCTGCGATCGAGGCGAGATCGGGCAGATGGTCGGTGATCAACAACTCGATCGTCGACGCCGACAGCCTCACCGGCGCCCTGGTCTTCCGCAGCGGCACCACCAACACCCTGGTGAACAACCTGCTGCTGTACAACGACGTCGGCGTGCGCTTCGACGCCGGCGCCACCGGGTCGCTCGACTACAACTACTTCTATGGCAACGCCAACGATCTCGACAACGTCACCAACGGCGCCAACGACCTCTTCGCGGAGGCCCCCGACGGCGATCCCCAGCTGGCGAGCTGGCAGCCCATCGGCGACTGCGCCGGCGACGATCTGCACCCCGTCTACGGCAGCCCCCTGATCGACGCCGGCGATCCGGGCTTGTTCGATCCCGATGGCGGCCGCTCCGACATCGGCTACACCGGAGGCCCCGACGCCGCCCCACACCCCGATCCAGACGCCGATGGCTACAGCGTCTACCTCGACTGTGACGAGGCCGATCCCCTGATCAACCCCAGCGCGCTGGAGCTGTGTGACGGAGTCGACAACGACTGCAACGACACCGTCGACGACGAGGCGGTGGATGCATCGAGCTGGTACTGCGACAACGATCTCGATGGAGAGGGTGATCCCAACGTCTACCTGATCTCCTGCGCCGAGCCCGTCGACGCCTGCAGCGCCTGGATCCTCGACACCGATCCCTACGCGACCACCGACTGCGAGGACACCGACCCGACGATCCACTCCCAGGCCGACGAGCTGTGTGATGCCATCGATCACGACTGCGACGGCGATCTGACCCTGGGCGCCGTCGACGCCACCACCTACTACCTCGACGGAGACGGAGACGGCTTCGGTGGCCTCGCCGAGGGCCTGTGCTCCGACACGGCTCCCCCCGGCTACGTCGAGATCGGCGGCGACTGCAACGACGCCAACGACACCACCTTCCCCGGAGCGAGCGATCCCTGTGGCGACGGCATCGATCAAGACTGCAACGGAGGCGACGGCGACGACACCACCCTGCTGACCTGGCACGCCGACGCCGACGGTGACGGGTTTGGGGATCCCGAGCAGATCAGCCTCGACTGCAACGATCTCAGCGGCTCTGGATTTACCGATTCGGCAAATGCGACCGACTGCAACGATGGCAACCCGGCGATCCATCCAGGCGCGATCGAGGCGTGCAACGGGCTCGACGACGACTGCAGCGGCATCATCGACGACGTCCCCCCCGGCTCGATCTGGTACCTAGACCAGGATCTCGATGGCTACGGCGACGACGCCGGCTCCTCCCAGGGCAGCTGCCCCAGCGACGGCGGGCCCTGGATCGATCGCGGAGGTGACTGTGCGCCCCTGGATCCAGACCGCCACCCCGGCGCCAACGAGATCTGCGATGGGCTCGACAACGACTGTGACGGCGCCGCAGACGCCGACGACGACGACGCCATCGGCCTGATCGAGAGCTGGCGCGACGACGATCGAGACGGCTTTGGGGCGTGCCCCGATGAAGACTGTGCCCCCGAGCTGCTCTGCCCCGACGATCTTGGAGACGGTTGGGCGCTGAACGCGCTGGACTGCAACGATCAGAGCCCAGAGCAGCACCCCAGCGCAGCAGAGATCCCGGGCAACGACATCGACGAGGACTGTGATGGTGTGGTGTCCGAGGCCCCCCGAGACGTCGACGTCAAGGAGGAGAGCACCGGCTGTGGCTGCACCACCGGCTCCGGGCTCCCCGGGATCGGGGTGTCCTTGAGCCTGCTGATCGCGCTCCGCCGCAGGCGGCGCTGATCGAGCCGGAGCGGCTCGGCTCCCCTGCCCCGGGCCGCTCCCACCACCAAGGACCCTCACCCGGGCGATCCCGCGCTCGGCACCACGCCAGGACCGCACAGCAGTACACTCTCTGCGGATCATGCGCTGTGAGGTTGGCGATGTCCCTGTTCCCCTGGGTCCGGATCGTGCTTGAGTACCAGCGTGCCGCGTTGTTCCGCCTCGGGCGCCTCCGGGGCTGCCGTGGTCCCGGCCTGGTGGTCTGTGCCCCGCTGCTGGAGCGCCTGGTGGTGGTGGATCTCCGCACCGTGGTGGTCGACGTGGCGCCCCAGGAGTGCATCACCAGAGACAACGTCCCGATCAAGGTCAACGCCGTGACCTACTACCGGGTCGCCGATCCCCGGCTGGCCATCACCAAGGTGGTCGATCACCACCAGGCCACGATCCAGGTGGCACAGACCACGCTGCGGAGCGTGATCGGCGCCCACACCCTCGACGAGCTGTTGTCCGAGCGCAACACGCTCGCTGAGCGCATGCAGGAGGTCATCGACGTCGCCACCGACGCCTGGGGGGTCAAGGTCAGCAGGGTCGAGATCAAGGATCTCGAGATCCCAGCCGGGCTGCGCAAGGCGATGGCACGCGTGGCTGGCGCTGAGCGGGAGCGGCGGGCGATGGTGGTCCGGGCCCGCGGGGAGCGGGAGGCGGCCCAGGAGCTGACCGAGTCAGCACGGATCCTTGGCGAGACCCCGGGGGGTATGACCATGCGGTACCTACAGACCCTGGCGACCGTGGCGGAGTACGGCAACACCACGGTGTTCTCCCCGTTCGATCCAAGCGCTGCCCACGTCGCGCTGTCAGCCCGGGGGGTCCAGGCAGCCCGGGGGGTCCAGGCAGCCCAGCCAGACGCTGGGCCCATGGCCCCTGAGCCGCCTGCTGACCGGTGAGCCCAGGCGCCCCGGCCCCCGACCCGGCTCCTCCCCGAGCCAGGTGAGCAGCAGGCCACCGGGGGCATCCACCGCAGATCAGCCCTCACCGCAGATCAGCCCTCAGTGCTGGGCTCTAGGCCCCGGATCCAAGACTGCCCGTCGACACCCAGGCCCGCCAGCGCATCCGCGCGCTCGTTGCCCTCGATCCCGACGTGGCCTGCCACCCAGTGCAGCACGGTCCCCGGCCTCGACGCCAGGCGCTCCCGCAGGCCCCGGATCAGCAGGGTGTTGGCCTTGGCCTTCCAGCCCCGGCACAGCACCCCGTTGGTGTAGTCGGAGTCGGTCAGGATCGCGACCCGGGCGTCGGCCTCGACCCCGGCCTGATCCAGGATGTCTAGGGCGAGGCCCACCGCGGTGAGCTCAGCGACGTTGTTCGTGGCCCGCCCCAGCGAGCGACAGCCTTCGGCACGAGGTCGCCCCGGCAGCAGCACCACGGCGCCCGAGCCCGCTGGGCCTGGGTTCCCCCGGCAGGCTCCATCGGTGAACACCACCACGGTGTCGGCGGACAATCCGTCCAGCAGCTGCCGGGCGGACGCCTTGGCCGCTGCGGCCTGTCGGCCGCTCCGGGTGCCCGCCTTACCAAAGCCGCTGCCTCGACCACCCCGCGATCGGGAGCCCGAGCCCCCCGGGGCCTCGTCGGTGCTCCCCTCGGGGAGCTCCTCGGGCGCAGCCCCCGCCTCGAGCTGGATCCGGCTGGCTCCGGCCCGGTAGATCCGAGCCCCGGAGCGCTTGCTGTAGCGGATCGCGACCCGCCCCCCGGCGGAGGCCAGCGCCCCCGCTGAGTCGACCTCGGCCCACACCCGCTTGTCCTTGAAGATCGCGCGCTTCCAGCTCACACCACGACCCCGAAGGATTCCGCGACGTCCTTGTCGAGCAAGACCATGAAGGCATAGATCCCGAGCAGCGTGCCCAGGGGCATGTTCATCATCGACAGGGCGGCGGCGATCATGCCTCCGATCCTGGCCCAGGGCTTGCGTCCCCGCAGGCCCCAGCCCACCGCCAGGTTGGCCACAGCGAAGGCCCCGATGAGGACAGCGAAGACCACGCCGACCAGCCCGTACACACCTCCCATCACCACCAGCTCTGCGTCCCCCTCGCTGATCCCCAGCAGCCCGAGGCCTCCGCCCACGAAGACGAACAACCCCATGCCGAGGACCCCCAGGAGCTGCAAGCCCCCATAGGCCATGAACAGCAGCCCCACGATGTCGATGTGTTGACGCACCACTCCCTCCGTTGCCTCGGCCTCTCCACCCCTACCCGGTCGGGGCGCCGGCCGGGGCGATCTCCGCACGGCCGTCCACGATCACCGGCACCGCGTCGGGGCCCAGGGTCACGAACGACAGCACATCTCCTCCGGGATCCCACACCCGGAGGGTCAGGGTCGTGCCCGGCAGGGCCGGGCGAGCGAACCGCACCGACAGCGAGCGCAGCCGGCGGGGATCCCCTCCACAGGCCCGCTGGATCAGATCGCGTTGGGCGAGGGCCATGGTGCACAGCCCGTGGAGGCTGGTCCGGGGCAGCCCAGCGGCCCGGGCGGTCGGCTCGTCCAGGTGGATCGGGTTGTGATCGCCAGACGCCAGGGCGTAGCGGCTCGCCAGATCCGCGGCGATCGGCTGGGACACCGACCAGGACGGCTCTGGCCCCACGGGCTCGGGCGCGCTCCGGGGCGCACGGTCCGTGGGCTCCCCCCGGAGGAAGAAGGTGGTGGTGCCCTCGATCGCCAGCTCCCCCCCCACCATGCCGTACAGGCCGTAGGTCACCACCCGCCCCGTCTCCTTGGTCTGGACCCGCTCCAGGGTGGCCCTCAGCTGGAGCACCTCGCCGTGGCGCAGCAGCCGGCGGAACCGCACCGCGTGCTCACCGTGGACCAGCCGGACCAGATCGAGATCGAGCTGTGGATCCCGGGCGAGCTCCTCGAGCAGGCTGATGAACGGACGCACGTGGTACATCGGCGGAGCCACCGCGTCGGGGCCCCGGTAGGCGGGGTTAGGATCATCGGTGGCGTCGGCATAGGCGATGAACTCGTCGCGATCGACGAGCCAGAACCCACCGTCGTAGCGCTTGCCGATCGGCCAGGCCCGCGTGCTGGGGGGAGCGACCGCCGTGTCGTCCTCGAGCCGGGGCTCCTCCGATCCCCCGGGCGCGATCCGGAGCTGCAGCGGCGCCCGCAGCTGTGCCGCGTGGCCACCGATCTCCTCGGCGGACCAAGGGATTGAGCCCTCCCCGACGATCCCAGCGGTGCGCACGGTGGCGATCCGGCTCAGCCAGGGACCATCGATCGAGAACGAAGCGCCCACCTCTTCGCACAGGCCCGACGCCAGGTAGATCACCAGGCCCGGGGCGCGCTCGGCGTCGGCCCCCCCCGCGAGCACGATCCCGCTCAAGCGCACCCCCCGACCCGACAGCCCGGGGGCGAGGGCCTCGATCAGCCCCTGGACGCTCCCCTGCACCACAGCGGGGCCCAGCCCGCTGCCCCCCGTCGCGAGGATCAGCCCCCCCCTGGAGCGCTGGAGCGCCCCCAGGGAGGCCTCGATCAGGTTGTGGATCCCCTCGAGGCACCCCGCCAGCCCCCACCCGGGCGCCTCGCCTGCCCCGGTGGCGTCGATCACCACCCCGTCGAGCTGACCCCAGCGATCCAGGGCCGTGGTGACCAGCCGATCACAGCTCCGGGGATCGCCGGTGCCGTCGGAGCGCGCGAGGGCCGAGCCCCCCGCAGCCACCACCCGCGCGGCGAGCTCCGCCGCCGGCGCACCCGCCGCCCCCTGGTCGTCGAGCACGAGCCGGGCCCCCTCCCGGGCCATCGCAGACGCGCTCGCCTTGGTGAAGGGGCTGGTGCCGGTCACGAGCACGACTTTGCCCTCAAGCAGCCCCATGGATCCCCCCGTCGACTGTATCCGTGTGGTTGAATGGCGTCATGCTGACCCTCATCGTTCTGTGGACTGCGGGCTGTGGCTTCCTGCCCTCGATGTCGGAGCGCCCCACCCGTGGAGACGCCACATCGGAGCCCGAGCGACCGATCCTCAACTGCCCCGAGGACACCACCCTCGAGTCGGGCTCGTCGGGCAAGGGCGTCGAGCACTGGTGCGAACGTGCGGGGGGGGTGATGCACGGGCCCTACATCCTGCACCACCCGAACGGAGAGAAGGCCATCTCGGGCAGCTACGACAAGAACATGCCCCACGGGGCCTGGACCTGGTGGTACGACAACGCCCAGCAGTCCAAGAAGGGCAAGTACAGCCACAACAAGGAGACCGGGGCCTGGACCTGGTGGCACAAGAACGGCAACCGGATGAAAGAGGGCGACTATCTCCAGGGGCGTCGCCAGGGCCAGTGGACCACCTTCTACCCGAGCGGGATGAAGGAGTCCGAGGGCATGTACCAGAACGATCGGCGAAACGGGATCTGGACGTTCTACAACGACAACGAAGAGAACTCCATCGCCAAGACCGAGCGCTACGAGAACGACGAGATGGTCGAGGAGAAGATCATCGACGACCAGCGCTCGAGACCCTGACCCAGCGGCGGGGCCGAGACCATGCAGCAGGGCTGCGTCGAGCTGCTGGCCCTGGCGCTGTACGCCCCGGTGATCGTCCTGATCCATGAGCTGGGGCATGCCCTGGCGGCCCGCCCCGGAGGCTACCGGCTCACCTCGTTCGGGATCGGCCTTGGGACCCCGCTGTGGAGCATATATCTACGGAGTGGTGTCGTGCTCCACCTCGATCGGTGGCTGCTGGCGGGGGGAGCCGCCACCGCGATCCCCACCGGGCCGGTCACCGCCCGGAGGGCCTGGTTCCACAGCGGTGGGCTGCTCGCCCAGGCGGCCCTGGGGCTGGCCCTGGGGGTGCTCCCCGATCCCTGGCCCCTCGATCGGCTGGCCCAGTTCAACCTGCTGGTGGCGATCACCAACGCGCTCCCCTGGCGCTGGGGAGGGCAGAGCTCCGACGGGTGGTTGCTGCTCGACACCCTGACCGGAGGCCGGGGGGGCAGCAGCGTGCTGCACCAGCGCCGGGGCCTGGCCCGGATGGCCCGACGGGAGGCCTCCGTGGGCTCCCCCCTCGGTCGAGTCTACTCAGAGGTATGCCTCGCCTGGGCCGACGTGCTCGCGGGGCGCCCCGAGGCCGCCGAGGCGCTGCTGCGTGACGAGCCCCCGGAGGCCACCCTCGAGCCCTGGGTCGATGCGCTGTACCACTATGTCTGCTCTGAGCACCACCGGACGGCGGGGCGCCCCCTGGAGGCCCTCCTGGTGGCCCGCCGGGCCCGGAGCTTCGATCGGATGGCCGACGAGGGGATCGCGCTGCTGTCCGTGGCTGAGGCCCGGGCGCTGGTGGATCTGGGGGCCACCGAGCAGGCCACCTCTGCCCTGGCTCGCCTCGCGGGGATCGGCGGCGCCGTCGGAGCCCAGGCCGCGGTGGTCCTGCTGTGGGCCAGCCTCGCCTCCGACCAGCCTGACGACGTCGAGCTCGCGACCTGGCGCCTGCACCGGCACGCCCCGGGGCCCTGGCTCGATCCCGCCGACGCGATCCTCGCCCTGCGTCGATCCGCCCAGCGCCTGCAGCAGCTGGGCCGGCCCCGGGCCGCCGCGGGGGCCGTGCAGGCCGCAGACGGACTGGAGCACCGGGCCCTGACGGCGCTGGCCGAGGGCGACCGATCCCCCTTCAGAGCTCGCCTGGCCTCCTCCGACCCCTGTCCCCCCCGATCCATTCGGACGTGAGTGGGTCGATCTCAGACGAGCTCATTAGACAGGGTCCCTCTGTGGCTCGGCTGCTGACCCCGGGAGCTCCCATCCACCCACCCATCCGAGTGTTCGCCCCCAGCCTGGTGCTGTGTGGGCTCGTCGCAGCTGTCGGGATCATCGCTCCGGAGCAGGTCGCCCAAGCCACCCAGTCCTTCACCTCGTTCTCCCTCGAGGCGCTGGACTGGTTCTTCCTGCTGGTCACCTCGGGCTTCCTGCTGCTGTCCCTGCTGTTGGCGCTGTCCTCCGCCGGCGATCTGCGCCTGGGGAGGCCCATGGATCGCCCCGAGTTCACCCTGATCAGCTGGCTGGCGATGCTGTTCGCGGCCGGCATGGGCTCGGGGCTGCTGTTCTGGGGGGCCGCTGAGCCAGTGTGGCACTTCCTGTCACCCCCCCCCGGCCAGGAGGCGATGACCGCAGAGGCCGGCCGGCGGGCCCTGGTGATCACCAACTTCCACTGGGGCCTGCACGCCTGGGGGGTCTATGGGATCGCCGCCTTGGTGCTGGCGTGGTTCGGCTACCGAAAGGACACCACCTTCCTCCCCAGCGCACCCCTCCGGGCTGAGTTCCGGGGCCCGCTGGCCCGCTGGGTCGGCGCGCTCACCGACATCATCGCGGTCCTCGCCGTGGTCTTCGGGGTGGCCGGCTCCCTGGGGATGGGGATCCTCCAGATCATGGCCGGGCTGCACGCGGTGTTGGGCACCCCCATCGAGTCCCCAACGCTGATGGCCGCGCTGCTGGTGGCCACCACCATCGCCTACCTGCTGTCGGCGTCCACCTCGCTGGACAAGGGGATCCAGATCTTGTCCAACCTGAACATGGCGATGGCCGTCGCGATCCTGGTCTACCTGCTGGTGGTCGGCCCCACCGCCTTCCTGATGCAGACGGTGACCACCAGCGTCGGAGACTACCTCGCCGCGCTGGTGCCCCTGTCCACCCGGCTGTTTCCCCTCGAGGAGGGCGAGGACTGGTCCCACGCCTGGACCCTCACCTACATGATCTGGTGGGTGGCCTGGGCCCCGTTCACCGGCGTGTTCATCGCCCGGATCAGCCGGGGTCGCACGATCCGGGAGTTCCTGCTGGGCGTCGTCTGCCTGCCCACGCTGTTCTCCCTGCTGTGGTTCGGCGTGTTCGGAGGCACCGGCCTGTACCTGGAGCTGTTCGGCGGCGGTGGCTTCGGCGTGGTGGTGATGTCCGACGTCACCAAGGCCCTGTTCTCCCTGTTCGGGAACCTGCCGGGCACCCTGGTGCTCAACTGGATCGCCCTCGCCCTGATCTCGATCTTCTTGATCACCAGCGCCGACTCAGCCTCGTTCGTCCTGGGGATGCTCACCACCGGGGGCAGCACCGATCCGCCCTCCTCGCGCAAGATCACCTGGGGGGTGATCATCGCCGTCCTCGCCAGCGCGGGCATGTTCTCAGGCGGGGGGATCCCGATCTTGAGGGCGCTGGCCATCGTCGGCGCGATCCCGTTCACCTTCGTGCTGCTGCTCCAGGTCACCTGCCTGCTGCGCAGCCTCTCTGAGGAGCTGCGCTCGTGAGGTGGGTGCTCACGCCTGCGCTCCTGGCCTCCTGTGCACCTCAGCACCCGATCCGGATCGGAAGCAAGGAGTTTGCCGAGAACCGGATCCTCGCTGAGCTGCTCGCTCAGATCCTGGACGATGGAGGGCTGGCGGTGGAGCGCCACCTCGATCTCGGGGACACCTTCGCCTGCCACCAGGGCCTGCGCAGCGGCGAGATCGATCTGTACCCCGAGTACACCGGCACGGCGTTGGCGGTCCTGGGCCTGCCGGCGGACCACGACGCGGACACGTCGTGGTCCTTGCTGCGCCAGCGCACCAGCGATCTCGATCTGAGCTGGCCGGTCCGCCTAGGCTTCGACAACACCTACGTGCTGGCGACCACCCCGGTCGTGGCTGCGCGCCACGAGCTGATCCGGATCTCGGATCTCGCGCTGGCGCCGACGGTGACCCGGGTGGCCTCGAGCCCGGAGTTCCTCCAGCGACCGATCGATGGCTTCGCAGCCCTACAGCGCCACTATGGCCTGCCACGCCTCGCCTCCACCGTGGTCGACAGCGATCCCGACGTGCTGCACCGTGCCCTGCTCCAAGGCGAGGTCGAGCTGGTGGTGACCGACGCCACCGACGCCTGGATCGACGAGTACGGCCTGGTGGTGCTCAGCGACGATCTCGGCTTCTTCCCGGCCTACGAGGCCGCTCCGGTGGTCCACAGCGAGGTGCTGCTGCGGCACCCAGAGATCCAGCCCCTGCTGGAGCAGCTCGAGGGCACCCTGACCCTGGACGAGATGCGCAGGGCCAACCGCTCGGTGGCCATCGACGGGCGCTCCCCCCGGGAGACCGCCCGGGAGCTGCTGATCGAGGCAGGGCTCGCGGAGGGGGGCGACGAGGGCCCGCGGGAGCAGCTCGTGGTCACGGTGCTCCCCGGCTCGGAGTCACCCAGGCTCACCGGGGTGGCCCTCGCTCAGATCCGCAGGATCCTCCCTGGCCTCAAGCTGGTGACCCAGGCGGAGCCAGGGATCGAAGCCGCAGCGGAGCTGTCGGTGCTGCCCGCTCCGGTGCTCTTCACCCCCGGCCCCGCCGGGCGCGCCCAGCCCCGGGAGGATCTGTGGGCCCTGGGGGCCCTGGGCCACGTCGCGGTGCACTGGATCGCACGGGCCGAGGGCAGCCGGAGCTGGCGAGCGGCGCGACGGGTCGGGGTCGGCCCCTCAGGATCCGGTGCGGATCGCGTCGTCGCGCTGCTGGAGACGATGTACGAGCTCGAGCTGGAGCGCGAGCACGGGCCGAGGGAGGCTCAGCTGGAGGCGCTGGATCAGGGCGAGCTGGACGCGGTCGTGATCCTCGATGAGGCCGGAGGCGCCGAGCCCACCCTGGCCCTGAGGGACAAGGACCGCGTCTTGCTGGGGATCGATGGCTGGATCGGCTCCGATCGCAGCTTCCGCCTTCCCTTCCTGCGGGCCCAACGCCTGCCGGCGGACACCTACCCCGGGCAGCCCGAGCCCCTCCCGACCGTAGGGACTCAGGTGGTGCTGGCGGCGAGGCACGCAGGCCCCGTCGCCCTGGGGAGCGGAGGCCCGGCCAGCGCCCTGGTCCAGCGCGGGGCCGTGCTCGCGCCCTCCCAGCTCGACGAGCTAAGCCAGGCCCTCGACGGCGTGCCCCTCGATCCAGTGCTCCCGTCCCGAGAGGCCCCCGGGGCCCCCAGGGAGGCCACCCTGCCGATGCAGCCCGCGATCACCCTCACCAACCTCGCGACCTTTGCCTACCTGGGGTTGATGTTGTGGTTGCTGATCCACAAGCAGCAGCAGCTCCAAGCCCGCGTGCCCTAAGCCCCCGGGGCTGGGCCCGGACCTCACGAGAGGCCGGCCTGGAACGCCTGCAGCACGCGCTCTCCCCGGGTGCGATCGTAGATCCCGAAGACCGCTCGATCGAAGCAGCCCGCGAACCGGGGCCCCTCCAGCAGCCCCCGGAAGATCCGGGCCACCGTGGCAGGATCGTTGCGGAAGACCCCACAGCCCCACGCCCCGAGCAGCAACACCCGATGTCCCTGATCACAAGCCGTGGCCAGGATCATCGCCGCGCGACGCTCCAGGGTGGCCTCCACCGCAGCGCCTCCGCCTCGATCCCGCTCGAGGTGCTCGCCCGCGTTGGGCGCCGGAGAGGTGATCACCGAGGCGAGGAACGGGTGCTCCAGGAAGGTCCGGCTCCGTTCCCGGAAGAACGGCACGTCGGGGGAGTAGATCAGGTGATCGGTGTACAGCATCGATGACTGAGCCCGGTTCACCTCGTAGTAGCGGGGCTGGGTGAGCAGGCAGGGGTACAGCCCCGAACACCGCGCCACATCTTCCTCCTGGGCCCTGGCACCCCGGAGGAAGCCTCCACCGGGGTTCCTCGCTGAGGCAAAGCTGAGCAGCACGATCCGCTCGCCCTCTCCCTGGACCAGCTGTCGAGCCGCGACCTGGGTGCGGACCGGCCAAACCTCAAGCGTGGGCCCGCGCCCCCCCGGCTGCGCCCCGGACGGCGCCCCGGACGGCGCCCCGGACGGCGCCCCGGACGGCGCCCCGGACTGCGCCTCAAGCAGGGCCTCGAGGGCCTCGGGGGGATACAGCACCGTGCCCGCCACCGCAGCCGCCTGAGCGTCGCCGAGGGTCCGCAGCGCACCGCTCGGAGCGCGGTAGGAGCCCGCACTCAGGATCTCCAGGGTCTCCTTGGCCACACCCTCCAGGGACATCTCCTCCTCTGTGGGAGAGGTCATGGTCAGGCAACATATATGCACACAGCATCTCTTCCCGCCCGATAGCAGGATCCTCCTGGTGGAGGGTTCGATGCGA
>DRPG01000476.1 GCA_011376105.1 Deltaproteobacteria bacterium
CTCGCCGGCAGCTCGACATAGCGCAGGTAGTCGAGGAACCGGGCGAAGACCTCGCCGGCCTGCTCCTTGTGCTTGCTGCCCCCTAGGGTGCCGATGATGCCCCAGGCGGTGCGCTGGGGCTCGGGCAGGCCCATGTAGCGGCCGACCCGCTCAGCGCCGTACTGGGAGATCGCGTTCGCGACCAGCGCGTCGATGTGTTTGCAGGAGCCGCTCCGCAGCCCCCCACAGGGGCGGTTGTTGTTGGTGCTGCAGTAGTAGTCTCCGCTGCCCGCCTTGATCAGCGAGACATAGACCCGCTCGGTGGACGATCCGCTGGAGACCACACCCTGGAGGCGACCGTTGAACAGCTCCACGAAGGGCACCTTCTGGAGCTGGCGCTTCTTGGGTTGGGGGCGGGGCTGAGCGATGAAGCTGGGCATGCGTCCTCCGCTGTCTCGGCTAACCCACGATCCGGACAGATCTGAGCCTGGAGCTCAGGGCGCGAGCAGGGCCCGGATCTCTGGATCCTCCAGGTAGGGGCGCAGGTGCTCGTCCTCTAGCAGCTCCGGGAGCCCGGGGTAGCCCCGGCGGGCTGCCTGGGTCAACCAGAAGGTGATCGCCGCACGATCCTGAGCCCTGGCTGCGGCTCGAGCCAGGTTCGCGGCCGGTGATCCACTCCCCAGCAGCGCTGGGTCCTGGGCGATCAGGGCCCTGGCCCGGCCCAGGGCGATCGGCAGCCCGGCGGGGGGGCTGGTCACCACCGCCGAGGCGAGGCGCTCCAGCAGCACCGGTGTCCATGGGCGCCCCGCCGCGGCCCAGCGATCGATGCTCTGGATGACCTGTTCGGCGTGGCCAGCCTCGTTGAGGAACCACAGGACGTTCTCGAGCAGGGGGGGATCAGCCCAGGCCGGATCGGCGTGGCCCCCGAGGGCCGCGAGGATGTGCTGCAGGGACCGGGTGACCAGCGCCTCGAGCGCCCCGGGCTGGGCCTGGGGATCGGTGATCAGGGCGCACAGGACGTTGGTGGCCAGCGCCGGGGTCAGATCCTCGCGTTCGCACCAGCGCCGGGCCAGCTGCCGCTGGCGCTCCACCATGTCCACCCGGGACAGGGTGTACAGCAGGTTGGCCGCGAGGTGGGGATCCTGCTCGGCGTGGACGGTCGCGTCGTCGATCAGCGCCCCGACCTGCTCGCGGCTGCCAGAGGAGGTCGCCGCCACCAGGGCGTTCTTCACCAGGATCCGGGACAGCTCGCCTGTCTCCTCCTCCCGGGGATCGAGGTGGGCCAGGCCGAGGGTCGCCACCTGCAGGGCCTGATCGAGATCGTGGGTGCGGATCAGGCAGGCGCTCGCGCGGGCGCAGCAGCCGGGCTGGGGCTGGCGCGCCGTCGCCATCCGGTACAGGGGGATGGCAGAGTGACAGCGGGCCTCGTCGAGATCTCCGGGGCGCTGCACCTCTCCGATCCCGCTCAGGGCGTCGGCCATCGCACCGAGCAGGCTCGCCACAGCTCCGTCCCGATCCTCGATCCGATCGGTGAGGCTCCGCAGGTGATCCAGGGTGCGACGCCCCGCGGGCGCAAGACGACAGAACGCGGCGGCGCTGCGGGGGGTCGCGCCCAGGACGCACAGCTGTGCGAACGGGCTCAGGGTGCGTAGCTCGGCCCAGGCCTCGTCGTCGGGCAGGCCGGCGAGGATCTCCGACACCCGGGCTGCGTGGGTCCGCAGCCGGCCCAGCTGGGGCCCCTCGGGTCGGATCGGATCGACGATCGACGCAAACGCGCGCTCAGCGGCGGCACCGACGGCGCCGAGGGGGCCCGGACCGCGATGATCCCGTCGATCGCGCCAGGTCTTGCTGACCCAGCGCTCCAGCGCCTCGGGCAGCTCGCGCAGGACGGGCTCGACCTCACCGAAGCGGCCCGCGCTGTCGCGGCTCCAGGCGCTGGGACCTCCGGGGGGCGCGGGCACGTCCTTGAACGCCAGCAGCAGGGGAGAGGCTGCGTGCAGCCTCCGCAGCCAGCGCTCCAGCGCCTCCTCGAACGCGTCGGGATCCACGACGGTGTCGGCGTAGGTGTCGTCACTGCCGAGGTGCAGGCTGCGGTTCTCCCACTGGACCAGCACCGCCAGCGGGGCGGGGACGCTCGCAGCGATCGCACGCCGCGCGCCCTTGGTGGGGGGCTCCTCGAACACGAGCACCAGCTCAAGGCCCCGGGGGGCCCGGGCGCTGCCGTGGCCGAGGTACGGGAACGGGAACAGCCCCTGCTCCACCCGGATCCGCTGCTCCCGGGCCTCCCGATCCCCTCCGGGCTCAAAGCTGAGGGTGGGGTAGGGCAGGGGACCGTGGGGCGCTCGACCCTCGAAGGTTCCCCCCGGCAGCTCAGGCTCGGTGGAGGCGATCTTGACGCGCTCGCCGGGTCGGATCGCGGTCAGTCTCGGGGTGTTGGGCCCCAGGGCCTCAGCCGCCCGGGCCAGCGGGACCCCACAGGCGATCGCGTACACCCCTGCGACGTGGTCTTCGTTCACCCATGGCTCCAGGCGGTGGAGCGCTGTCCTCCGGGGCGTGGAGGCAGACGTCCTCCGCGCAGGCTATCGTCGCCGCTGCCCCCCGCCACCTCCGGACCCCAGACGAGTGGATGGATCTCGACCGCCGACGTGCCTCGCACCTTGCGATCCTGCTGCTCCTGGTGGCAGCGGCGATCTGGCCCTACCGGTACATCTTGCCGCTGCTGCCGATCTCCCGGGACGCGATCCTGTGGGTGACCAACGCGGATCCTGCGCGGGAGGGCTTCCTGGAGTGGACCTTCGCCAGCCGGCACTTCCGGGTGGGCTACCGCCCGCTGACGGCCTTGAGCTTCACCCTCGATCACCTGATCGTGGGCACCCATCCGCTGCTGTACCGGATCACCGATCTGCTCCTGCACGGCGGCTGCGTCGTCGCCACCTGGGCGGTGTTCCGCAGGCTGTGGTCGGAGACCCCCCGGAGGGGCATGGAGCTCGGAGCCCTGGTCGCGGCGATGGTCGTCGCCGGGCACCCCCTGGGGGAGGAGGTGGTGCCCCACCTCGCCCGGAGGGGCTACCCGATGGTCTCCCTCCTGAGCCTGGCCGCGATCCTGGCCACCCCCAGGCCCGGGCCCACAGGAGCGGGCCACCCTGGCCGGGCGCTCGCCGCGGCCGGGCTCGCGACCGCGGCCGCGGCCACCCACGAGGTGGGGTACCTGGCCTATCCCTTGATCCTGGTGGTGGCTCTCTGGGGGCGCCCCCTCCGGGACGGGATCGTGGCACAGCGGGTCTTGCTGCTGGCCACGGGGCTGCTCGCCCCCGCGAGCCTGCTGGTCCGTGGCGTCGTCGTGGGCGGCCTTGGGGGCTACCGCTCAGCCGACGCGGGCGCCCTTGAGATCCTCTGGGCGACCGCCGGATCCCTGGCCCCGATCGTGGCGCTCCGCGCCCCGCTGGCCCCGGGGACGTCGGTGGCGGTGGTGCTGTCCGTGCTGTGGCTCGCGGTGTTGATCGCCGTGGCGCTGCCTGAGGTGCGCAGGCCCGGGGGCATGGTGGTGGCCCTGCTGTGGCTCGTCGGCCTGATCGTGCTGTACCTACCCCAGGGGGTCTGGTTCCCGCGCCAGGTCTATGTGCTGCTGCCGCCGCTGGGGATGCTGCTGGGGGGGGTGCTGGCGGGGGCAGACGGGGTGCGACAGGTCCCCGCGGTCATGTTCCTGGTGGCGATGGGGGTCCGCGCCCCCCTGTGGGGCGTCGATCCCCAGGCCCGGAGCGCCCAGGAGCACCAGTCGGCCCTGCTCGCCGATCTCACCCGCGCCGCGAGCGCTGCTCCACGGGGCAGCGAGCTGGTGCTGGTGGTGCCCTGGTTCGAGGCGCCCTCCAGCCGGGCGCTGCGGGCCCGGACCGTCGAAGAGCGAGGTGGAGTGAACCTCGGCAGCCGATCCACCGCCCTGTGGGTCCAGCGCACGGTCCCCCACCGGGGCGCGGAGGTCGCCGTGCTGTACTCCGTGTCTCCAGGAGCCGAGGCCCCCCTGGCCTCCCTGGTGCAGGACGGCGCCGCCTTCGTGCTGCAGCCCCCGCTGCCCGACGAGGTGACGATCCTCGGCCGGGCCCGGGCGCGCTCCGATGGCTCGATCCTGGTGCCGGTGCCCCCGGCCTCCGCGACGGAGCTGCTGCTGTACTTCTACGACGGCGATCGCGGGGTGCTTCACCCCATGAGCCCGCCCGTCGGGCCATGATCCGCTCCGGTGGGCGCAGGTGGGCGCAGGTGGGCGTAGGCGCTGGGCCGGGCCGGGCCCCCGGGCCCCCGACGACGGCGCACGCGCTACTGCAACACGCAGCGCCCGCCGACACAGGCGGGGGTCGATGGGCCACAGTCGTAGGGGCAGCCCACCGCAGAGAAGCAGGGGGACCAGCGGGAGACGATCGCGTCGAGGCCAGCTTGATCGACACAGGTGTTGGCGGGCATGGAGCAGGCGCCGATGCCCCCGAGCTGGGCACAGCGGCTGTCTAGAGACAGGCAGTCTCCGTCCCCGCTGCAGGCCGAGGCGTCGTCGAGGAGCTGGAAGTAGGCGCTCTGGAGCTGATCGCAGCCCAGGCCGTCGAGATCGTAGGTGCGGATCCCGTCGCAGAGACCTGCGATCGCGGTGTCTTCGAGATCCGTCGCCCCCGGATCGGGGGGGGTGGGATCGTCCTTGTCGTCTCCGCCGCAGGCCGCGAGGACGAGGAGCGGGCCGAGCCAGCGCAGCATAGGGCCTCCCCGGGCATGAGGATATATCTCGTCTGGTCCCGATATCTCGTCCAGTGCAGGTTGGATCCTCGCCCCGATCCCGATCCTCCCGGCGAGCCCCAGGGGGCGGAGCCGCCGGGGTAGGTCTTTGGAGCGTGGATCCTGAGACCCCCGGCTTAGACTTAGGGGTGGGACCCCCGGGTTAGGCGGTGGCCTGGTGGAGCTGCCATGGATCGCCAACGATCGACCCGGATCGCCGCCCTCGTCGCCGGCACAAGCACCGTGGCCCTGCTCGCTGGGATCGCCTGGCTCGTCCTCGGCGGCCGTCACCCCGGGCCCCGGGTCCGCCGGGACTACAACGTGCTGTTGATCGTGGTCGACACCCTGCGGGCCGATCACCTTGGGGCGTGGGGGTACGAGCGCGACACCTCCCCCAACCTCGACGCCCTGGCTGCCTCGGGGATCCGCCTGGATCAGGCGACGAGCCAGGCGCCGTGGACCACGCCCTCGATCGGCTCGCTGATGACCTCGCAGTACCCTGCCACCCTCGGGATCACCCGGGAGCGCTCAGCCCTCCCTGAGTCCGCCACGACCCTCGCCGAGCTGCTGCAGGCCGAGGGCTGGGCGACCGCGGCGGCGGTCAGCCACAGCTTCTGTGGGGCCGAGTGGCGCTTCGATCAGGGCTTCGACACCTTCGACGAGTCGAACGTGCTCGGGCCCACCGGGATCTCGTCGCCGGGGATCACCGAGCTGGCTCTGGGCTGGCTCGACATCCAGCGAAGAGAGCCCTTCTTCCTCTGGCTACACTACTTTGATCCCCACTTCTCCTACCTGCTGCACAGAGACCATGATCCGGATCCAGGCAGCGACTATGACGGAGGCGTGGTCAGCGGAGCCCCGATCGGAGACCTCAACCAGCTGAGGCCGACGATGGATCGCGCCGATCTGGATCAGCTCGCCCGGCTGTACGACTCGGAGATCGCGTTCACCGACGCCCAGATCGGGCGGGTGCTCGATCGGCTCGAGGCCCTGGGGCTGGCCGACGACACCGTGGTGATCTTCACCGCGGATCATGGCGAGGAGTTCCTCGATCACAGGCTGCTGGGCCACGGCAAGACCTTATATCAGGAGCTGGTGCACGTCCCGGCGATCGTGCGCTGTCCCCACTGGGAGCCGGGGGTGATCACCGCGCCGGTGGGCAACGTCGATCTGCTCCCCACCCTGCTCGAGTGCCTCGGGCTGCCCGAGCCCGAGGGGCTGGTCGGTACCTCCCTGGGGCCCGGTGGAGGCCCCCCGTCTCACCCGGTGCTCAGCCAGGTCGACAAGCGTCGACACCTGACCTCGCTCCGCGACGGAGATCTCAAGCTGATCGCAAACCGCCAGCGGGATCCTCCCCGGCTTGAGCTGTACGATCTGAGCGTCGATCCCACTGAGCGCAACGATCTGGCTGCAGAGGGCGGACAGCGGCTCTCCGTCCTCACCGAGCAGCTGCTGCGGCTCGAGCGGCTCTCGCGGGAGCGCGCGCTGCCACCCGCTGTCCTCCACCTTGAGGACGATCAGCGTCGCCTGCTGCGGACGCTGGGCTACATCGACGACTAGCACAGGCGACGTCCCATCGTGCGCCCGTAGAGCACACGCGGGGAGCTGGGTCCGGGCGAGGGGCCCGGCGTCAGCGGCAGCCGGGGCTGTCGAGCCAGCCGCCCTGGAGCTCTCGATCCAGCGCGTCGAGCTGGAACGAGAGCCTGGCGTAGGCCTCCTGTGCCTCCGGGGACAGGGGCGCCTCCAGGAGATCCGGGCCGTCGGTCCGGCGCGCCTGGAGATCGAACAGTGACTCGTCGCCGGTCCCGGTCCGGATCAGCTTGTAGCGGTCCTCGATCAGGGCCTGTCTCGAGGCCCCGGGGCCGTTGACGAAGTACTTCTCGATGAACACCGGGGGCCTGGGCTCGTGGGGCTCGTCGAGCAGCAGCGGCCACAGGGAGTGACCGTCGATCGGAGCGGGCAGGGTGTCGAGATCGATCCCGCTCATCTCGGCGAGGGTGGGCAGCACGTCCACCACCGAGATCCGCTCGTCGATCACCCGCCCCCCGGGGACGCCCGCCCCCAGCACGATCCAGGGGACCCGGATCCCCCCCTCGTGCACCGTGCCCTTGGCCCGCCGGGGGTTGGTGGGGGGGCGGGTGACCTTGCCCGGGGTGCCGTTGTCGCCCAGCACCATCACCAGGGTGTCCGATGGATCGATCTGATCCATCAGCCGGGCCAGCTCGGTGTCTGCGGCCTCGAGCACCGCATCGTAGCGATCGGAGAGCCCCCGCGCGCTGACGGGGAGAGGCTCGGCCAGCAGCGCATCGGGGGGGGGATCCCAGGGGCTGTGGGGTGCGTGCAGGGACAGGTAGAGGAACCAGGGCTCGGGCAGCCGCTGCAGCAGCGCCAGGGCCTCGTCGATCTCCCGGGTGGTCAGGTAGGTGGTGGTGTGGGTCTGGACCGAGCCATCGCCGACGTGCCAGGTGTAGTCATGGAAGGACTCGTCGGCCTCGAGGTTGCCCAGGGGCCCGGAGAAGCTGGTGAAGCCCTGTGCGAGGGGATCGGCGACGGACTGCACCTCCCTGGGCTCGAGGTGCCACTTGCCCACGCCTGCGCTGGTGTAGGGCACAGCCCCCGCCCCGAGGACCTCAGCGATGGTGACCTCCCGGTGGGGCAGGCCCCTGCTCGCGTCGCTCTTGACGTTGTGGCTGACGCCGGTGCGTCGGCCGTAGCGGCTGGTGAGCAGAGCTGAGCGGGTGGTGGAGCAGGTGGGGAAGGCATAGGCCCGGGAGAACCGAACCCCACGATCCGCCAGCCGATCGAGGGTGGGGGTGCGGGCGGGCCTTGGGTGGACCCCGTAGCTCGCGATCCGATCGACGCCCACGTCGTCGAGCAGCACCAGCAGCACGTTGCGTCCGGCGACCCCGGGGCGGGGCTCGAGCTGCGCCGGGGCGGGACGGCAGGCGCCGAGACACAGCGGGGGGAGCCAAAGAATCATCGCGATCCCTCGCCTGGATCGACGTAGCCGAGGGCCTCTAGGTGCCGGTACAACGCGTCGTCTACCTCGATCGTCACCTCGGGGCCGGCGCTGTCGCCGTGCTGCCCCCGGAAGGCCTCCAGCAGCGCTGAGAGCTGCTGCATCCGCCCGGGCTGCTGTGTGCTCTGATCGATCGTCTCCCAGGGATCCAAGGCCAGATCGAACAGGGTGTAGGACGGGCCCCCCCCGTGGCGATCGATCAGCTTGTGATCGCCCTGGATCACCGCCCACAGCTCCTC